>CAZPUJ010000482.1:0-13962 GCA_964589725.1 uncultured Planctomycetaceae bacterium
CACCGACCACTGTCATCCCAACCCCGCCGGACATCGAGTGCTGGCCGCCAACATCTTGAACGTGCTGCGCGAAAACAAGCTGGTCGACCTCGTCCAACCACTGGAGATTCGCAAGGTCTTCGCCGACGGCAAGCACAACGCCTTCACGGGCCTGAGACGCTTTCGCAGCGACTTGTGGTTGGCGTTTCGCTCGGCGAAGGATCACAACTCGGGCGACGGCGACATCGTCGTGCTGCGATCGAAGGACGCGAAAGAATGGCACGAAGCACTCCGCCTGAACGTCGAGCCGGATGATCGCGACCCGCAATTCCTGGTGACTGATAAGCGGCTGTTCTTGTACGACATGGCCATGCGCGGCCCGGAGTTGACGACGTACGTCACGTTCACTGACGACGGCGAAACGTGGTCGAAGCCGCAGGCGGTTTACGAGCCGCGATTCATCGTCTGGAAACCATGCCAGCACAACGGCCGATTCTACTCGGCCGCTCACAAGAAGGACGAGGTCAGCGGCGGCAAAGGTCGTGAAGTGCATCTCATCACGTCCGAGGACGGCCTCGCTTGGAAAAAGATTTCGACGATCCGCGCCGGCAACTGGGAAAGCGAGACGACGTTGCACTTCTCACCCGATCATCAAGCGACTGCATTCCTGCGTCAAAAATACGGCAGCCCGCCCGCCGCGATCTTGGAGTCCACGCCACCCTACGCCGAGTGGATCGAGCGCAAGCCCGACGTCAATCATTTCTCCGGCCACAGCGTCCACACGTTTCGAGGCGTGACGTATCTGCTGACTCGCACGATGGACTATTCCAAGAAGGAAGCCGGCAGCGCGATCTACATTTATTCCGACGGCAAGCTCACGCCGTATTGCACGCTGCCATCCGGCGGCGATTGTGCGTACCTCGAAGCGGTCGAGGACGGCGCGGGCGAGAGCGGAAATATGCTCGTCAGCTATTACTCGTCGCACGAAGGCTCGACAAATATCTATCTCGCAACCGTCCCGTTGCAAATGACGCTGGGCGATTTTTGACGGATGGCACAGCGATGATCCTGACACCGTTGTTTCAGGATGGGACGGTGAAGGTGTGGGACGTGCCGCCGAAATAAGCAAAGATCGCGTTCGAGCCGTGATCGGGCATCTGGCACCGCTGCTCGCATTTCGCGCCGCATCGCTTTACGCTGTTGTACGACCCATCCACTGGCCGTTTCGACCATCCCGGAGGTTCGACGATGAGAGCGAACGATCACAAGCACCGGGTGTGGTGGATGTCCGGAGCGGCGGCGCTCGCGGTTGTCGCGACGATCTCCGCACTCTGGATCAACGGGCAAAAGCAAGTCACCGTCAAGTTGGGCGACACCTCTTCGATCTCCGCACTCCCAATGAACGGGCAAAAGCAAGGCATCGTAAAGTTGGGGGACGCCGTCACGACCGGTCAAGAGACGCTCACGTCGAGACACGGGATGGCGGCGAGTATGCTTGGGGATTCACCGACCGTCACGACCGGTCAGGCGACGCTCACGTTGACACCGCGCAGCCAGGTCTATGGCGTGGCGTTTAGCCCGGACGGGAAACGGCTGGCGTCGGCAGGCTCTGATGGGATGGTGAGGGTGTGGGACGCGACGAGCGGTCAGGAGACGCTCACATTGAGACCGGGGGGCTGGGTCACCAGCGTGGCGTTTAGCTCCGACGGGAAACGGCTGGCATCCTCAAGCATTGCACCTAATTCTCCCGGCTGGGTGAAGGTGTGGGATGCCACGAGCGGTCAGGAAACGCTCATGTTGAGAGGGCACAACCGCGACATCAATTGCGATAGCGTGGCGTTTAGCCCGGACGGGAAACGACTGGCGTCGGCCGGCAACGATCAGACGGTGAAGGTCTGGAACGCCACGAGCGGTCAGGAAGAACTCAAGTTGAATGGGCACACCAGCGAGGTCACACGCGTGGCGTTTAGCGCGGACGGAAACCGCCTGGCGTCGGCCAGCAGGGATGGAACGGTGAAGGTGTGGGACGCCACGAGCGGTCAGACCACGTTCACTCTAACAGGGCACACCAGCGTGGTCACGAGCGTGGCGTTTAGCCCCGACGGGAAACGACTGGCGTCGGCAAGCTTTGATGAGACGGTGAAGTTGTGGGACGCCACGAGCGGTCAGGAGACGCTCACCTTGAAAGGGCACAACCACTTGGTGTTGAGCGTGGCGTTTAGCCCGGACGGGAAACGGCTGGCGTCGTCAGACAACTTCGGGACGGTGCTGGTGTGGGACGCCACGAGCGGTCGAGCGACGCTCACGTTCGAAGGTTCTCCACATCAGGTTGCATATACAACTGAATTTGACCCCACGACTGGGCAGCAGACGCACACGGCGAAAGGTAGTGACTTCGGGCATTGGCACACGGGGCGGGTCAATAGCGTGGCGTTTAGCCCGGACGGAAAGCGGCTGGCGTCGGCCGGCGACGACGGTACCGTGAAGGTGTGGGACGCCACGAGCGAACCGGAGACGCTCACGTTGAAAGGGCACACGGGCGGGGTCTTGAACGTGGCGTTTAGCGCGGACGGGAAATGGCTGGCGACGGCCAGCTCAGATTATACGGTGAAAGTGTGGGACGCCACGAACGGTCAGGAGAGGCTCACGTTGAAAGGGCACACCTCTGACGTCAGTAGTGTGGTGTTTAGCGCGGACGGGAAACGGCTGGCGTCGGCAAGCTGGGATCGGACGGTCAAGGTGTGGGACGCGACGAACGGTCAGGATTCGCTCACGTTGAAAGGGCACACCGGCTGGGTCTTGAGCGTGGCGTTTAGCGCGGACGGGGAACGGCTGGCGTCAGCCAGCAGGGATGGAACAGTGAAGGTCTGGGACGCCACGAGCGGCCAGGAGACCCTCACGTTGAAAGGGCACACCAGCGAGGTCTATAGCGTGGCGTTTAGCCCGGACGGGAAACGGCTGGCCTCGGCAAGCTGGGATCGGACGGTGAAGGTGTGGGACGCCACGAGCGGTCAGGAGACGCTCACATTGAAAGGGCACACCGGCGGGGTCGTGAACGTGGCGTTTAGCCCGGACGGGCAACGGCTGGCGTCGGCAAGCTGGGATCAGACGGTGAAGGTGTGGGACGCCACGAATGGTCAGGAGACGTTCACGTTGAAAGGGCACACCGTCAAGGTCTTGAACGTGGCGTTTAGCCCGGACGGGAACCGGCTGATGTCGGCAAGCCTTGATCAGACGGTGAAGGTGTGGGACGCCACGAACGGAAAGGAAATGTGGACGTTGAAGGGGCACATGCGCGAGGTCACAAGCGTGGCGTTTAGCCCGGACGGGAAGCGCCTGGCATCCGCAAGCAGAGCGGAACCTCCATACAATTCTTTCGACGTGAAGGTGTGGGACGTGGCGCCGCAATAAGCAAAGATTGCGTTCGAGCCGTGATCGGGCATGTGGCACCGCTGCTCGCATTTCGCGAGACTTTAGCTCTATCCTTTTCTACGGGCCATTCGCTTTCCAATTCCACCATCCCGGAGGTTCGACGATGAAAGCGAACGATCACAAGCACCGAGTGCGGGCGATCTCCGGAGCGGCGGCGCTTGCGGTTCTCGCGACGATCTCCGTACTCTGGATCAACGGTCAAAAGCAAGTCACCGTCGAGTTGGGGGACGCCTCTACGATCTCCGCATTCCCCATCAACGGACAAGAGCAAGAGCAAGTCATCGGAAAGTTGGGGGACGCCGTCACGACCGGTCAGGAGACGCTCACGTTGAAAGGGCACACCAGCAAGGTCAGGAGCGTGGCGTTTAGCCCGGACGGGAAACGGCTGGCATCCGCAAGCGGAAACTCATCTGCACCCAATTCTCTCGGCGAGGTGAAGGTGTGGGACGTCACGAGCGGTCAGGAGAAGCTCACGTTGAAAGGGCACACTCGCCCGGTCACGAGCGTGGCGTTTAGCGCGGACGGGAAACGGCTGGCGACCGCAAGCGAGGATAAGACGGTGAAAGTGTGGGACGCCACGAGCGGAAAGGAGAGGCTCACGTTGAAAGGGCACAACGGCGGGGTCACGAGCGTGGCGTTTAGCCCGGACGGGAAATGGCTGGCGTCGGGAAGCTACGATCAGACGGTGAAGGTGTGGGACGCCACGAGCGGTCAGGAGAGGCTTACGTTGAAAGGGCACACCCGCGAGGTCACGAGTGTGGCGTTTAGCGCGGACGGGAATCGGCTGGCGTCGGCAAGCCAGATTGGACCGGTGAAGGTGTGGGACGCCACGAGCGGTCGGGAGACGCTCACGTTGGAAGCGCAAAACAGCGGGGTCGTGAGCGTGGCGTTTAGCCCGGACGGGAAGCGGCTGGCGTCGGCCGGCGACGGCGACGGAGAATTCTCGGTGAAGGTGTGGGACGCCACGAGCGGTCAGGAGACGCTCAAATTGAACGGGCACAACGGCGCGGTCGAGAGCGTGGCGTTTAGCCCGGACGGGAAACGGCTGGCGACCGCAGGCCACGATTCGACGGTGAAGGTGTGGGACGTCACGAGCGGTCAGGAGACGCTCACGTTGATGGGGCACACCCGCGCGGTCACGAGCGTGGCGTTTAGCCCGGACGGGAAACGGCTGGCGTCGGCCGGCGGCGACGACGGTAAGGTGAAGGTGTGGGACGCCACGAGGAAGACGCTCACGTTGAAAGGGCACAACGGCGGGGTCCTGAGCGTGGCGTTTAGCCCGGACGGGAAATGGCTGGCGTCGGCAAGCGAAGATCAGACGGTGAAGGTGTGGGACGCCACGAGCGGTCAGGCGACGCTGACGTTGACAGGGCACGCTTGGCAGGTCAAGAGCGTGGCGTTTAGCCCGGACGGGAACCGGCTGGCGTCGGCAGGCAACGATCGGACGGTGATGGTGTGGGGGGTGACGCCGCGCGGAGCTGGACGCGGCAACTGAGTGGAAGAGAAGAAACGGGAGAGAAGAAACGGGACCAGCTTCTATTGTTTCGCGTAGCACAAGAAACTCAGGAGAGACATCGAATCAGAGAAGTGCGTCGTTTTCTGTTTGAGCGTCAACTCTCAGTTTCCTGTGCCTTCGGCACCCGGCTTCTCCGAAGCTGGGCCATCCGACGGACACCCGACCCCTCAGGCGACTTTTGGTTCTTGGCCTTGGTCGCAGAGTCCGCCACGGCGGATCGAAGGTCGCCGTGGGTTTCCACCCATCTGCCGCGGCGGAGCAATCACGCCAAACAATCTCGTCGCGGAGCGACGATTGAACCATCTCCGTGCGATCGGCGACCAATTTCCTCCGCGCCGCTGACATCCGCATTCCATCGTCGCTTCGCGACGAATCATTCCTGTGTCATCGCCCTCCGTGGGTTGAAACCCACGGCGACCGTCAAATGTCACTCCGCGACGGGCGGCGTCCCGACACGGAATTCCTGCGCGACTGTGGGCTCGGACTTTCAGGTCCGACTGACGCTGCGGACGATTTCGCGTATTCTGATCGTTGAAGCCTGATGCTGACGAGGCGTCAAATCCTCAGAATGGCACGAGCCTCTTTCGACGAGTCACGGCTTGGCGTATGCTGCTGGTCATCTACGTCGCAGGCATGACCCGAAAGATCAGAGACGATGAGCCGCGTCACCAAACCGTCTGACAGCGATTCCGTCGCGGAATGGACGCAGTTGCGTCCGCGCGTGACCAAATCTTTGCTGGCGGGCATTGTGCAGCGCATCGTGGAAAAGTTTCGGGCGGAGAAGATCGTACTGTTCGGTTCGTATGCGAATGGTGTTCCCGACCGGGACAGCGACGTGGACTTGCTGGTTGTGATGGAGTCGAAGGAGCCCATGAGTCAACGCATCCGGCGCGTCACCGAAGTGGCCAAAGTGCGGTTCTTGCCCATGGACATCGTTGTGCGAACCCCGGCTGAGATTGACGAACGACTCGCTATAGGGGACTTCTTCATCGCCAACATTCTCAGCACGGGGAAGGTGCTTTATCAGCGCGACGCTCGTTGACGAATGGGTCGCCAAAGCCGACGCAGATTATCGCAGCGCCACGGCGCTCAATCGACGCCGCAAGGAGCCGGTGCCGGACGTTGTCTGCTACCACTGTCATCAATGCGCGGAGAAGTACTTGAAGGCTTATCTTCTCGCGCGGGGAATGACGCCGCCGCGCATTCATGATCTGGAAGACTTGCTCAACTTGTGCGTCCTGCATGACGCGGCTCTGGCGACACACCTTCTACTCGTGCAGGCGCTCAACCCTTTCGGAGTCCAAATTCGTTATCCGGGCATGTCAGCCACGGTCGCTGAAGCCAAGGATGCCGGCAAAACTGTTCGCCGATTGCGAACCGTGATGCGACGTGCGTTGGGGCTGTGACCCGTACCTGACGTTCACGATACTCGCTTTGATCGAACGAGAACGCGGGGCCGGGCATGCGAATTTCAGAAATTGCCGCCAGCCGGTTCTGCACTTCCCAAGCTCGCAACGCTCATTTCTGAAATTCGCACAACCGACCCCTCAGGCGACTTTCGGCTCTTGGCCGTGGTCGCCGAGTCCGCCGCGGCGGATCGAAGGTCGCCGTGGGTTTCAACCCATCCGCCGCGGCGGAGCCATCACGCCATACCATCTCGTCGCGGAGCGACGATTGAACCATCGCCATGCCACCGGCTGCCAAATTGATGCGTGTCGTCGTCACCACACATTCCATCGTCGCTCCGCGACGAACCATTCGCGCGTCATCGCTCCGCCGAGGCGGATGGGTTGAAACCCACGGCTACCGTCAAATGTCGCTCCGCGACGGACGGCGTCTCGCAGTGGTCCGTTCGTGTTGTTGCCGTTCGTCAGCGCGGAAAGGGAGCGTCCTCCGCCACAACGTGGCATTCCTATGCCAGCCCAGGCCATCGGCCTGGGTGATGGTCGGAACAACCAAGAGGAAGCCCCAACGGGGCGGCCCCAAGCATTGTTCGTCATCGTCGATGAGGTATTCCCTGTTGGTCAAATTTGGTGTCGCCCCGTTGGGGCTTCCTGATCTTCATTGGGATTGGCCTCCCAGGCCGATGGCCTGGGCTGACATAGGATCGCCCCTTCGGGACTGAATCGCGGCGGGGGTCGAGTCTTCAGACTACGGGTCGTTCAGGTCCGACTGACGCTGCGGACGATTTCGGGTATCGGGTATTCTGTGTCATTCCGCTTCACAGGAGACTGAGTAATGACTGCACCGCGCGAGTCGATTTTTCGAGAGGTTTTGAAGCTGCCCGAAGGGGAACGAGTCAGGGTCGTTCAGAACTTACGGGGCAGCCTCAGTCCAGAAGCGAGCGACATGCTCGATGACGCTTGGGCCGAGGAACTCGATCGCCGATTCGCGGCCTGGGAAGCCGACCCGTCGGCGGGCGTTCCGTGGTCGGAACTGAAGTCACAGCGATGGAGCCGTCATGCCCGCTTCAGTCGACTTCGACACTTCAGCCAGTCGCGAGTATCTCAAGTTCGCAACGGCAATCTCTGAAATTCGCACACCCGACGCCTCAGGCGACGCTTTGGTTCTTGGCCTTGGTTGCAGAGTCCGCCTCGGCGGAGCAATCACGCCAAACAATCTCGTCGCGGAGCGACGATTGAACTATCTCCGCGCGATCGACCATCAATTTCATTCGCGTCGATGACCCCCGCATTCGATCGTCGCTCCTCGACGAATCATTCAACTGTCATCGCTCCGCCGAGGCGGATGGGTTGAAACCCACGGCGACCATCCAATGTCGCTCCGTGACGGGCGACGTTTCGACCCCAGAACTCGACAGCTCCATTCTCATCTCGCATCTTGTCGTGAATTGTTCAGCGGCATAAACTCACACGCCATGAACGCCGCGCAAGCCCTGAAATTGGAAATCGAAAGAACGCCTGAACCACTGCTTCAGGAAGTTTACGACTTTCTCGTCTTTCTGAAGTCGCGCACGAACGGTTTGGACAGACCGGGCACCGTGATGGACAGGGACGCCGTCAGCGTCTCCTCACCTGATTTTCTTGCTCGGCAGAAAGCGATTTTCGGCGGGCGAACCGTGCCAGATTCCCAAGCGATCCTGGATGACCTGCGAGCGGATCGAGCCTGATGCGCTACTTTGATTCCGGCGTTCTCTTGAAGCTTTATCTGCCTGAACCCAATGCGGTGCAGGCTGTCACTCTGGTTCAGGCCACGGGTTCGTCACCAGTGCTCACGCCGCTGCATCTGTTGGAGATGCGATCCGCGATCCGTCAGAAGCAAGGACGGAATGAAGTGACGGATGCTGAGTGTCAGGCGCTCATGTCCGATTTTGATCAAGACCTTGCCAGCGGCTTCTACGTCCGAATCACGCCACCTTGGGACAACATCTTCGCCCGTGCCGAGATTCTTTCCAGCCAGCATACGGTTTCGACGCTCTGCCGCACGTTGGACACACTCCATGTCGCGTTGGCACTCGAACTCGTAGCCACCGAGTTCTGCACTTTCGATCAACGGCAAGCGGCAATGGCTCGGTTGGCCGGATTGACGGTGGTGTCATAACGAGGACTCGGGGAACGCGGGGGCGGGTGACTTCTCGCGGTGGTGCGTTCGTGATGTTGCCGTTCGTCAGCGCGGGAAGGGAGCGTCCTCCGCCACAACGTGGCATTCCTATGCCAGCCCAGGCCATCGGCCAGGGTGACGGTCGGAACAACCAAAAGGTAGCCCCAACGGGCAACGCCGTGAAGCATTTTTAGGCATGGTTCAAAGCTCAGCCGCGTAGGGTAGCAGGTCATCCGGTGTCATTGACGTGCCAGCCTCGCCATAAGACTCGTTGCTCCAATGGGTTATTTACAAAGGTCCACATGGCTTTGGCGGATCGGGCTGCTACCCTACCTTGAACCAGGCCCATTTTTAGCGTGAAAAACTGGGGTTTCGCTGATTCGGCAGATATGAAAAAAGCCAGATTCCTAGCCACTCACTGAAAACACTTCAGTCAGAAAGGAATCTGGCCATGACTCGCAGGAGGCAGGTCAATGCATCGCAACGAAAGAAGCCATGGAAGCCAAGCCCGGCAAATCCACTGAGTAACAAAGCCGCCCTGAAAAATCTGTTCAACTGGTACGCGCCACAGGGCGGATTGTTTACCAAGGGAGAATTTCATGGCAATATCAAATGGATTCCTGAGCAGCTCGCCGTCGAAGGGTTGGTCTGGTCGTGGCAAGACGCCAAGAATGTGACCGACGCGTTTGATCAAACATTGGAGATCTGTGGGGATCTGGGCCTGAAGAACACGGCGAAAACTTACACGGCATTTATGAACGCGCTGGAGAGTTATCATGATGTCCTTGGTTCACGCTTGCGTGAGCGATTCCAAAGACTGGCGGAGGAGATCGGCGGCCAGCACTGGAGAACCAACGGTTGGGTGCTCATTGGTTTCGATGGCTCCCGAGCCACTGCCCCGCGAACGGTTTCCAACGAACGGGCGTACTGCGCTCCCAACTACGGCCACGGGAAGCGAGCGAAGTATGGGAAAAAGAAATCGAAAGGAATGCGACGCCAGCGGAACCAGGACAACAAACCGCAACCACAAGCCCCTCAGGCGTGGATCACCATGATGTGGCAGATGAGGCTGCGACTGCCCTGGACCTGGCGAATTGGGCCCTCGAATTCCAGCGAACGCGGGCACGTCGTGGAGATGCTGGAAACGGAAGAATTCCCCGACGAAACCTTGTTTTGCGGTGATGCGGGCTTTGTGGGCTATCCTCATCTGGCACACGATCTTGGCGAGGCTCGCCAACTTTCTGGTCCGCGTGGGCGCCAACGTGAGTTTGCTCAGCGAGACAGCCGACATCCAGAAGTGTGGTGGCGGAATCGTGCTTTGCTGGCCGAAAGGCCAAATGAATTCCGGGGAACCACCGTTGCGTTTGCGTTTAGTCAAGGTCCGGGTCGGCAAGACGGACATGTGGATGCTGACCAGTGTGCTGGATCGTCGTCAGCTGACCAAGAAACAGATCATTTGCTTCTACAAAATGCGTTGGGGCATCGAAGTGGAGTTCCGTGGACTGAAGCAAACCATCGACAAGCACAAGCTCCGCTGCCGTAATAGTGATCGACTGCTGGTGGAATTGGATTGGTCGATTCGCGCGATGGCAGTTGCTGAACTGCTCGCACTTCGGGAACAGATCGCGGCGAAGGAAGCCGCCTCGGATGACGCCTATGATCCGATCGACCGTAGCCTCGCCAACACGATGCGAGCCTTGCGAACGTGCATGCGCCGCTTGGACAAGCGCCCTCGGGACGCAAACGGTTTGTACCATCAGCTATCGCAAGCTCTCGTCCAGCGTTATGAAAACCACACCGACAAGCGGTCGCGCTACCGACCGAAAAACCCAGACAAAAAACCGCTGGGAGATCCCGACGTCAGAAAGATGACCACTACAGAGCGAGAAAAACTAAGACAAATCAAGCAAAACCAAGCCGCATAAAATGCTTCACAGCGTTGCCTGTTGGGGCTTCCTGATCTTCATTGGAATGGCCTCCCAGGCCGATGGCTTGGGCTGGCATAGGATCGCCCCTTCGGGACTGAACCGCAGGCTCTTCAGTAGAGTTGCCAAATTTGTGGATCAGCTTCTCGCGCAACTCGTCGAGGATGCCGTCCGCCAAGATCAATTCGTACAAACCAGCCTCGGCCGACAGCAGGCATTCGTGCGGAGCACCACGCCAGAGCAACCCGGAGATCAGGACATTGGTGTCCAACACGGCTCGCATGAATCGTCCTATTCATGGAGGAGTTGATCGACCAGTTGTTCCTTCTGATCTTCGGCAAGTGCGCTCCAGTCGAGTCCGCGCTGTTTGGCCAGTGCCTCCATGCGTGGACGGTTTCGTTCAATCGCCCGCTCTAAGTAAGCCGCCGAAGGCAAAAGCCTCTGGATGGCTTGCCAGCGCGCTTGCGGAGAAAGCTGGTCCAGTGATTGCAAAATCTCAGCTTCTGGAACTGCAATTGTCGGCATGGGGCCTCCACTCGTTGGCGCAAAGTATGACAGACAGAATACGACGCCACGCCATTCGTGGCACTAGCCGTAGAAACTCTTTGGTTCTTGTCCTTGGTCGCAGAGCGACCGCCGAAGGTCGCCGTGGGTTTCCACCCATCCGCCTCGGCGGAGCCATCATGCCAAACCATCTCGTCGCGGAGCGACGATGGAACCATCGCCATGCCATAGGCCGCCCAAGGGATGCGTGTCGTCGTCTCCACACATTCCATCGTCGCTCCGCGACGGACAGAATCCCGACCTGGAATTCCTGCGCGGCTGTCGCGGTGGGGTGGAGTCATGGTTCTGCCGCGCATCCCTTGTTACGCTGATGCCGCAACGTTTCGTGGGTGAGTCGGCGGCGGGCGAGTTGCTTGCCGCGTTGGTTCACAACAGGACTTTATTCACCTCAGGACCGGGCGAGCCTTGTAAGACTCGTGCTTCCACACTTCCAGCAGGGATTTTTGAATGATTACGGTCGGCATGAACTATCACGTGATCGAAGGTAAACAGCAGGACTTTGAAGAGAAGTTCGCTGCGGTCATCGGCGCCTTGCGAGCCGCCGCAGGGCACACCAGTTCGACGCTGTGGAAGGATGTCAGTGACACGGCGTCGTATCTCATCACCAGCGAATGGTCCGACGAAGCCGCTTTCCAAACCTTCATCAAGAGTGACGCCTTCCGAGCCGTCACGACCTGGGGTAAGGAGCAAATCCTCTCCGCCCGCCCGCAGCACAAGGTCTACAAGCACTGAGGCCACTGCAGTCCTCGCCACCCGTCGGTGATTCATTGAGGTGCCACGGTCACATCATCGTCGGGGTGGCCGTGTATGCTCGATGACGCTTGGGCGGAGGAACTCGATCGCCGATTCGCCGCCTGGGAAGCCGACCCGTCGGCGGGTGTTCCGCGGTCGGAACTCAAGTCGCAACGGTCGAGCCGTCATGCCCACTTCCGTTCTCTTCGATAATTCGGCCAGCCACGAGTATCTTAAAGTTCGCCGGCGGTATGCCGCGCGAGCAGGCGAGCAGATCACGGCTTCGAGACCGTCACGAACACCGGCTCCGCGGCAAACGTCGTCTTCACGACGAAGTTCAGCGAGATGTTGGCGGTAAGACCGATGAGTTGGCGTTCGACCGGCGCGGCGTTCTTGTCAGCCGTCAGCGTGATCGTCCCTTGAGTCGCTCCGTTGCTGAGCAGCGTTTTGCTCTTGTTACCGTCGAGTGTTACGCCGGGCGGGAGCGTGTCCGCGAAGAGCGAGAGATGCGTCATCGTCACGTCGAGCGTCACGTTGGCCTTGAAGTCGGGGGCGCGGTCCAGTGTGACGTCGATTATCTTGGACTCGCCCGGCATGAGCGTGATGTCGGCGGTGCTCAGCTTGATGCCGCGGATGTCGTGCGGTGGGATGACTGCGAGGACGTGTTGCTCGACAGGCCAATGGTTGCGGCCTCCGCCGGGGTTGTAGATTTCCTGATATGGCACGGCAGTCGCGGCCAGTTCGGTCATCTGGCCGTCCGCTTGAGCGTGAACCGCAGTGCCGCGAATGACGATGGGCGAGACCACTCGGCCCGCTTCGGGAGTCGCTTTGAAGACGATGCAGCCGTCAACGCTCTTGTCCGGCAGGATCCGCCCACACTCGGCGATGATGCCGCTCGGCAGACCGTCCACATGCAACTGCACCGCGCCGGTGAAGCCGTTCTTGCGCTCGACTTTCACCCACACGACCCCGTTCACGCCGGGCGACAGGTTCGTCTTGTCAGTGTCAGCGAAGAGAGTGAAATACGGCCGAGCCTGCGTGACCTCGATGGCGTACATGAACGATTCGCCGCCGCGCAGGTGCATGTCGCGGATCTCCAGCACATATTTGCCGTCGGCCGGAATCGAAAAACTTTCGATCCACGAATCCTGCGAGCCGCGTTTGCCCAGCCGCAGGTCGTCATTCTCGGCGAGCGTCTGCCCTTTGTCGTTGACGATCCGAATCGTCGAATCGAGTTCCGATTGCAGCCGCCGCGCTTTGACCTCGAACGAGAGCTTGTCGTCTTTCTTCGCCTCGAAGACGAAACAATCGACGTCCCCGGGAGCTTCGATGCGACCGTTGATGACGCAGGGCAGGCTGAAGGCTGAGGGCTGAGAGGCGAGGGTTTTCGCTGCGTCATTGTTGTCGTCGGTTGGTTCCACGACGACCGGCAGCGCGGTGACGTAGGTGGCGACAGGGTTGCTCGGTCGTAGGCCAGCCTTTCCAGGCTGACCCGAATTGGAACCGACGTCTTTCGGAGCGCTCGAGTCAGCCTGGAAAGGCTGACCTACGGCGAACGGCAACCGCAGGCGATTGAGACCCAGCGGAAGATCGCTTGACGGCGTGAGCGTCACCGCTGGATCGGCCGGAAGCTGCGAGCCAATGGCCGTGAGCTTAGTCTCCTTTCCCGCCGTGATCGCCAGCGGAAACACGCTCCGCACGAACGGCCGCGAATGAATCTCAACCGCATATTCCCAATACTGATTGCCGTTGTAGCGCACGTCGCGCATCTCCAGCAGATACTCGCCGGCCTGTTCAAAACGATGGCACAAGAACGGATCGCCGTGAAACACGTTGTCCGCCGCCGCGACCGTCGAACCTTGTGCGTTGCGGATCGTCAGGATCGGGTCGCTGTGTGTTTGCAGGTCGTGAATTCGATCCTGCAGCCGCTGCGAGCGGACATGAAACACCAGCGACTGCCCGGCCTCGACCTTGAATTTGAAGAAGTCCACGTCCTCAGCCTTCTCGATGCTGCCGCAAACGGTCGCCGGCAGCGTGATGGCTTGAGCCTCGGCCACCGAGTCGTTCTTGGCCTGTTCGACGACCACCGGATCTTCGACCACGACCAACTGTGCGACCGTGCTGATCCCCTGCGGCGTGAGCACTCGCAGATCGCGCACCCCCGGCATCGCGTCCGCCGCGACCGCCACTTTGATCTTGAGCGCCGTGACGTTCGGCGACTTGTCATCCTTCTTCACCTCCGGCGGCACAACC
>CAZPUJ010000483.1:0-11410 GCA_964589725.1 uncultured Planctomycetaceae bacterium
GGACAGTATTCTGATCGATGAAGCCCGGACGCCGTTGATCATTGGACTGACGTTGCCCAATGACGCGGCGACGGTCAGTCTGTTCCGCTGGTGTCAGCGAGCGGTCTCGCACTTGGAAGCGAACACCGATTTCGTCTATGAGCCGAAACGTCGCGCGGCTTATTTGACCGACGCCGGCTGCCGAAAGATTCTGTTGTTGGCCAAGCCCGCGTTGATCGACGCGGTCGATACCGAGCGAATCTACAAGCACGTTGAACAAGCGTTGACGGCACGGTTCGCGTTCATGCGGGACAAGGATTACGCCATCGTCAACAACGAAGTGAAGATCGTGGACGAGTCGACCGGCCGCATGATGGACGGTCGCAAATGGCAAGACGGACTGCATCAAGCGATCGAAGCGAAGGAACTCGTGCCGGTCACTGCGGCCTCGGGCGAGGCTGCTCGCATCACGGTGCAAAGCTATTTCCGGCTGTACACGCATTTATGCGGCATGACCGGCACGGCGGTGCAAGGCATCGGTGAGATTCGTCGCACTTACGGCCTCAGCGTCACACCGATCCCGACGAATCGTCCCTGCATTCGCGTCGGTCATCCGACGCGCGTTTTCGCCACAATGGAGGCGAAGCGAGCGGCGATCGTCAAAAGCATTCAAGAGATGATTTCTGTTGGGCGAGCCGTCCTTGTCGGAACGCCGTCGGTCGAGGCGTCCGAAGCGCTGAGTAAGCTTCTGCAGCAAGAACGGATCGAGTATGAAATCCTCAACGCGCACTATCACGAGCAAGAGGCAGAGATCGTTTCTCGCGCCGGGCACGTCGACAAAGTCACGGTCGCCACGAACATGGCCGGTCGTGGCACGGACATCAAACTGCAAGAGCAGCTCACGAAGAACGGTGGACTGCACGTGATCGCGACCGAAATGCACAGCTCAGCCCGCATCGACCGGCAGCTCATCGGTCGCGCCGCTCGGCAAGGCGATCCGGGCAGTTATCAGTTCTTCCTCTCGCTGGAAGATGAATTGATGCGTTGTTTGGAACCTGAGGACCTTGACGCTCAGCGTCGACAAGCGCGACCTGACGGCAACGGAGAACTGGACTCCGGTTGGATCAGCTTCTTCAAACGAACGCAGAGATTCCTGGAGAAGACGCACTACCGGCAACGCAAGGACTTGCTGAAACACGAACGTCATCGTATGGACCAGTACCGCCGCATGGGTTTGGATCCTTGCCTGGAATTGACGGAGTGAGCGAGATTTTCGATTTTCGATTGCCGATTTTCGATTGCCAATTGTGGAAGCAGGCAGGCTCTTGAGTTTCAACGACCCTTCCAATGTTCGTGATTCCTGTGCTTGATCTGATGGACGGTGTCGTGGTGCGCGGCGTTGGCGGCCGGAGGCAGGCGTATCGGCCGATTGAAAGTCTGTTGACCCGTTCGGTGTGGCCGCTCGATGTGGCGTACGCCTTTCGCGAACAACTCGGGCTGACGGCGGTCTACGTCGCGGATCTCGACGGCATCGTCAAACAGCAGCCGAATATGGCCGTGCTGCAAATGCTGCGTGACGCTGGGTTCGAGGTCTGGATCGATGCGGGAGTGCGATCGGCGGAAGACGTCGCGCGTCAACTCGACGCCGGGGCGGCGCGAGTGATCATCGGGCTGGAGACTCTCGGCGGACCGCGGATGCTCGCGACGTTGAGTGACGAGTTCGGTTGGTCGCGAATGATCTTTAGCTTGGATCTGAATCAGGGACAGCCGCTGACGACACCATCGCTGTGGCTCGATCCAACACCGCAGGGCATTGCGCGCACGGCGTCTGATTCAGGCGCACGGCAGATGATCGTGCTGGACTTGGCGAGTGTTGGCGAAGCGGCCGGTCCCAGCACGCTGGCCTTGTGCTCACAAATCCGCGAAGCGCTGCCGGACTTCCAGTTGATCACCGGTGGAGGCATTCGTGACGCGGGAGACCTGCGATGCCTGAAGTCGCTGGGTGTGTGGGGCGTCTTGTTGTCCACGTCTCTGCACGCGGGCGTGATCGGACACGACGAGATCGTCGGACTGCAAAAAGAAAGCGACCCGGTCTGATAACTCAGACCGGGTCGCCTCGAAGGAGAGCTGCCGCCGACAGACCCCGCCGTGCGTGGTCGTCGAGTCTGTCGGTTCAGCTCAGAGTCATAGAATCAGCTTACATGCCGTCCAACTGATCCATCATGGCTTGCGTCAGCGAGAAGGCTTCGTCCTGGACTTCGGTCGTCGCGAGGTCCACGTAGTCGGCCCCTTCGCCGCCGGAGTAAATGTCCGTACCACCTTGACCGAGGATCGAGTCGTCACCGTCGTTGCCAAGCAGCGTGTCGCCACCCGCACCACCGAGCATGGTGTCGTTGCCGTCGCCTCCAGTCATGACGTCGGTTCCAGCACCGCCATTCACGATGTCGTTGCCATCGCCGCCCGAGAGGTCGTCGTTGCCGAGACCGCCGATCACGGTGTCGTTGCCATCGCCGGCATTCAGCTCGTCGTCACCGTCGCCGCCATCCAGGCTGTCGTTGCCGTCTGAGCCACGCAGCTTGTCGTTGCCGATGCCGCCCGTCATCGTGTCGTCGCCCAGACCACCAGCCAGCACGTCATCACCGTCCGAGCCGTCCAGGGTGTCGTTGCCGGTGCCGCCGTCCAACGTGTCATTCCCCGTGCTCGCCAGCATGCTGTCGTTACCGCCGTTACCGAACATACTGTCGTGGCCACTGCCGCCTTGAACGGTGTCGTTGTGATTGCCACCCCTGATGGTATCGTTGTGATTGCCACCGTTGACGTTGTCGGCACCGTCTTGACCATCGACCGTGTCGTCACCATTTTGGCCGTTGATCGCGTCATTGCCCAAGCCACCAAGGATGCTGTCGTTGCCGTCATTGCCGAGTAGCAAGTCGTTTCCATCGGTCGTCGCGAGTGTGTCGAGGATGGCACCACCGACAATGGTGTCGTTACCCAAGCTACCGGTGATGGTGTCGTTGCCCGTACCACCCGCCAACAGCAAACGGACAGCCCCCAGGTTGGCCGTCGAGGCATTGATCGTGTCGTTGCCGGCGTCGCCATCCACAGTCAAGAACACTGCGGCCACTCCCGTCAAATCGTTGATCGTGATGACGTCGGCGCCACCTTTGGTGTTCACGTTGACCGCGATGATCGAGTTGGTCGAGGTAAACACTGCCGCGCCGCTGGTCACTCGCAACAGGCCGCCTGCTGACTTATCGATTGTCACCGCGTCGGCGGTGTTGTCCAGGTTGACGTTCACGGTGTCCGCGCCGGCTGTGCCGGTCAGCGAGTCGGTTCCGCTGGCGTCGGCGTCCCAATTGAGCGTGTCATTGCCGTTGCCACCGTCGACCGTATCACTGCCTCCCTGACCTTCCAGAGTATCATCACCATTACCGCCGTTCATCAAGTCGTTGCCCGCTCCGCCAAGCATCGAGTCATTGCCACCACCACCGATGACCGTCGTGGCTGGTGTCACGTTATAGTCGACCGTGACGTCTTGCATCGTGTCATTGCCAGCATTGCCATTTAGAAAATCGCCGGCCAGACCGCTGTAGATCAAGTCATTGCCGTCACCGCCGTTGAGCGTGCTCCGGCCTGCCGTCGCATCCTGAGTTGTGACCAGATCGGCCCCGGTTCCGCCTTGCAGCAAGTCACCCAGAATGGGTCCGACCGTGCCGCCGCCGCCGCCGAAGACCGTGTCGCTGCCCGATTGTCCATCCAACGTGTCGTTGTCCGTGTTGGGTGTCACTCGAGGTGTGGCTGTCAGTTGCACGAAGCCCGCGAATCCGGTGGTCAGAATCGGAGTATTCGCATTTGGATTCGTGCCATCAATCAAAATGTCGTTTCCGGCACCACCATAGATCGTGTCGGAACCCGCTCCGCCTTCCAGCGAGTCGTTGTCGCTTCCACCGTTGAGGAGATCGTTACCAGCACCACCTTGGATGAGGTCAAGGCCAAGTTCACCATCGATGGCGTCGTTTCCGGCTCCACCCTGGAGTTGGTCGTTACCGCTCTGCCCGTTGATCAGGTCGTCCTCGGTGCCACCGTCGATCAGGTCATTCTCGCTACCACCCAGGATCGAGTCATTGTTGGCATTGCCGTTTAAGGTGTCTCGACCCGACGTGCCGTTGATGGTGTCGTTGCCGGCCCCACCTTCAACGCTGTCATTACCATCGCCGGCGTCGATCGAATCGTCGTTCGCACCACCGAAGATGACGTCGGCTCCATCACCACCAGTAATCAAATCTTCGCCCGCATTTCCGGTCGCCACTTCGCTCACGACTCCGCCGACATTCTGGCCGCCAATCAGGTCGGTGCCGCTGCCACCAGAAATCGTGTCATCGACAAGCGTGAGCGGATTCGCATCGCTGGCACCGTCGCCTCCGACGATCGTGTCCGCGCCGTCACCGCCGCTGATGCTGTCGTTGCCAGTACCTGCCAGGATCGAGTCGTTACCATCGCCACCACTCAACGTCGCTCCGAAATTGGTATCAATCGCGCTTGCCGCGCCGATGTTGGACGAACTGGCGTCGATAATGTCGTTACCGTCGCCGGCAGTGACCGTGATTTTTAGAGCATCGCTGAAGGTGGGTTGGATGACCGCGTCCAAGTTGATGTTATTGGCGCTGTCGCTGCCGACGATATCCAACTTCGTCAACGCGCTTGCGGCGATCGTCGGCATCGCAGGGTAGAGGCCCGACTGTGTTGTGACGGTCACGTTTAAAGCGCCATTGACGCCGACGGTGATGTCATCAGCAGCGTCCGAAACGATGCTTAGTTCGGTGCCGTTCAACAAGAGCACGGAGACCGACAGCATATTGCGGTCTTCAAGGCGTTCCGGCGCGCCACCACGAACTGGCGATCGGCGGCGACGTTTCGACAACGCCATCCGCTGGGACAGCGATTCCAACCAATCGGACATACGCACGGCAGCTTCTCCTTCTTCGAGAACAAATCGATGGATGTTGGGGAATGTGTTGGCATCGCGTCCGCCACAAACACACGTGGGGCGCGACGCGCGGGCACTCTGTCCAAAATAGCGAGGCACACATCGGCACTAAGATTGTTGTCGCGGTCGTTCCCTTGCGGGGCGACTTGCGCAACAAGCCGCCTTTGGAATCGGACGCTCTGCGGAACGAAGTGACGATTTACTCCGCGGCAACTCTTGTTACTCAAAAAATGCCGCTAATCATGGGGGCCGCGCGAATTCTCCAAGAAACGCCGATCGTGCTCGTCACTCGGCACAGGACACGCGCAGCAGACCTGCCGATCTTGTCGAGAAGTCGCGGCGAAGCTATTGGTCGGCGCGCGACGTCCACCACGCGGTCGCCAACGGCACGCTCGGCAATGTTGGGCCGATCATCATCCACAGATCGGGCTCAGGCGAGACGACCGTCACGTACAACACACCACGCACCACCCGTGGCGCCGGTGCGGCGGATTCAGTCGGCGCAATTAGAAATGGCACCGACGCGAGGCACAGGCCTCACGTCGGTGCCCGATGAATGTTGGCGATCACGCGCGGATTTCGCGTTACTTCGGGTCGGCGGGCTGTTTCGAATCAGCCGACTTTTCGGCCGGTTTCGTCGGCTTGGCATCGCCATCCGCCGGCTTTTCGGTCGCCGGTTTGTCCTCGTCCAGCTTGTCGCTGGCTGGTTGATCGGACACGGGCTTCTCGCTCGTGCTCGCGGCTGGCAGTTCTTTTTTCTTGATCAAGTCGGCGCGTTTCAAACGCAGCTTGTCGAAACTGTCGTTGGAGATCACGTAGTACCAGTCGGCGAAGCGATCGTTCAATTCCTTGACCTTCGCTTGCCCCGATTCGATCCGCGACTCGAATGATTTCAGATCGCTGTTGTATCTCCCTTTGTCCACGTCGTACTTCTTCAGAGCCTCCTGATACTCCGCCTTCGGATCTGTCTTAGGCTCGGTCTTCTTAGGCTCGTCTGTCTTGGCCTCGTCTTTCTTAGCTTCCGACTCCGGTTTGTCTCCCGCCGGTTTGTCTTTCTCGTCCTTGGAGTCCGGCTTCGGTTCGTCCGTCTTCACGTCGCTCTTCTTGGGCGGAGAGTTTTTCTCGGAGTCATTCTCCTTCTTGTCGTCCTCCTTTTTGTCGTCGCTGGAGGCCGCGACCTGATCGTCTCCCTTCGCTCCCTCAGGGACGTCGTCGGTCTTCTTCGAGTCAGTCTGTTTCGACTCAGGCGGCTTTTCAGCGGAGGCGTCCTTATCCGGCTCCTTCGAGGTCGCGTCCTCTTTCTTAGCGTCGGCATCGGGCTTGTCAGAGTCGCCAGCGGGTTTATCTTCGGCGAGAGGTTCGACGCCCGGTGGCGGCGTGGGCATCTCCGGTTCAACGAGCCGTGCGCCGAGCAGCTTCTCATCGAATTCGGCACGAACGAACAAGTAGCGACTCTTCTTCAAGTCCTCGTTCTTACCTTTGGAGGCTTTCTTGGGGATGTCTGTTTTTTTCTCGCCTTCTTTCACGTCACCCTTGTCGTCCTTATCACCGATTTCGATTTCTTCTTCCGTGCCGGAGAAGACGCTGCCAAACGTCAGCCGATAGACGACGCCGTCCTTCGTTCCCGCCGTCAGCTCGCCTTCGCGTGATACGATTTGTACTTGGCCCGATTCGTCTTGGCCGACGCGGAAGCCCTTCTCGCTGAGGCTGGAGCGGAGCAACATTTTGACCTGATTGAGCATCTCGGGATTGTTGGCGAGTTCCTTAGGCAGCGAGATCTTCAGGTCGGGGGTCAGCACCGGCTTGCCATCAAACAGCGCGGGCTTCGGGCGGACTCCGACCAACCGCAGGTCATCCAACGTGCTGACCATCGTGTTGATGTCATCGGTCTTCAGCTCCTCGGCCGCTTCGTCGAGGCCGTCCAGCTTCCACGGATCGCCGCCTTTTTCGCGAGTGAGCTCGAAGATTTCGGTTCCTTCGAGTTCGTCGTTCTCGTTGTATTTTGGCTGGCTGGCTCGCACGCGGAGCACATCGAAGCCAGCGAGCTTGAGCAGATCGGTCTCGGCCCAATCGGCGAATTTCGTTGAGACATCGAACTTGGCCCTGACCATGTAGACTTTGTCTTCGTCAGCACGGCGGATATAGCGTTTCTCTTCGTCACCCTCGACTTTCTTGCCGACGATGAGGTCCGCCAACACGATGTCCCCTTTCTGAGAGAGTGTGATGCGTTGCCCGCGGCCTTTCGTCGCGGTGCTTTCTTCGTCGAGAGGGTCGATCACGCCGAAGCGTTCGTGCTCGGTCTTGCGGCGAGTCGCTAAAGTCCCTCGCTTGAGACTAATGATCGACGTGGCGGCTTTGGTGAGCTGGTCTTTGCCGTCGGCCGGATAGTCGTTGTGGGACGGAATCCGCCAGCCGTTGTCATTGACGACGATGAATTTCTTCGACGTGGCCAGCGTCTCGTCATACGACACGACGCGAATCGAGGCCGCCGTTGTCGGGTCGGTGAAATCGCGAAAGAAGTCTTGGTCGAATTCGCCGTATCCCGCGAGTTCGACCGGCTTGGTGAACTGGTTCGCCGTGTAGGCGATGCCCGTCGATACGAGAGCGGCGGCGACAAACATGAGCGTGCGTTGCGTCGGATTCATGGGTTTTGCTCTCCGCGAAACTTGTAGGTTGGGACTCTGTACCGACTCGGTCGGGACAGAGTCCCAACCTACTTGACGGGTTCACCGCTTCACGAGGCGGTCCACTTCGACGTTACGGTATTCGGAGTTGATGCGGGCCGAAAGCACGACAATCCCCAAGATGAGGGCCGGGAGCGGTGGTAGCAGAATCGACCACAAACGGATACCGTCCTCGTAGGCTCGAATCTGCTGCTGAGTTTTGACGGTGAGGCGTTCGATCTTCTGATCCCTCTCGCGTTCGATGTTGGCCTTTTTGACCTTCAGCTTGCGATCTTCCGTCTCTTGGGCGATGAGCTTTTTTTGCTGGCGTTGGAACGGTGTCAGCGTCGTGTCCTTATCGATCTCGGCCACGATCTTGTCCAGGTTCTTCTGGGCTTCCTCGATCTTTTTCTTTGCTTCGCCTTCCGCATCTCGGGCTTCATTCGCTTGTTCTTTGCGGAGCTTGTCGGCGACCTGCTGTATGGCGGTGAGCGTGCGATGTTGAGACCGACGTTTGCGCAATTCGATGTACGATTTCTCGCCCGCGAGCACGTCGACGCAATTGAGCACAAACTTCACGTTGTCGATCCGCAAACTGGGCAACTGCTGCGCAACTTCGATATTGAAGAGTTGGTTGCTGATCAGGTCGGCGTCGGCCACGAAGATGACATTCAGACCTTTGCGGCCTTTGGAATCCTTGCCGGTGATGTGTGCGGCCAGCGTGTACGATTCTTCGGTGGGCTGCCGCGGCGGATTCGGCACGATCTCGAAACTGCTCCCTGTAAACGGATTCCCACCGGATCTGGTGATCTCCTCCCAGGCGAGCACGCCGGACTTCAGGCTGGTCCGCAAGAGCGCGTCAAAGTTCAGTTCGCTGCCTTGTCGCTGGCGAATGTTACCGGGAAAGAAGGTCAGCACTTCTTGCAGATCTTTCGTCACGGAGCTCTTCGGACTGAACGCCGATTTGTTCCCGGTGTTGGGGCTCACGAAGACCAGTTCCGGAGGAATGCTGCTGGCGAACTCTGGATGCAAGTTGATTCCGGCGAAATCGAAGACCACTTCGCCGTTGTCCCAAGCGATCTCCAGCAGGTTGAGCAACGACGTGGCCTTGCCACCCTCGGCCTTTTGTTCGGGCGGAGCGTTCATGCCGCCCATCATTCCGCCGGGCCGCGGCTTAGGTGCTCGCGGCGCCGACCCTCCCATGCCGTCGTAGACCGGCAGCGGATCATCGAAGATCAGAACCGGCCGGCCTTTCTTGACGTAGTCCACGAAGTTCTGCATCTGCGGTTGTGTCAGCGACGTCGGCATGACGGCCATCAGCACATCGTACTTGTCGTCCGCGATCGGCGTGTCCGGCGAGACCTCTTCGACTTTGTACTGCTTCTTCAATTCCGCCTGAATCCTCCATTCGGGCAGGTTGCGGAAGTGAGTCATGTCGAATCCACCGGTGACGCGCGCGTCGGTTCGGAGGATGCCCACCGTCAGCCGCTTTTCATTCGCGACCGTTTGAATCGAACGAGTCAGCTCGTACTCGATCGACGTCCCGGCCTCGAACACGGGAACCACGACTTCGTCCGTGGGGCTGCTGACCACCACGCCCATGTAGATTTCCCGCACGCCGCGACGGCCTTCCTCATCCGTGGCCACCTGCATTGGCTGGATACCCAGCAGCTTCGCCTCTTCGGCTTCTTGGCTGAACGGCACGACGTCGACAAAGCGGACATCCAATCTCGGGCCGCCGATCCGGTCATATTGCCGCAACAAACCCTTGAGCCGATCGTGAGCCGTGACCTGCTCGCGCGGCACATCCGGAGAAATGAATGCCTGGATCGTCACCGGCCGATTCTTGTCGATCTTGTCAATCAGGTCTCGCGTTGTGGGGGAGACCGTGAAGAGCTTTTCGTTGGTCAGGTCGTAGCTGAGCGGAAACGCTTGGCTCAACTGCACGACGATCACGTTGACGCCGATCAACGCCACGCCCAGCGACAGGCAGCGAATGGCGAACTGCCAACCCATCACCGAGCCATGCGGCCCGCCGCTCCAATGCCGCTTCGCGATGAAGACCGCGTTCAGGTATAAGAGGAACGCCGCCAGCGACACGAAGTAGGACACGCTCGTGAGCGGAATCAGTCCCAGACTGTATTCGCGCATTTGTTCGATCAGGCTGAACGCGGTGAGCGAGGTCAGTCGCGACGCCAGCTTGCCCACGAAGATCGGAATCGCGCAGAACGTCACGCCCAGCACGAAGGCGACCGTCACGCTGTTGGTCAACACCGAGGCGAACATGCCGGCCGCCAACAACGCCGCGCCGGCGAGCCAATAGCCAAAGTACGTCGTCAACAGCAGGCCCCAGTCCGGGTTCGCGGCCCAATACAAGACCAGCAAATTGCATCCCGAGAACGCCAACGCGATCGTGTACACCGCCAACGTCGCGAAGTATTTGCCCAACAGAATCTCGAAGTCGTTGGCTGGCAGCGTGAAGAGCAACTCATCCGTGCCTTGCCGCCGTTCCTCGGCCCAAGACGTCATCGTCACGGCAGGCACGATGAACAGCAGCAGCCACGGGTAGTATTCGCTGAGCTGATCCAAGGTGGCCAAATTGTTCGTGAAAAACCGCGGACTGAACGCGGCCCAGGCGCACGAGACCACGAACACGCTGATGAACAAGTAGCCCAGCACACCCGAAAAGTAACTTGCCAGATTCCGCCAAAAGACGGCTTTGATTACAGGACTTCTCAGCATGATTGCTCCCGAAAGACACGCTAGTTCGAGTTCGCGCCACATCCTGCCGAACTCAAGTTCTACTTCCCGCCACCTACTGCCGACTGCCGACTGTCTCGACTCGCGACCGCGTGAGGTCGCGGAATCGAGACTCCATATCGTGGCTTTGACCTTCCATTTCCGACTCCGACCCATCAAACACAATGCGGCCGTTGTCGATCAGGATCACGCGGTCGCAACTGACTTCCACTTCCCGCAGGATGTGCGTCGAGAGCAGGATTGTTTTTGTTTTGGACAAACTGTGAATCAGTTCGCGGACTTCATGCACTTGGTTCGGGTCCAACCCGCTGGTCGGTTCGTCCAAGATCATCACCTCGGGGTCGTGCAGCAAGGCTTGAGCCATGCCAACACGCTGCTTGAAACCGCGCGACAGCTTGCCGATCGTCTTATTCCACACGGTTCGCAGGGCGCACTTGTCGGCGACGAATTCGAGCCGATTGTTGAGGTGCGTCCCTGACATCCCGCGCGCGTGACCGAGATACTCCAGCAGCGACTTGGGCGTCATCTCGTGATACAGCGGCCCATTCTCCGGCAGATAGCCGATCAGCCTGCTGGCTTCCAGCCGATGCGTCGCCACGTTGAAGCCGCCAATGAACGACTCTCCTTCCGTCGGCGTCAGGAAGCCGGTCAACATCTTCATCGTCGTTGACTTGCCGGCCCCGTTCGGTCCCAGAAACGCGGCGACTTGGCCGCGCGGGACCGAAAACGTCACGTTTTGAGTGGCCGCAAACGGGCCGTAAAACTTGCTCAAGCCGCGAGCTTCAATCATCACGCTGTTGCTCGCCGACGTGTCTTTGTCCTTGTGGCTCATTCGCCCGATCCCTTTTTGGAAAAACCTTCGCGTCTTATTTCCCGCATTCATCGAAACCGCCACGCACCGAAACCGGCCGATGACTCGGCCATCCGAAAATAACAAACCCCGCCGAGTGACCAAGCTCGCGGTCCGTTGGGACTTTTCACCCGACTTCACCAGCGGAAGGAGTCACGCTGCGACAAATCG
>CAZPUJ010000484.1:0-10265 GCA_964589725.1 uncultured Planctomycetaceae bacterium
GCTCACTGAGCCAGAAGTGCTCAGTCGATCAGTCAGCCAAGTGTTTCTCGGAGTGCGGATCGAGTGTGCTCAATGCCACCATCATCCGTACGAACGGTGGGGCCAAGAGGACTACTTCGGCTTTGCGGGCTTCTTCACCGGTGTTGGTAAGAAGAATCTGCAACTGATGTCGACACCCCCAGTCGAGGCGATCGTCGTGAAGGCCGGCACGGATTTGAAGCACCCGCGCACTCAGGCCGTGATTCCCGCGCGAGCGCTCGGAGCCACGGCGGCCGACTTCTCGAAAGCGATTGATCGCCGGGCTGTGCTGGCCGATTGGCTGACCGCTCCTGACAACCCGTTCTTTGCGAAAGCCATCGTCAATCGAACGTGGCATCACTACTTTGGTCGCGGCTTGGTTGAGCCGATTGACGATCTGCGCGACACCAATCCCGCCAGCAACGAGCCGTTGTTTTTGGCACTGACTCAGCACATGCATGACGTGAAGTTCGACCTGAAGGCGTTGACGCGAACCGTGCTGAACTCGCGGGCGTACCAAGCCAGTGCCGAGCCGACCGGTTCGAACGTGACCGATACGCAGAATTTCTCGCACGCTGTCGACAAGCCGCTTCCGGCCGAGGTGCTGCTGGACGCGATTTGCCAAGTCACCGGCGTACCAGAAAAGTTCATCGGCTGGCCGAGCGGCTACCGAGCGATTCAAGTCTGGGACAGCCGTGTACCGAACTACTTCTTCCGCATTTTTGGCCGTCCGGTTCGAGCCAGCGTTTGCGAGTGCGAACGCTCGAACGAACCCAGCATCTCGCAAGCGCTACACCTGATGAACTCGCCTGAAATCGTCGCCAAGATCCGCGACCGCCAAGGTCGAGTCCGCCAACTGGCGAATTCCGCGCGTCCGGCCACTGAGATCGTCGATGAATCATATCTCGCGACGCTCGCTCGCTTCCCGACTGACGAAGAGCGTAAGCTGATCCTCGCGACTTTCCCGCCGGACAATAGCCAACGACGCGAAGCCACCGAAGACTTGCTCTGGGCGCTGCTGAATACGAAGGAGTTCATTTACAATCACTGACCTTGGTGTGCCGCGAATTGTTGCGACCTTCCAAGTCTGGAGACCGCCATGTTCCGAATGACCTTCGGCCAACCTATTCAAAACTTCTGCGACCGCATGTCGCGCCGGAACGCCCTTCGAGTCGGCGGCACTGGCTTGCTGGCAGGGCTGAGTCTGCCTCGGATGCTGGAGCTGCAAGCTCAGGCCGACACGGGGCAAGAACCAACGGCCAAGCAGTGCATCTTCCTCTTCTTGGAAGGTGGTCCGCCGCATCAGGACATGTGGGATCCGAAGCCCAACGCTCCATCGGAGATTCGCGGGCCATTCCAAACGATCAACACGGCCGTGCCGGGGACGATCGTCACCGAGTACTGCCGCGAGTCCGCGAAGATCGCCGACAAGTTCACAATCCTGCGAAGCCATAGTCATAGCGACAACGGGCACGCCACCGGCTACCACTACGTGATGACCGGCCGCAAGGCCGCGTTTCCCGACGGTGAGTACCCCGTCCCGACCAATGACGTGTATCCGTCCCTTGGGTCGGTTGTCTCGCGTGAACTGGGGCCGCGAGGTTCTGTGCCGCCATATATCAACTTGCCGCATCCCATGTCCGCGGGTGGGCCGGGTTTTTACGGGGCCGAACACGCGCCGTTTGTCATCGACGCCGACCCGACACAGCCGGACTTCGAGGTCAAAGACCTGACACAGGTCGACGGCGTTTCAGCCGAGCGACTGAAGTCGCGTCGCCAACTGCTGGCTGGCATCGAAGCGACTCGGCAGCGGCGACTGGGGCGATCACAGACGATGTCGACGTACTACGAGAAGGCCTACGAACTGATCACGTCGCCCGCCGCTCGCAAGGCGTTTGACATCGCTGCCGAACCCGAAGCCATTCGAGACAAGTACGGCCATACGCAGGTCGGGCAAACGTGTCTGCTCGCACGGCGACTGGTGGAAGCAGGTTGCCGATTCGTGGGCGTGGACGCTCCAGGTTGGGATGTTCACTTCAACTGCTTCCCCAGCTTGAAGACCGATTTGATTCCGTACGCCGATCGAGCTTTCGCCGCGCTGATCACCGATCTTGCCGAGCGAGGACTGCTCGATTCGACACTCGTGATCATGATGGGCGAGATGGGCCGCACGCCGCGCATCAACGCGCAGGCCGGCCGTGATCACTGGTCGATGGCGCAATGCGTCCTCTTCGCCGGTGGCGGCACCAAGCCGGGACTGGTGCTTGGTGCCACGGACGTCCAGGCCGCGTATCCGACGTCTGATCCCGTCAGTGTCTCCGACCTGTTGCGGACTATCTGCATGTTGATGGGCATCGACTCGACCAAGACTTATCTCGATCCGATCGGCCGTCCAGTTCCAATCGTGGATGGCGGACAAATCATCAAGGGCTTGGTATGAGGTTGCGTCGCAAACAGAGCGATGTGCCCGGTCGCGTTCGCTCGCTCTTCAAATGATTTGGCGGAGCAAGTTGCATGCGCGCTGGCATTGCTAGTTTGATGGTTCTGTTGTTCGTTCCGCTGGTTTGTCTGGCCCAGCAACCGCCGGCAATCGGTTACGTCTTTCCGCCGGGAGGACAGGCCGGAACGAGCATCGAGGTGCGACTCGGTGGCTACGACTGGACGCCCGACATGCAGGTGTTTGTTCTGGACCCGCGCGTCAAGCTGGAGTTGCTCGGGCCACCGGGACCGCACCGCGTCAGTCCTCCGCCGTATTGGTTCGGTAAGAAGGCTCGCGGCCGAGCGTTCCCGATGCCGCGTGAGACGCCGGCGCGCTGGACTATTCCATCGGACGTGCCGGCCGGGATTGTTCGCTGGCAAGCCGTCAACGCCAATGGCATCACGGGAGTCGGGTCGTTCTTTGTCGGCAGCGGTCGCGAGGTGCTCGAAGAGTCGTCTCGCGACACTCCGCAATTCCTAGGCGAACTTCCGGTCACAGTTTCGGGGCAAGTGCTGAAGATCGAAGAGGTCGACCGCTATCAGTTCTCGGTCCCCAAAGCCGGACCGGTGACATGCGAGTTGTTCGCACGACGATTGGGTTCACCGTTGAATGGCGTGTTGGAAATTCGCGACGCCGAGAAACGATTGATCGCCGACGTCGCCGACACCGAGGGGCTGGACTTGGCGTTGACGTTCGCAGCCCAGGCGGGAGTCGTTTACACGGCCAGCTTGTACGATTGCGACTTTCGAGGGCACGACGCTTATGTCTATCGCTTGGCAATCACGCCGAGTCCGCGAGTAATCGCGGCGATTCCCGCGGCCGGTCGTCGTGGCGAAACCCGCGCGGTGCAACTCATCGGTTACGGCATCGCCACGGGAGCGGCTCAAATCGAGTCGGTCTCGAAATCGGTGGCCTTTCCGACCGATCCCAAAGCCACGACGTTCGATGTCGCTTTGGAAACTGCGTTCGGTTCCGCGGCACCGAGGCGGCTGTTGGTCAGCGACCTTCCGGAACTGATCGAAGCGGACATTGCATCTTCTGGCCACCGCCTGCCCATCCCCGCCGCCGTGACAGGCGTTCTTTTGGAGCGTGATGGTGCGGATCGTTTCGTTTGTGTCGGCCAAAAAGGAAGCCTCTGGTCGATCGTCGCGCAGTCGCAAGAGATCGGCTCGACACTCGATCTTTCGCTCGCCGTTCTCGGTGCCGATGGCAAGCAATTGGCGGTCACGGACGAGACTTCCGGGACGACTGATCCGAGGTTGGAATTCACCGTTCCGGCCGATGGCGAGTATCAACTCGTTGTCACGGACTCGTCCGGCAAGAACGGGCATGCCGCCGCCGCCTATCGGCTGGTCGTCGAACTGGCGACGCCCGGCTTCTCGCTCTCAGTTCCGCCGTCGCTAACCGTGCTCTCCGGCGGAAAGGCCGATCTAGTTGTGCAGGCCACGCGCCGTGGTGGGTTCCAAGAACCGATCGCTCTGGAAGTGACGGGCCTGCCCACCGGCGTTTCGGCGGCCAAGGAACTCCTCATTCCCGCGGCTGCCAAAGAGCTGAAAGTCTCGTTGCAATCCGACGCCGCCGGTCCGGTGCTGGCCGCTTTCGCGACAGTAACTGGACGATCTCAATCCGACGCGAACTCTCAAATGCAAAGTGCTGGACCGGTTCTTGTGGCTACGACGATGAAGCCTCCGTTCGTCATCGACGGTGTTGGCAAGGACGATGTGACGAAATGGCCGCGCGGCAGCACGTTCCCCGCACCCGTGACGATCGAACGCAAGGATGGCTTCACCGGCGAGATCAATTTGGAAATGCACTCGCAGCAAGACCGACACTGCCAGGGGATTCGCGGCCCCGAGCTGCTCGTGCCGCCGGGAGTCGACCGCGTGGACTATCCGGTCTTTCTTCCCGAATGGCTGGAAACCACACGCACATCGCGGATGGTGGTGAATGGTGTGGCACGCGTGCCCGATCCAAAAGGGACGCCTCGTTATCTGGTGAGCAAGATCGTCACGCGCCTCGGCTTCTTACCGGGCGGAGCGCTCTTGAAGATCGGCCACCGAGCCGGCGAACTGCGTGTGCCGCTCGGCCATTCGTTTGAAATCCCGCTGACAATCTCACGCGCGTCGCAGTTCGTCGAACCGATCCGGCTGGAGTTGGTGGCCTCCACCGATGAAGCCAATTCGTTCACAGCCACTCCGTTAGACCTACCTGCCGGACAATCGGACGTGAAGTTGCAAATCGTCCCCGTTCCAGACCGGGGGAAACTCGGCGACCGAACGCTCACCATTCGCGGCACGGCCTTGCAACACGGCCGATATCCCGTAGTCTCCGAAACGGCATTCACGGTGGAGTTCGTGGAGGCGGTGCAGACCAAGTGAATCAGCGAATGAACTTGTTCGGCTCATTCGTCTGTTCGCTGGAATGCGGCGCAGAACAACACTGCGATTCGCTCACCGCGCACGCGAGATGGAGTCTCGATCCGGAATTTCGTCGTCCTGAGAATCCGGGTGTGAGTTTCCGGCCGAGCGACGACGACCAGACGGGAGACCATCGGGCGCACGACGTACGTTGCGCGGACACCCCGCCCCCGGCCTTGTGCCGGGGGTTCAACGGCTTTTGCACTACTGAATCGATCATGGCTTTCCCAACTGTCCAGCTTTCCGCGACGGACCTCCAGAAGTTTGTCAGGGATTTGCTGCTTGCGGCCAATGTCCCAGCCAGCGAGGCTGACGAGGTTTCAACCAGTTTGGTGGAGGCCAATCTTCGTGGACACGAGTCGCACGGAGTCCTGCGACTCGCGGATTATCTTGAGCAATTGAATACTGGCGAGATGCGTTGCGACACGGATTGGGAAGTGATCACCGAAACGCCGGCGGTTCTGGTCACGGATGGGAGGCGCGGGTTCGGGCAGGTGTTGGCGCGGAGATTGGTGGAAGCGTTGTCGGCGAAATGCCGTCAGGTGGGAGTCGCGTGCGGTACGTTGCAGAATTGCGGTCACGTCGGTCGGCTGGGTGAGTGGGTCGAACTGGCGGCGCGGAATGGATTCGCGGCGATGATGTCGGTCAATGACAATGGCGTACTGCGGTGTGTGGCTCCGCCGGGAGGGCTGGACGCGCGGATCAGCACGAATCCGCTGGCGATCGGAGTGCCGACGGGAGGCACACCGCTGGTGCTCGACATCTCGACGAGCGCGGTCGCGAATGGAAAGGTCAAGGCGGCGCTGTTGGCGGAGAAAACTTGTCCGGATGGCTGGATTCAAGACGCTGACGGGAATCCGTCAAACGATCCGTCGGTGCGATTCAGCGATCGGCCTGGAACACTGTTACCGATGGGTGGCGAGCGGCAGGCCTACAAAGGATTCGGCCTGGGATTATTGTTGGATGCTCTGGTCGGTGGACTGTCGGGAGGTTGCTGTCCGCCGGCGGAGCCTCTGGAAGTCGGAACAAACAACGTGCTCATGGTACTTTGGGAGCCCCGACACTTCGCCGGGCTGACACACTTCGTTCACGAGGCTGACAAGCTCATCGAGTACGTGCGTGCGACGCCGCGCAAGCCGGGAGTCGAACGGATCATCCTTCCGGGTGATCGCAGCGACGAGACTCGGACCGAACGGCTCGCGCACGGGATTCCGCTCGATCAGGGGACGTGGGCGATATTGCAGCAGGCCGCGGCGAAGTTAGGCGTTTCGCTGCCTGCCGAAAACGCGAAGTGACCCGAACGGTGGGAGCGTCCGGGTCACTGGCAAGCGTTTAATTCTTGCTGACCTGTACGGCGACGAAGCGTTTGCCGTTCGGCGTGTTGATCAGCAGCGTGACGCCGTCTTTCAATGAAGAAGCTCCTAGAGCCACCTCGAATTCTTTCGTGGTCGTGACCTTTTGGTTGCCGACCCTTTCGATGACGTGGCCGGCGGCGATGCCCACCTGCGCGGCGGGACTGTTCGCGTCGACGTTGGCGACGAGAACGCCAGTCACCTTGTCGTCGAATCCGGCTTCCCTTGCGGCATCGCGAGTCAACTCCTTGACCTCGATGCCGAGTTCGTTGAACGACTCGCTCTTCGGTGTCTGGCTCGGAGGACGACTGCGGCCGCTTCGCCCATTCGCGGCGAAGAAGTCATCTGGCATCTCACGGACCGCGATGGGGACTTCGAGCTTCTTCGTGTCGCGGATGACGAGGGCTTTGTACGTCTTGCCAACCTCCAAACGCTCGACGACGTTTTGCAGCGAACGGGGATTCGTCACCATGCGACCGTTGAGTTCCAGGATCACGTCGCCGACTTCGAGTTTGGCGTCTTCGGCCGGCGAGCCTTTCGTGATCGTCGTGATCAGAGCTCCTTCGAGGCCTTGCAGTTTTAGGCCCTTCGACAGCTTCGGGTCGAGTTGCTGGATGCCGATCCCCAAGTACGCTCGCTTGACTTTGCCGTTCGCGAGGAGTTGCTGACTGATCCACTTGACCATGTTGACCGGAATCGCGTAGCCGATTCCTTCGGAGCCGCCGCTGCGGCTGGCGATCGCCGTGTTAACGCCGATGACTTCGCCGTTGAGGTTCAGCAGCGGCCCACCGCTATTTCCGGGATTGATCGCGGCGTCGGTCTGCAGAAAGTCCTCGCGATCGGCGATTCCCAGGCCGCGGCTTTTTGCACTGATGATGCCGGACGTCACGGTCACTCCCACGTCGAACGGATTGCCAAAGGCCAACACCCAGTCGCCAATCTCCATCCCGTCGCTGTCGCCGAAGCGCAGGGCCTTGAGTCCTTTCGCACCTTCGACCTTTAACACGGCGATGTCGGACTTGTCGTCGATCTTGATTTCTTTCGCGACATATTCCTGGCCGTCGTGGAAGCGAACTTTCACTTCGTCCGCGCCGCGCACGACATGACTGTTCGTGATGATCACGCCCGCCTCATCCATGACGAACCCGGAACCCAAACCGCGGGTTTGGGGTGTCTCTCGCTGTCGCGGGCGGTTGCGGAAGAACTCGCGGAACTGCGGGTTCTGTCGGAAGAGTTCGTCGAGTGGCGAGTCTTCGAGGTCATCCAGATCCAGGCCACCCTGAGCTTGCGCCTTGCCGCGAGTTTCGATCGCAACGATGCTCGGCAAGGCATCGCGAGCCACCTCGCGGAAGATTGACGACAACGCCCGCGCATCCGCCGCCGGCGGAGCCGCCGTGACCACTCGACGAGGCAGCGCATCCGACAGACTCAATGCCAAACAGCTCACACCCACCAATGCAACCAACCAAGGAAATGCCTTTCTGAGTTGTGGCATGTTCGCACCTACCTTTGGTGAATACAGGACTAGCTCACGATGAGACACCGACAGATACGCGGTCCGCGTCAGCATCGTTGGACGCACAGATGATAAGCTCACACCGAGGGGCCTGCCAAGAAGGGGACACGAGTGACTCGTTGACAATGATTTTCGGCACCAATAACCTGCCGTCAACCTAAGAGTCGTTGGTTGTGATATATGCGCAACCGGCGCGCGATTTTTCCCCTTTCCCCCGTTGCGGGGAAAGCGAGCAAAGTTGCGGGCGTGGCCCGCGTTTCACGATTCGGGGCTATTGGAACCGTGTGCATGTCGGAGATCAACGACGAGCGTTCCCTCGACGCTTTGCTGGGCGAATGCCAATCCGCGCTGCAATACCGGTTTCGTGATCGCGAGCTGCTCGTGCTTTGTCTGACGCATGCCTCGACGGCACGGACGCGGTTGGCGTCGAACGAACGCTTGGAATTCCTGGGCGATGCGATCTTGGGAAGCATCGTCTGCGAAATGCTCTTTCAGCGGTTCCCGGAAGCCGCCGAGGGAGAATTGACGCGGATCAAGTCGATCGTCGTCAGTCGATTGACATGTGCGCTGATGGCCGGTCGGGCGCAACTGGATCGGTTCGTGCTTGTCGGCAAGGGGCTGGGCGGCAACGATCGCATTCCGAGCTCGATCCTCGCGGGCGTGTTTGAATCGCTCGTTGCCGGCATCTATCTCGACGGGGGCCTCGACGCTGCGCGGACATTCTTGGCGCCGTTAGTGATCCCAGAGATCGACGCGGCGTCGGAATCTCTGCACGCGCAGAACTATAAAAGTCTTCTCCAGCACATTGCTCAAAAGACGATGGGCGCGACGCCGATCTATCGCCTGCTCGACGAACGCGGCCCGGATCATTCGAAGTGCTTTCACATCAGCGCCGTGATCGCAGGCCGAGCGTTTCCCTCCGCCTGGGGATCCAACAAAAAGGAAGCCGAACAACTCGCGGCACAGAACGCGCTCCAGGAATTGCAGGTTCAGGACGCCGTTGACAATTCGTTGGAAGCCGACGGCACGCGAAAGGATGTCCCCATCGAAGCAGCGCCAACCGAGCTGGAGTCCGATGGAATCCTGTCAACCGACGAGATCTCCTCGTTTGGCGAAGGTACCACGCTGCTGGATGACTTGGACTCGGACGAATTGACGTAATCTGTGAACCTCGAATGCCCCGTGTCTGAAGTCCGGAACGGCCTTTGCGGCTTGACGACGACACCGCGTGTTGAATTCGGATACCCTCACGTCTAATCTGTGGATTGCTGTGATCCGCAGTGACCGACGGATGCGATCCGATTCAACCACTTCGCTGTGTCTTGGCAACCACGCATGCCTCGTAATCGCGGACAATCTGGACAGCCAATTGCAGACCGACCCGCTACGACGGCGTTCTTGGTCGTGCGCGACGGCGACAAATGGAAGGATGTCTTTCGGCTCAATCCCGGCCAAGTGACTACGATCGGCCGCGCGCCGACGAATCGGATCGTTGTCCGTGACGAAATCTGCAGCCGCAATCACTGCGAGATTTTTCAAGCCGGACCGATGTGGATTCTGCGAGACCTCGGCAGCCGCAACGGCACAACCGTCGACAACCATCGCATCTCCGGCGACTGGGAACTGGAAGATGGGCAAACGATTCAACTCGGCGCGTGCGAGATTGTCTTCACCAACGAACTGGCCAGCTCCGTGCGAGCGACCGACGACGAAGAGGAAGAGCTCGATTCAGCAACCGAGACGCGCGACAGCATTCCGGCAAAAGTGCCGCGCGCCAGCGAACCGGAAATCATCTCCCGCAAGAAGCGGACACGCTATTCCCCGGCCACCACCGCCGAGCATGTCGGCCGCGACCGCGTCAGCCAAGACCTCGCCCAGTTGTACAAGCTGGCGGTCGAGATGGGCGCGGCCAAGAATGAGAAACAGTTGGCCGAAGTGGTGCTTGACGCCGTACTCTCGGCAATTGGAGCCAACATCGGCGCCGTGCTGCTGCTGCCCAAGCCCGTCTCAGGCGGGGCCAAGCCGAGCCAACTGCAAATCGTGGCGTACAAGTCCCTCGACGATCAGCCCTATGAAACGGTGTCGAAGTCCCTGTCACGCCTGGTGCTCGACAACCTGGAGGCCGTGCTGGCGAAAAACGTCGCCGATGACAGCAAGCTTTCCGGTCGCGACAGCCTGGAGGACATTCAGGCCAAGAGCGTGATCTGTGCTCCGATCCGCGCGGGAGATCGGATTCACGGACTGATGCATCTGTATTCGACGCAAAGCGACGAATCGCTCGAGCCGGAGCACCTCGAATTCACGCTCGCCGTCGCGGACCAAATGGCTCTGACTTTGGAAAACATCCGCGAGAAACAGCTGCTCGCGGAGGGACTGGCTCGCGTTGAAAACGAGAATCAATCGTTGCGGCATCAACTGGCGATCGAGAGCGAGTTGATCGGCAACAGCCCGGAGATGCAGCAACTCAAGCAAACGATCGCCCG
>CAZPUJ010000485.1:0-2979 GCA_964589725.1 uncultured Planctomycetaceae bacterium
TCATCAAACTCCGTCCAACCCGGACGGACCACAACCACAGTCGTCATGCTTCACGCTCGCGAGGAGCGCTCCTGAGAGGCAGTGACCGTCTGGCGGACAGCCAACTCGGCCAGCGATGTGATCGCCTGATGATAGTCACTGTGATCGAAGATCGCGCTGCCGGCAACAAACAGGTCCGCGCCGGCGTCCGCGCAGCCAGCGATCGTTTTCGGTCCGATCCCGCCGTCAACGGCAAGAATCGCGTCCGGCTCGATCATCCGTCGAGCCTGCCTCAGTTTCTCGACCGACGTTGGAATGAACGCCTGCCCGCCAAAACCTGCTGGCACACTCATCACCAGCAACAAGTCGATTTCTGCCATGAACGGCTCGATGGCTTCAATCGGCGTTTCCGGATTCAGCGCCAACCCCGCAAGCCGCTCGGCCGCCCGAATCCGCCGCGTTAACGGCACCGGATCGGCCACCGCTTCGATGTGAAACGTGATCGCGTCGCATCCGGCCTTGAGGTACTCGTCGAGATACTTGTCCGGATTGGCGATCATCAAATGCGCGTCAAAGACCATGTCCGTCATCGGCCGCACCCGCTCGATGAGCATCGCTCCGTACGACAGATTCGGCACAAAGTTGCCGTCCATCACGTCCCAATGCAACACCGTCGAACCCGCCGCCGCGAGTCGTTCGACCTCGTGTTGCAGATTGCCAAAATCACACTTCAACATCGACGGCGCGATGATCGGCTTCGCCTGTCGCAGGCGTTGCAGGATTTCCGATCGATTCATAATTCGTAGAACACGCGGCTTGCGTGTGTTTGATCCTCAAAGTATGTCTTGTTGCGCGGGGGACTCCGACGTGATTCGGTCACTTATCGCAGGTTATCGTCCGACGCCGGCGGAAACTCAACCTTGCTGTAAATCTCCGCCACATTGATTGAGCAGAGCACGGATTCCAAAACCAGCGCGCCGTCCAAGCCGGTGACTTCGGTGAGTCCCCATTTGCCGTTGTCTTCTCGATTGCCGACGATGAGATTGTGTTCGCGGCTGGCTCGCGTCGTCGCGAACATCTCGCCGGCAAAGAACTCGCTTTGAACCGTCGCCTTGCGTTCGATGGCCAAGTATTCGGAATGTGTTAACTGAGCCTCTGGGATTGCGGACATTTCCAATTCCACGGGCGAATGTGGTTGCTTGTCAACTCAAGAAGATTGGTGAGCCGTCCGTCACGGTTTGAGCACCTGAAAGACATCAAATTGTGTGTTGCACAGATGTAATTCAACGGCGGTGCCTGAGAAGACTTCCCCAGCGATTCCGACCCTGACCTGACTTAATTCCGCGATCACGACTGGATCGTTCAACATTTCTCGGAGAAACGCGAGATGAACTTCCTTGACATCGCCGCGGTGAGCCAGCTTGAGCAATGCTCCTTCGTGGAACACTTTCGCCATGTGTCTGGCCAATCGCCGCACCTCTTCTCGCTCAATCTCCGCTGAGTAAAAGAGTTCGATCTTGCCTTCCACGAGTCCATGTCGAAGATCCGTTCGTGGTGGCACGGATCTAAGTGGTCTCAAATGGTCGTCGCAGACGATCACCTCAACGGGCGCGCCGTCAAAAACGTCGCGCGACATCCTCGCACCGTCGAAGGCCAACTCCTTGAGTAACTTCTCGTCGTTTTGAAACTCCTGCTTGGTGACCATGTGGAATTGAAACCCGTCGGTCGCCTTCGTGATTTTGACGGTGATCTTCGACGCGGGAGCCACGGTGCGTGTCAGATAAGCGACGAGTCGTTCGGCATCCTGCTTCGTGCCTCCTCTTGAGTAATAAACCTCGACGTTCCCTTGTTGAATCTTGGAGTGCATTTCGGCGAAGTCCGAATGCCGGGCCGAGACACCGACGGCGCCGAGGAAGACAAGGGCCACGCACAGACCGCTGGCACCGAGATTCCGGATGCCACGTCCGTGAAGGGCCTCGGGCATGAATGGCTGACTCTGCACCAGTCCGAAGAGAAATCCGCCCATCAAGCCACCGAGGTGCGCAGCGGAATCGATATTGGGTTGTGTCAGTCCGTAGATCAGGTTGTAGCCGAGAAATCCCAGCCCACTTTTCCGAAGTTGAGTCAGCGTTTCCGTCGGGATCGAGCCACGGTTTCTCAAGAGGATGGCCAAGAGAGCGCCGTAGATTCCGAAGATCGCCCCCGAGGCGCCGGCGCTCACCAACATTGGATGCCAATACAAACTGGCGAGACTGCCAATCAGCCCCGCCGACACATACAGCACCAGAAACCCGACGTTGCCAAGCATCCGTTCCACCAGTGGTCCCGCGGTCAAGAGAACCCACATGTTGAACGCAAGGTGGATGATGCCAATATGAATCGACATGCAAGTCAGCAGCCGCCACCATTCTCCAGCGATGGTCTGCGGGCCAAAATTGGCTCCCCAGTCCACCAGTTTCTGAATGTTCGGCTCGATCAGGCCGGCACCGGTTGCCGCCATCACCGCGAAGATGATTACGTTCAAGCCAACGAGCAGGGGTGTCATGTAAACGCGCGGCGTTAGGTTGGACAACGAATGCTGAAACTTGGCGACCCGATATTCATCTTTCAGCGACTCACCTTCCGGAGCATCCAGTCGCAGCGGTGCCTCAGGCGGATACTCAAATTTCGGTTCCGTCGCGACGTCCTCCTGGAGTTCGCTCAAGGGAGGAACCGGGACCGTCATTCCGCAGTTGCACGTCACGAAAGAGCCGGCATCTTCTGCGGATGCTTCCAACAACTGACCACAGCGACAGATCACATGGTAGGAAATTGCCGGCTGCCTTTGAGTTGAGACTCAACCCTGAGTCGTCGAAAAAAATGCTTCCTCAACAGAATCTATGGGTGAATTCTGGTTCGGGAAGTGCTCCGAGGTTGTGATATAAGGCGATTTCGACGGCTTCATAGGTGCGGAAGCCGTAGGCTTTTCTGGTGGTCAATTTCACTTTGTTGTTCAAACCT
>CAZPUJ010000486.1:0-3558 GCA_964589725.1 uncultured Planctomycetaceae bacterium
GGATGCGACTCCCGCTCTGACCGCACTATCTGCTGTTCCTTCTCCGTCAATTCGATTCGCAACCAAGACATGCTCCGCCTCCCTGCGTGACTGCCACAACACCCACGGCCATCCTGGCCCACAGGCGAACATTCGCAGAAATCCTCCTTCAGGGAAACATCTCATTCCGAACCGCGCGGGGTATAAATCTCAGAGAAGCTCGGCACGCGATGATTCGGCAAATGCGAATACTGATAACTGGATTCTTTAGGTTGTTTAATGCGAATAAAAAAAATGAGATAAATGAATAAACAGAGAAAATGAGATAAATGAATAAAAAGAGATGTTTTAGTGACTTGAGACTGTTGGAAAGTGCAATTATAAAACTAAATAGGTAACTTGGGAAGCTTGGCGAAAATTCCAAGAAATTCGATTTTCCGGATTGCGTGGCGTCCAAAGGTCAAGGACTTCTGATTCATCCGGCGCATGAAGCGTCACCGTTCGCCCTACGGCGGATAAGTTGGGCCCAATTGAGCCGACCGCTCAAGGTACCGTTCGTATTTCCTCGAACCGGGAAGGCACTCCCCATGCTCCTTCACTCATGGCTGCAACGTTGGACATCCGCCATTCGCACGCCGACGTACTTTCGGACAATTCGGACAAGGGAACGTCATCAGCGTCCGCTGCCATGCGGCGCCGGCCGCGTGGAATCGTTGGAACCGCGGATCGTGCTCGTCGCACCGGACGTCGACCTGAGCACGCTTCTGCCGGTCAACGGCGGCAACGGTTCGATCGGCGCGACGCTGTTCGGGGTGGATGTGGCTGACCAAAGTGGGGAGCAGGTACATCACATCGGGGACATCAACGGAGACGGCTTCGACGACGTGCTGATCGGCGCGTACGTTGCTGACGCAGCGGGGAACCTCAAGGCGAATGCGGGGGAGAGCTACGTGGTGTTCGGGAAGGCTGACTGGTCGACAAGCCCCGCGCTGGATCTGGCCACGCTCAATGGGACCAACGGCTTCACGCTCTTCGGCGTCGGCGGAACTGACAACAGCGGCGGTGCAGTGAGCGGTGCCGGGGATGTGAACGGGGACGGCTTCGACGACCTGCTGATCGGCGCATACAACGGCGACGCGCTGGGGAACGCCAAGTCGAATGCGGGGGAGAGCTATGTGGTGTTCGGGAAGGCCGACTGGTCGACAACCCCCACCCTGGATCTGGCCACGCTCAGTGGGACCAACGGCTTCATGCTCTTCGGTGCAGGCGCAAATGACCACAGCGGCGGTGCAGTGAGCGGCGCCGGGGATGTGAACGGGGACGGCTTCGACGATTTGCTGATTGGTGCGGACGGTGGCGACGCGCTGGGGAACTCCAAGTCGAGTGCGGGGGAGAGCTATGTGGTGTTCGGGAAGGCCGACTGGTCAACAACCCCCACCGTAGACTTGGCAACGCTCAACGGGACCAACGGCTTCACGCTCTTCGGCGCCGGCGCCAATGACTTCAGTGGCGGAGCGGTGAGCGGAGCCGGGGACGTGAACGGAGACGGCTTCGACGACCTGCTGATTGGCGCATACTATGGCGACGCGCTGGGGAACGCCAAGTCGAATGCTGGGGAGAGCTACGTGGTGTTCGGGAAGGCCGACTGGTCGACAACCTCCACCGTAGACTTGGCCACGCTCAACGGAACCAACGGCTTCACGCTCTTCGGTGTCGACACCAATGACTACAGTGGCGGAGCGGTGAGCGGCGCCGGGGACGTGAACGGAGACGGCTTCGACGACCTGGTGATCGGCGCTGACGGTGGTGACGCGGCGGGGAACGCCAAGTCGTATGCGGGAGAGAGCTACGTGGTGTTCGGGAAAGCCGACTGGTCCTCCACCTCCACACTGGACCTGGCCACGCTCAACGGGACCAACGGCTTCACACTCTTCGGCGTCGACACAGGTGACTACAGTGGCGGAGCGGTGAGCGGCGCTGGGGACGTGAACGGGGACGGGGTCAACGACCTGCTGATCGGCGCAAACGGTGGCGACGCGCTGGGGAATGCCAAAACAGATTCGGGGGAGAGCTACGTGGTGTTCGGCAAGTCTGACTGGTCGGCCACCTCGACGCTAAACTTGGCCACACTCAATGGGACCAACGGCTTCAAGCTTTTCGGCGTCGGTGCAAGTGACGAAAGTGGCGGTGCGGCGAGCGGCGCCGGCGACGTGAACGGGGACGGCTTCGATGACCTGCTGATTGGCGCGCACTATGGCGACGCGGCGGGGAACGCCAAGTCTTCGGCGGGGGAAAGCTACTTGGTGTTCGGCGGAAACTTCACGAATGCGGTGACGCACCCGGGAACCGCCAACGCCGACACGCTCACCGGCACGTCGGGAGCGAATGTGATGAACGGCGGGCGCGGGAGCGACACACTCGTCGGCAACGGCGGCGCGGACGTGCTCTATGGCGGCGAAGGGGATGACATCCTCGCCGTATCGAGCACCACGTTCGCGCGCATCGACGGTGCCAACGGCGCAGACGCCTTGCGCCTGGACGGCAGTGGCCTGACGCTCAATCTCACCACGCTCGCTGACAACCAGCTCACGAGTCTTGAAACCATCGACATTCGCGGCAGCGGGGCGAACACGCTCACGGTCAGCCTGCGAGAAGTGCTGAACCTCAGCGGCAACTCGAACACCCTCCGCGTTCAGCGCGACTCGGATGACACGGTCAACATGGGCACGGGTTGGACTCAGGGAGCCAATGAGACGATTGCCGGCAACGTCTTCGAGGTCTTTACGCAAGGCACCGCGAGGCTGAAGGTGCAGGCCGCCACCACGCCGCCGACCGTGACGCTGGGTGTCGCCCCCGCGTCGCTGGCCGAAGCAGCCGAGACCGCCACGGTCACGGCGACCTTGTCCGCCATGTCGAGCTTCGACGTCACCGTCGATCTGGATTTCAGCGGCACGGCCACGAACGTGAGCGACTACACGCGGTCTGCCACGCAGATTGTGATCGCGGCCGGCAACACGACGGGGACCGTCACGCTGACGGCGGTGCAGGACTCGCTGGACGAGAACAACGAGACGATCCTGGTGGACATCACCGGGGTGACCAACGGCACTGAGTCGGAGACGCAGCAAGTCACCGCCACGATCACCGACGATGACGCGCCGCCGACCGTGACGCTGGGTGTCGCCCCCACGTCGCTGGCCGAAGCAGCCGAGACCGCCACGGTCACGGCGACCTTATCCGCCATGTCGAGCTTCGACGTCACCGTCAATCTGGGCTTCAGCGGCACGGCCACGAATGTTAGCGACTACACACGGTCCGCCACGCAGATTGTGATCGCGGCCGGCAACACGGCGGGGACCGTCACGCTGACGGCGGTGCAGGACTCGCTGGACGAGAACGACGAGACGATCCTGGTGGACATCACCGGAGTGACCAACGGCACGGAGGCGGGGACGCAGCAAGTCACCGCCACGATCACCGACGATGACGAGTTGCTCGCACCCGACATCGTGATGAATTCCATCACCGCGAACGGCAAGACGATGTTGAGCGTGCAGTACGACATTCTGAATTCCGCCG
>CAZPUJ010000487.1:0-13059 GCA_964589725.1 uncultured Planctomycetaceae bacterium
CCGACGACGCGAAGCGGCAACTGCGGGATGAGATTCGACAGCGATACGAGGAACAGACCGACATTCGTTACGGGGCCGCTCGCGGCTGGGTCGACGCGATCATTGCTCCGCACACGACACGTGAGTGGTTGGCCACGGCCCTGCGGCTGATTCCGAGTGACGTCCCGCGAAGCGAGTTTCGCACGGGCGTGATGCAGGTGTAGTCCTCAACCAAGCGACCCCACCGACCTTGCGTCGGTGGCTCGCGGGTTTTTGCACTACTTATTATTCGAATTATTCGAGCATTTGGAATGATTGGCCAGTGATTTCAAGGTAGTGCAAAAACCTGCAAGCCGCTGAGGCAAGCTCAGCGGGGGTCGCTTGATTTAGGTCTAGTCGGTCCAACTGAAGTGAGCGATGCCCGAAGGAAAGGAGGTCCGATATGCCGAAGATCGTTCGCATCGGCAACGCTCATGGTTTTTGGGGCGATCGTCTCGACGCGGCTGCGGAAATGCTGGAGCGGGAGCCGGATCTCGACTTCCTGACGCTCGACTTCCTGGCCGAGGTGTCGATGTCGATCCTCGCCATGCAACGGTTGCGTGATCCCGAGGCCGGCTGGCCGCGAGACGTCATCGACGTCGTGCGGTCGCTGGCACCGTACTGGAAGAACGGTGGACAATGTCGCCTCATCACCAACGCCGGCGGGTTGAATCCGGTCGCGTGTGCGCGAGCGTGCCAGCAAGCTCTTGCCGAAACAGGTTGCACGGATCGCACGATCGTCGCCGTCACCGGTGATGACGTGCTCGACCTAGTTCAAACCGATGCCGTCGACGCTCCGTGGCTCCGCAATCTGGACACCGGTGTGCCAATCACTCCCGTGCGAGACCGGTTGGTGACGGCGAATGCGTACATCGGAGCCGAACCGCTCGCGCAAGCGCTCGCTCGCGGAGCTGACATCGTGATTGCCGGCCGAATCGCCGACCCCAGTCTGACGGTGGCTGCTTGTGCTCATGCCTTCGGCTGGGCGTGGAACGATTGGGATCGTCTGGCCAGTGCGACCGTTGCCGGACATTTGATTGAGTGCGGCACGCAGGTGACCGGCGGAATTCTCACCGATTGGCTGCTGATACCCAACGTCACCGAGATCGGCTTTCCGATTGTCGAAGTCGTCGACGACGGAAGCTTCGTGGTGACTAAATCGCGCGGCACCGGCGGGCTCGTCTGCGAAGAGACGGTCAAAGAGCAGTTGGTGTACGAGATTGGCGATCCGAGCAACTACTTGTCACCTGACGTGAGCGTTTCGTTTCTGTCGCTGATTCTTGAGTCGATCGGTCCCAGCCGCGTGCGCGTCAGCGGTGCTCAGGGCCGACCGGCACCCGAGACGTACAAAGTGAGTGCGACGTACCGCGACGGCTTTCGAGCTCATGGGCAGCTGACCATTTTCGGCCACGACGCCGTGGCCAAAGCGGACCGCGCGGGTCACGCGGTCCTCGATCGACTCAAACAGCACGGCATCACGTTCCGTGAATCACTTGTTGAATGCCTGGGCACGGGAGCCTGTCAACCTTGGGCCACCAGCCAGACATTGGGCAGCGAGACGGTGCTGCGCGTCAGCGTGGCGGATGACTCACGGGAGTCAGTGACGCGGTTCACTCGCGAACTGATGCCGCTGATCACCGCCGGCCCACCCGGCACGACGGGCTATGCCGAAGGCCGCCCACCCGTACATCCCTTGTTCCGCTTCTGGCCGTGCCTGATGGCGCGAAACCGAGTGACGCCGCGACTTGAAGTCATCAACCTAGCGAGTGCCAGGCAGCAGGTCACGGCGGCTGCGGGAATGGCGCCTGCCCAAGCGTCGGGTGACGATGTACCCGCCGGCCTGCCACAAGTTAAACTGGATGCGCCGCCAGTTCATCGCTATCTGCACGACATCGCGTACGCGCGAAGCGGCGACAAAGGACGCCACGCGAATATCGGTGTCGTCGCGCGTCGGCCGGAGTTGTACGCTCAATTGTGTCGCGAACTGACGGCCGCACGAGTGGCCGCGTATTTCGACCTGTTCGGCGACTGCCAAGTCCAACGCTTCGAACTCCCGAACATCGCGGCGTTGAACTTCGTTTTGTATGGGATCTTATCGAGCCCTCTCCGTGTCGATGTTCAAGGAAAAACTCTCGGGCAGGCGCTGCTGCAAATGCCATTGACGGAGGTTTCCGAGCCATGACAAATTCTGTTTTGATAAAAGAGGAGTTGGATGAAACCACGGTGCTCCTGACACTCAACCGTCCCGAGCGGCGAAATGCACTCACTGTCGAGTTGATGGAAGCGTTGCGGCACGAACTCGATGGTTTGGCGAGGCAGTCCGGACGTCGAATCGTGGTTCTGCGCGGAGCCGGTGCGGCCTTCTGTGCGGGGCTGGACTTGGTCGAAGCGGCCGAGCCGGACGTTTCAGAACGGAGTGCCGAGTCTGTCGCCCACACGTTTGAAGCTCTGTTGACCAGTCCACTCGTTTGCATTGCCGCGGCACACGGGGCGGCGTTCGCCGGGGGAGCCGGTTTGCTGGCGTGTTGTGACTTCGTCGTGGCCGCCGAGGATTTGCGGATCGGCTTTCCCGAAGTTCGGCGCGGCTTAGTTCCGGCACTGGTCGGGACAGTGCTGCGGGATCGCCTTCGCGATCGCGATTTGCGTGAACTGTTGCTCTTGGCCGAACCGATCGATGCCCGGCGAGCGTTGGCTGTCGGATTGGTGCATCGAGTGGTGGCTGGTGATTCTTTGCTGAACGAAGCTCGTTCACTGGGAACGACAATCCTCAAAGGAGCACCGGAAGCTGTCCGCCAGACCAAACGATTGCTGCGGAAGGTGTGCCACTCCGATCCCTCGCAACTATTCGCTCAGGCGATGGCAATTCACAAAGTGGCTCGACAAAGCGGCGAAGCTCGCGAGGGATTGGCGGCGTTCAATGAACGGCGCGAGCCGGATTGGAATCGCGCAATGTGAGGAGAATTCTCGTGACCACCGCGAAAACTTTGGCTTCATCAACGACGACAAACGCTCACGACGCTCAACGCGAACAGCAAATGCGTCAGGCGGAAGAACTGCTGTTCGCCGGGCCATCGCAGCGGAGCGTGGCGAAGGAGTTGTTTTGGGGCCGATTCCCCGCCGACCTCATGCGATCGTACCCGCGACTCTCCGACGCCGAACGATTGAAGGCCGATGTCGCTCTGCGTGAGTTGAAAGTGTTCTGCGACGAGCATCTCGACCCGGACGCGATCGACCGGCAGGCCGACATTCCGCGTGAGGTGATTGACGGACTAGGCCGCTTGGGAGTGCTCGGCATGACGGCGCCGGAATCCATTGGCGGCCGTGGATTCTCGCAACTCGCCTACTGCCGCGTGCTGGAAGAACTAGGTTCCCGATGCAGCGCGACGTCGATCTTCGTCAACGCGCACCATTCGATCGGCATGCGGTCCCTGTTGCTGTTCGGCACGCAAGAACAACAGCGCCGTTGGCTGCCCGACCTCATCAGTGGCCGAAAGCTTGCCGCGTTCGCGCTGACCGAACCGGAGGCTGGCTCCGATGCCGCCAACGTGCAGACGCTGGCGACGCCGTCGCCCGATGGTTCGCATTACGTCCTCAATGGCGAGAAACGTTACATCACGAATGGAGCGATTGCGGACGTGCTGACGGTGATGGCTCGCACGCCGGTGCCGGGTCGCTCGGACACGGCGGTCACGGCGTTTCTCGTCACGCCCGACATGCCCGGCTTTCGCATCATCGAGCCACGCATGGAGAAGCTCGGAATTCGCGGAACGGCCACGGCTAAGCTGGCGTTCACGAACTTGGCCGTCCCCAAGGAAAACATTTTGGGGCCGCTCGGCAAGGGTCTGAAGGTCGCGCTGACGGTGCTCGATTTCGGCCGTACCACGTTCGGCGCGTGCTGCACCGGCGCCGCGAAAACTTGTTTGCGAATGGCTGTCGATCACGCTCGTTCGCGCGTGCAATTCGGGCGGACTCTGGGTGAGTTCGAATTGATTCAGAAGAAGCTCGCGCGGATGGCCGCGTGGACGTACGCGATGGAGGCAATGACATCGGTCACCGCCGGCCTGATCGATCGCGGTTTGGAAGACTACATGCTCGAAACGGCCATGCTGAAGGTCTACAGTACCGAGGCTCTGTGGACGATCGTCAATGACGCGTTCCAGATTCACGGGGGAGCGGCCTACTTTACTGACTGCCCACTGGAACGCATGCTGCGTGACGCGCGAATCAATCAGATCGGCGAAGGCGCGAACGAAGTCCTGACCTCGTTCATCGCGCTCGTCGGCATGCGCGAACCGGGCGAGCACTTGCGGACTGTGTGGCAGGCACTTCATCGACCATGGAGCGGACTGGGAACGCTCAGCCGGTTCATCATCGACGAAGTTGGCAGACGAGTCTCGTCCCCGTCGGTTCCGATTCGATCGCCGGAACTTGTGCCCGCCGCGCGATCGCTCGGTCGGTGGATCGGCCGATTCGGTCTCGCGGTCGAACGGGCCTTGATGACGCACCGCGAAGCGATCCTCGATCGACAGTTGGTCCAGGAACGCATCGCTGTCGCAGCGATGGAACTGTTTGCCTCGGCCTGCGTGCTCAGTCGTCGCGATGCCGAGTTGCAAGGCGACGTAAGCTCCGCCGGACAACTCGACGGGAAGGCCGCCGCGAAGCTGTTCCTCGAACAATCGGCTCGTCACGTGGCGGACGCGCTGCAGTCGCTCGGCAACGATGACTCGACGACTCTCGCAACCGCCCGCGGCTTGCTGAAGGGAGTTTACTGAATCCTGATGTTTCACGTCTCCCGGTGGTTCAAGGGATCCAGTCGATTTTGCAAACTTTGGAATTCGTGCGCCCATACTCGTCGCCCGTCACGCCTTTCCCTACAGATGGCTCGTCAAATCGCTTATTTGTGAAAGGCCGAATGATGAAAATTCGCTACGTCTGTTTGCTGGCTGCCGTTCTGACCGTGTGTGTTACGGGAGCCATTCAGGTCAAGAGTTTCATCGGATCACTACGTTCGTCAGAGGGGGAACTTCTGGCTGAGAATGATGGCCAGGTCGTGTTGGCTCGCGGCAGTGTCAATCCGATCCCCACGAACAAGAGAATGGAACCGGTTTGGTACATCAGTGCTCCGCATCTGCGAACTCGCAACGGCAAGCTGTTGGCTATCGACCAGAGTCAGCCCCGTGTGAAGATTTACCTCGAGAAAGAAAAGTCCGCCGCGACACGTTGGGTCATCGAGGTCACGTCCCGATCGGGACCAGAACGCCCGAAGTCTGGATCGATCGACGAACGAAAAGGGATGTGGGTCGGAACGGCTCGGTCGAAGTTTCGGCTGCGCGTTTTCGACGGCCCCCACGAAGGTTGGTACGTCGGGGCCGAAAAGCCGGTGAAAGACCTGCAAGAGTCTGCTGCGGAAGACCTGATCTTTCGGAACTTGACATTGGTTAAGGATCCCAATGAGGCTGTGTCGTTTGAGTACATCGAGGCCAACTATCGCATCGACCACAAGTGAATGCGTCAGCGTGGTGAGTTGCTGCAGCGTCCCGTCCGCGTGATAGTGACGATCCTCGAAGACGACGAGACAGATGTGCTCAATCAACTGTCCGTCAACTATAATGGACCTGGGTTGGGATGGAGCGTCGTCAAATGAATGACAAGTCGGCTGGTCTGGAACTGCCGGCATCTGGCTAAGCCATCCGGACCGGGGCGGACCCAGCCGGCTTTCGTCTAGCCGTTCGAGTCACCGCTCTCATGATCCAGCAGCCGCACCGGGTTTCGCTGGTTGTTTTTTCAGTGCATTGATCAGGCGATGGATTTCGTGGGCGACGACTTGATGGGCTGAGACAAACTCATCAAGTGTTCCGTTTCGGCAGATCTGCTCCAGCCTCAGTGCGGCGGCGTAGGCCGGTTCCGCACAGAAGTTCGAGACGGATCCTTTGATCAAGTGGGCTGCCTTACCGGCTGCACGCAGATCACGCTTCTCGACGGCTGATTTCAGAGATGCCACCATCTCGGGAGTCGTTTGGAGAAAAATGTCAAAAAGCTCATTCAGGAAATCACGATCGCCATCGAATTTCGCCAGAGCCGCCTCGAAATCGATGGGCGAGGGATCGAGTGACGATTCCAGATAATCGACTGAGTTCTGGGATACTGCGTCGAGTGCCGCAGGGGATCCCTCGATGACACGAGACAACGCTTCGGAGACCGCGGTTGCACTAATCGGCTTGCCGACGTAGTCGTCCATACCGGCATCCAAGCAGCGATTGCGGTCGCCAGACATGGCGTGAGCGGTCATGGCAATAACGAGTTGATGCTGGCCGGTAGATCTTTCCTTTTCGCGAATGGCCGCCACGGCCTTGAAGCCATCCAGCACCGGCATTTGGACATCCATCAGCACGACATCGAACTCGCTTTTTTGTAAAGCGTCGAGCGCAAGCTGTCCGTTCTCGACGACCTGTACTTCATGCCCGAGTTTATTCAGCAAGCGAATCGCGACTTGCTGGTTGATCTGATTGTCTTCGGCCAACAGGATTCGTAGCCGCAGTCCGTTTGTGGAGGGCGACGCAGCAGATATCGGTGTGGGCTGGCGTTGAGAACCGTCAACCTTGCTGAGGATCTCGATGATCGATTTCTGCAGCTCCAATTGTTTGAGCGGCTTCAAGAGCGTGGCGGCGATGCCAAGCTGATGGCAGCGTTCGTACGCTCCCTGCCGATCCGCCGACGTCAGCATCATGATCGTGGAGCGTGCGAGGTCCGGGTGCTTCTGCAGTTCTTCCACGAACATGAAGCCATCCATCTGAGGCATATGGCAATCGGTCAGCACCAAATCGAACGGCATGCCCTGGCTCGCTGCGCGGCGCATCTCTTCCAATGCAGCGGGACCACTGTCAGCCAGCGTCGGTTGCATCTTCCAGCCCATCAGCATCACTTCCAGAATTCGCCGATTTGTCTGATTATCGTCGACCACCAGCACTCGTACGCCAGTCAGATCGACGTGTAGGTCCGATTCTGAAGCGTCTTCCGGAACATGCGACAGCGGCAGCTCGATTTCAAAGAAGAATGTGCTTCCCTTTGCTTCTTCGCTATTAACTGAGAGATCGCCACCCATGATGCGGACAAGCTGTCGCGAGATGGAAAGCCCCAGCCCAGTGCCACCATAAGCGCGAGTGGTCGATGCGTCCGCTTGCGAGAAGGCTTCGAAAATCAGCGTCTGCTTGTCCTGCGGAATACCAATGCCCGTATCACGCACAAAGACACTCAGCCGAGCACTCGATTCAGTGAGAGACACCAGCTCGACCGAGACGCTGACTTCGCCGCGCTCGGTGAATTTGATTGCGTTGCCACAGAGATTGACCAGGATTTGACGCAGCCGGCCCGCGTCTCCGATCAGGCCATCGGGAACATCAGGAGCAGTCTGCCACAGAAGTTCCAGTTCCTTTTCGTGGGCACGAGTGGCCAGCGTTTTCATCGTGTCGCCCAGCGAGTCGCGCAGGCGGAACGGACGCGGATCGAGTTCCAGTTTGCCGGCCTCGATCTTCGAGAAGTCCAGAATATCGTTGATGATCCGCAGCAGCGAATTGGCCGACGTTTTCACGACCTCCAGATACTCACGTTGTTCGGATGTCAAAGACGTGTCGAGAGCCAAGTCGGCCATGCCGATGATCCCGTTCATTGGCGTGCGGATTTCGTGACTCATGTTGGCCAGGAATTCGCCCTTGGCACGAGCCGCCTGCTCGGCGCTCTCGCGAGCGGCCAAGTGATGCCGTTCGGTCTGCTTGCGGAGCGTGATGTCATCGGCCACGCCCAGGAAGCCAGTGATCTCACCCGTGGCGCTCTTCACGGCCGTGACTACGAGACTGACCGTGAATTGGCTGCCGTCTTTGCGGACGTAAGTCCACTCGCGGCGGTCGAAGCGGCCCTGCTTGGCGTACGCCACGAAGACGTCGAAACCTTCGACGCGGTACCCCAATTCGCGCGACAACTCTTCGCCGCGAGCCACCACCTCTTCGAGCACATGCAGGATCTGTGGTGTCTGCTTGCCGATCATCTCGTCGGCGGAATAGCCGAGCAAATTCTGCGCGCCGGAATTGAAGACGGTGATGAGTCCGTTCACATCGGTCGAAATGATGGAGAATTGAGTCGCGGCCTCGAGCACTCCGGCGAGCTGCGCGTTGGTGGTCACCAGCCGCGCGGCCAACGCTCCGAACGACCGGGTGACTTGCCCCAGTTCGTCGTGCGTATCGACGCGGATAGTCACGCCATCCGACTGCCCGCTGATGAACCGTTGCGACGCTTCATCCAATTGAGCGACCGTTCGCATCACCGCCAGATAGAACGCGACGAACAGGTACACGACCAACAGCACGCAGAGAAATGTCACCGCGGCCACGAACAACCGCCGATTCGCCAACATGGTTACGCGGGCTTGCAGTAGCCGATCTAAGGCGACTGAGGTCAGCGAATACAGTTTGTTATATTCGGCAAGCGTCTCGCTCCCCTGTTGCCACACCTCATCCGCAGACGCACGGGTACCGGACGCGCGGTCGGTCGCATCGGTGATCAGTTCCAGGAATCGTTCCGTCGCAGCAACACTGCGTTTCATCGCCGGTTCTAAATCCTCGGACAACTTGGTGTCGAGTGTCTCGCGAAACGCCACATCCAAGTGATGCTTCAAAGTCTCTTTCTGAAATTCGATCGCGCTGGCCAAGTTTTGCTGCCGAAGCTGATCCAATCCAAAAGTCGTCTCTCGGCTCGCCGGTCCAGAGCTGAAGCCGCGCACCTGCCCGATCTGCTCGGTCAACAGCGGCAGTCGGTTGACCGTCAAATCCATCAAGTAGTAGGAGTCGAGGTCGGGATCGAGAATCAGATTCGATCGATCTCCGACTTGGCTCATCAGTGCCAGCAAATCGGCAATCAGCACTGTGTGGCGATTCGTCGGATCGATGGGAGCTGCGGTTTTCGCGCTGCCTGGCAGGGACCGCCATTCTTCCCTGATCGCGGTCCACCTTGGCGTGGTCCGCAGCGTCTCACCGAGTTTCCGATCGACTTTGTCAATTTCCTGAACGTCGCGCTGCAGTTGCTCTTCGATTCGCCGCAACTCTTCCGCGGCGTTCTGTTGATCCGCGCGAGCCCAGGTCAGGCCCCGATGATCCCGCAGGTCTGACGCGAATTGTTGGACGGGACGAAGATACTCGTTGCCCAACTGCTCCTTCGCGGAGAAAGCGATCCGGTCGTTGAGTTCTTTGACCAGAAAAAACGTCACCAGCCCAAGAGGCAGAGCGAACAACAAGCCGATCAACCCAAACTTGCGTGGATAAGTCAGTCGGTTCAGGAGCTTCACCGCCGGGGCGAAAACCGTTTTCATGAAACGGAACCTCTCGTGAGCGAACGATAACCTCATATCCAGGTTAGCCGAGTCTTCGCAAGATTTCTCCTGACTCGATCCATTGCCGGTTAATTCTTGAATCTGTGAAGTCTGTAGTCCAAGCCCTCGTGGCTTGGATGATGAGCGTTTCGCTCAAGGGCACCGGCGAGATTGGCTACGAAGCCATAAATAATCCCGGTCAGTGGCGTTGAACACCTTGCCCAGCGAAAAAGCAGACAACACCGTGGCTCCGGCCGATCAAACGCAAATGGCGTTGGAGCGCACGCACCTCGCTTATGAGCGGACGCTGATGGCCGGGATCAGGACGCCGGCCGCGAACTTGGTTTCGGGGTTGGGGATCCTGGCACTGATTGCCGTGGCTGGTCGAGCAGAGGCTGCGTGACATCAAACTCGTCAGAAGTCGATCTTCGCACGCAGGCCGAAGAGTAGGGATGCTTCCACTCGGTCGCGGAACGGAGAGATCACCTGGACGTCCGGCGTAATCTGACACCACGGGGTAACCGCCATGTTGTAGTACACCTCAATCCCCTGCTCGTCCTGCAGCGGCAACAGGACTGGGGCGAGGTTCTTTAATGGTTCGCTCACCCCTAGGTAATAGTAGGCGATGCCGAACGAGTCCTGGTCCCGGCAAGGAAGAGGGCTGAACCCGCTGACTCCGACGCTCCCAAACCAACGAACGGCGTTGGGATTGTCGTCCGCGATCCCAAGGTTGCCGAACACCCCCCACCTCTGCCGCGGGTTGTCTGGCGAGACAGCGATGGCCTGATCGAAGTTGTATGCCAGACACCACGACCCGGTTTGTGGAGTGGACAGGATCACCAACCCCTGACTCGGATCGAAGTACGCAGTCGGCGAAATATCCGGGTAAGTTCCGCTGCTGTACGTCCCCGAAAGCCCCTGGTGACCAGGTCGGCAGAAGAAGTTGGTTTGAAGGTTCGCCTGTGCGAAGATCGTGGCCCCGTTGTCGAAGAAGGTGTCGAACCCGCTCACCGTGGGCGTGTTGTTCGTGTCGAACACGGCCGCAGCGAACACGGGCTCATGGTTATTGAGGCATGCGAACCCGGCTCCAAATGTCGAGTACGGGACAGTGCGGGCGTAGACGGGGTTTAACATCATCGCCATGTTTTGAAACCCGTTCAGCCCCCCGGCTCCGGTCAGCGGTTGCTTGAAGTCGTCGAGCGTATTGATCTTCCCGGCGTAGACCAGCATGTTCTCGGACAAGAACTGAGTGAACTTCACGCCGGTCAAAGCGGTGACCGACCCGTTTGGTTGAGGCAGCGCCAGCATGAGGTTGACCGGCATGATCGCCCCGGTGAGCGAGTTGGCCGACTCGCCGTATCGAGTCTCGCCGTGCAGGGTGACGAATGACCCCTTCCAGAGTCCGAGCTTCTCTCCGTCCAGGTTCAGGAAGTAGTCGTTACGTCCGCCATACTGAAACGACTGATCCAGTCCCCCACTGGTCACACCCTGATAAAACTGAGTGGTGCTGATGTCGACGGCGATCCCGTGTGCCGCGAGTTCAGAACGTGTGCCGAACCAATCACCGGTCAGCTTCGGTCGTTCAAGCAGCGGACCAGCGAACGGTGACGGCAGGGGCGGTGTCTGAGCTGCCGGTTCCGCGATCATCGGAACGACGGTCGGCTGGTCGAAATCAGGAACGCCGGTCACGGGCGGCGGCGCGGGCTGACTCGCAAGTATCGGAAGATCAGTCGGAAGCTGGGCCAGGGTCGTTGCGGTACCCACAGTCGCAGCAGCGACGGTGATCAAAAAGCGTGCGATTGAACCTGTAAATCGAGATTGGGACACCATCGGACAGCCTCCATGCCATTTTCAACTGAAAGTCAGCCTAATGAGGTTCTGCTTACTGGTTCGGCTGAGCCGTGCCGGTACGATTAGCGAGTATTGACGGTCAAGCCTGAAATACCGCACGTCCGCTGTCAGGTTCTAATATTTGTGCCGAATTCGTTGACTCCGCAGCCGAGGTCGAACGTCCAGGCGAGGGACTGATGCGAGTGACCATGAGTATGTCCGATGGATACCAAGGCGTCCTCTTTATCTGATTCCAACGACGACCTGCTGCCACGCGTGGACGGTCACAAGCTCGACGGGCAACTCGGGGGTGGTTCGGCGGGGTCGAGGAACATGCGCTGCCACAATTCCAGACAGAGCAGCGCCCACAGGCGGTGGGCGTGGTCGGTCTTCGCTTGGACATGCTCGTCGAACAAGCGTTGCACAACGGATGGCTCGAAGAAGCCGCGCGAGAGTGTGCGGGAGTCGAACAGCACGTCGCGCAAGAACGGCTGTAACTCCCCGCGAAACCAATTCGGCAAGGGTACGCCGAAACCCATCTTGCCGCGGCGTTGAATTGACGGCGGCAACAAGTCGGCAAACGTGTCGAGCAGGATTTGTTTGCCTTGCCGACCGCGCAACTTCAGTTCGATGGGCATCCGCGCGGCGAGTTCTATGACCTCTTGGTCGAGGAACGGGCTGCGACATTCGAGGCCGGACGCCATGCTGGCGATATCCACTTTCGTCAGGATGTCGCACGGCAAGTACGTCAGCACGTCGGCACAGGTTGTACGCGTGATGAAGTCGCGGTTCGGACAGGCGGTGTAGGCTTGCAACAAGAAGTCGCCGGCGTCGAAGTCGCCGAGCTCCTCCGCGAACTCCGGCCGATACAGCTCGCGCCGTTGAGATTCCTCGAAGATGCCGACCCACCGCAGGTAGCGCACTTCCGGCAGCTCGCCGAGCGCGGCGAGAAACCGCTTGCCCCGACGCAACAGCGAACGAGGCCCCGCTCCCGACGGCAGCCGCTGCCACAACTTCGCGGTAATGAGCCGCTTGAGCGGCGTCGGCAGTCGATCAAATCGCGCGGCGAGTTGCACCGCCTGATACCGCGTGTAGCCGGCGAACAGCTCATCGCCGCCATCCCCCGACAACGCGACCGTCACGTGCCGCCGAGTCATCTGCGACAGATACATCATCGGGATCGCCGAGCTGTCCGCGAATGGTTCGTCGTAGTGCCAGATCAACTTCGGCAGGATTTCCAGCGCATTCGGCTCGACAACCAATTCGTGATGATCGGTACGCAGATGCCGGGCCGCCTCGCGAGCGAACGATCGCTCGTCGAACTCCTTGACCGGGAAGCCGATCGAAAAGGTATGCACCGGCCGGTCGGACAACTCTTGCATCAAGCCGGTGATGATTGTCGAGTCGATGCCGCCGGAGAGGAACGCTCCGAGCGGAACGTCGCTGCGCATTCTCAATCGGACTGCTTCGGTCAACGTGCGGCGTAGCTCTTGCCGCCAGCGGTCCGCATCGTAGCCACAAGCTGCCAGCTTGTGGGTCGGCTCAACAGACTTTCCCATTGATGCCGAAGAATCCGCAAGCTGGCCGCTTGCGGCTACGTTCGGCTCATACGGTGGTTGCCAGTAGCGGCGGACGTCCAGGTGTCCGTTCTCGAACACGGCGACATGGGCTGGCGGGAGTTTGTGATAGCCTTCCAGAATGCAATCGGGATGCGGCACGTATTGGTAGCAGAGGTACGAGTCGATCGCTCGCCGGTTCAAGCGACGCGGAGCGCCGGGGACGAGCAGCAGCGATTTCAGTTCGCTGGCGAACGTCAGCCGGCCTTGTTCGCAACGATAGAACAATGGCTTCTT
>CAZPUJ010000488.1:0-3993 GCA_964589725.1 uncultured Planctomycetaceae bacterium
GACGATGTCATCGTGGCCGTCTTCGTCGAGGTCGATGAAACGCAGACCGGCATCGCCACCATTGAATGTCGGTAAGACAACTCCATTGGGAATCTCGAATGGTAGACGCAACCATTCGATCTTGGTCTTCAATCCCATCGGGAATTGAGCTTGGAACACACCGCTACCGTCGGCGGCTTGAATCAACAGGTCTGCGCGGCCATCTCGATTCAAGTCGCGCGAGGTGATCCGGAGCGGCTCACGTCGAGCGTCGAACGGAAACGAGACCCAGCGTTCGAGTGCGAACTCTGCGTCCATAGGTGTGACGACTGGAGGAGTCTCATTCCAAACTTTCTCGGCGATATTCCACACTCGGTTTGAAAAACGCAGCAGACGGCGTCGTTGAGCGAGAAGTTCGACGGACACATCGAGAAAACCGTCGGCATTGGCGTCCGGAAAGCGCAAACCATTGTCTTGGCCCCGCTCGTCTCGCAGTGTTTGCCCGCCGAGCACGTTCTCATTCAAACGCTCCACCGCCTCTTCGAACGTCAGGAACTTGACCTTCTTGCCGTGCTTGGTGACGGCGTGGTCGATGAGTTCGTTGATTTGCTCGGGTTTGATCCAGTTGTGCGGGTGGAAGACGAGGCAGAACACGCCTTGCTTGACCACGGTGCAGTCGAGCGCCGCTTTCCAGTCCTCGACGGTCTTCGGGTTGTTGGGCTTGTGCAGATGCTGAGCCGACCAGTCGCTCGGCGTGACGCAGGGGAACTCCCAGCACAGCCGGTCGATGACGTACGGGTACGGGTAGTTCTCGATGTAGTTCACGAAGCCGCGATCGGTGGGGATGTATTTTTTGAACCGCTCGCGTTCGGCGGCACCGACTCCGACTCCCGGCGAGCCGGCGGGCGTTAGCCCCTGGACGTCGTTCGAATTTCGTGAATCGTCCGAGGGCCGACGCCCCCGGCTCGCCTCGGAATCGGGTTCCAGCACCAGCTCACGCGGCAGCGCGGGATCATCGGACGTGAACACGTGGAAGACCGACGAATCGGCTTGCAGGAAGTTTCCCTTGGGCGTTCTCTTGTTGAAGTTCTCGGTGAAGAATCGCGGGCTGAGCGTGTTGAGCGAATCACAGCACGGCATCCGAAAACAGACCGGCTTGTTGTTCGGCACTTCGTTGAGCAGATCGACGCAGCGGTCGTAGGTGTCTTTGGCGAAACTCAGTCTGTCGAGTTTCGTCCCGGTTGCGTCCTTCTTTGTTTCCGGTGTGCTGACTCCTGGCCCCTGATCCTTGACCCCTTTCCCCTTCATCCCGCCCAGCAGCGGGCACGGGTGATCGACCGTGTGAATCTCCAAGCTCAGCCCTTCGTTGAGCCACTGCTGTAAGTGCGGGTGCTTGGGGTCGATGGTGCAAGTGAGAATACTGACCGGAGCGCGGCCGTCGATTTGTTTCAGCCGGTTGAGAATCGGCCGCAGATACGCCTCCCACTTCTCGTGCCCGCGCATATCGTCGATGCCGAGGATCACGACTGCTTCGACACCCGGCTCGCCGACCCACATCGGAGTCGTCAGCTTTGGAAAGTCGCGATGCACGTAGTACGGATTGCACGGCTCGTCGAGATACGTCAGCCGATTGCCGTTCGGCTTGTCGGCAGCCAAGGTCGAAGCCGTCAGTGCGATGAAACCGATTGTCCAAGCCAGCAGTGTATGTCGCATGAGCCAATCTCCGTCGCGAGACTTTGTCGTCATCCGGCGGGAGGATATCGGACGACCGCGTGGGCTGGCGACTCATGCCGACGTGGGGCGGGTTTTCAACCTGCCCGGCCGTTCGCTTCAATAAACGGGGACGGTCAGGTTGAAAACCTGTACCACGTTAGCCAGCCGCTTGCTTCGCTGACTCGGGCGTGTTGATATTGCCGCCGAGGAATCGCAGGTTCTCGTCGCGCAGGCGAGCAGCGGCATCGTCGTACAGGAACGGTAGGAAGACGTAACGTTTGCCGCGTGTGACCGGAGTGGCTTCGTGCAACAGCGAGCAGGAGAAGACGACTGCCCCGCCGGCCGGTGGTGCGAACAACTGGCGGCCGTATTCCGGGAACCAGACGAAGCCTCCGTCAAACTCGCCGGTGTTGAGCACGAGCGAGACGGCGAACTTGCGATGCGCGGTCCCTTTGGTTGTGTTGTCGCGATGTGCTCGGAAGTGTGCCCCTTGCGCACCGTCGTAGCACGAGACGATATACCGCTCCATGCGTGTGGCTTTGAACTGATGAGCCTTCTCGATCTCCGGCACCAAGCGGTCATGAATGCGGACCATGCAAGCCTTGCGGAGCGACTCATCTTCAATCTCGTAGTCCTGCCGCCGCTTTTGCCCGTGGTCGTACACGCCGACCGTCTGGCCGTTGACGTCGCGCATGACGCCCGACTCGATGCCTCCCTTGTCGTCGAACAAGTCAATCAGCTTGCGACAGAATTCTGGCTCGAAGATGCGCGGCACGATCAGTACTGGAGCCTGCACGTTGGCCACCACAGGTTGCCCCAGCGGCGGTAGCGAGTCGATCCATTGCAACAGCCGCGCGACGTGCGTTTCCGGTGGATCAAACGGAACCACTGTCAGCGTCCTCAGCCGCGTGTCCAGCACGACGGTGTGACATTCGTACTTCTGCAAGCCGGTCTGCGCGTCGGGTCGTGAGGCCCCGTACAGTTGGCTGACGTGCAAATCGAAATCCCAGAAGTAACGAATTCCCGGAAGCTGCTCCCGCACGCGAGCCTGCTGCTGGTCCTGCGGATCTGTGCTCACGCCGAAGAAAGTGACCTGATCGTCGTCGAACCGAGGCCGCTGCTGCATGAGATCCGCCAGAACTCGTTGACTGTCCGATCGTCCAGCCGACTGGAAGAACATCATTACGACGTATCGTCCGGCAACCGTGTCGAAGTGAAACGTCGGATTGTTCGTGCTCGCCGTTGTAAACCACGGAGCTGGCTCACCCTGGCTCAGCAATCGAGTTCGCATGGAGATAGATTCCTTTCGAGACCGTGCCGCATGATCATCGCACGGCCACAGCGCGCAACGTAGCCGGACTCCGACTGCCCTGTAAAGACGAGCGACTCACCGGGCCTGCTGCGAAGTCAAACCTTGATCGTGCGACGTCCAGTCCGTCGCATTCCGCGAACCCAGAGAACCCTTTTATCGGAAGCAGAACCTGCTACCATGTCGCCCGTTCTTGGGGCGGTAGCTCAGTTGGGAGAGCGCTGCGTTCGCAATGCAGAGGTCGAGGGTTCAACTCCCTTCCGCTCCACTCGAAAAGCCTTGTTCGCAAACTCCGCGAACAAGGCTTTTTCGCTGGGTTTCATGGGGTTTTCGTCATTCGCCCGGCGCGTTGTTCTGCAATCTGCGTCTGGATTCAAATACAAGCCCGAAGCGCAAGCGAGAGATTTCTGCGGCTTTCTCTCGCTTGCGCTTCGGGCTTGTATGACTGCACAGACCATCTAACCGGACCAATTAGCCGGCCGTGGTTCACTCGTCGCACCGCGCCGAGCCAGGCGTTTGAGCAAATCCGACAAGTTCAAGGCTCGGAAACAGACTCAGATGCCACCCTCATCGTGAGCCTTCCAAGTTCTTCGTCGCACGTCCAAGAGGTTGGTTCCTCTTCTTCGCTCCCGTTCCGGTTCTTCGCTCCCGTTCCGGTTGTATCGGACTTGCCTCCGATGCTTCCTGTTCTGAGCGGCGCGATCATGACGGGAGTGCGAGTGCGTTCACGTTTGCACAACCTACGTCGGTCAAATGCCGTTTCTCTGGAAGGATCGGACTGTCGCGCGCAATCGCTGATGGAAGTGGAATCCGCAGCGGAGACAAAAGCGTTCGGTCCGCCTTCCTCGGAGAAAGGGACATTCGCCGTGCAATTCACCTCTTGGCTGCATAACTGCTTCCTGTAGCCCGGGCCCTTGTGGCCCGAATGATCCCCAAAAACTCTCGAACGCAACGAGCCACAAGGGCTCGGGCTACAGACGGAACTCGCGACG
>CAZPUJ010000489.1:0-3991 GCA_964589725.1 uncultured Planctomycetaceae bacterium
CAGCGGCCAAGCCGACATCAACACCGGCATCGGCTTCTTCGATCACATGCTGACTCTGCTGGCCAAGCATTCTTTGTTCGATCTGACAGTCAAAGCGGTCGGCGACATTCACGTCGATCATCACCACACGGTCGAGGACACCGGCATCTGTCTCGGCAAGGCACTGGCCCAGGCGTTGGCAGACAAGCAAGGGATCGTCCGTTACGGCAGTATCGCGTTGCCGATGGAAGAAACGCTCGTCACGTCCGCCGTGGACCTCGGCGGTCGCGTGTCGTTCGTGTTTCGAGTCGACTTTCCAACGGAGAAGATCGGTGACTTTGACTCGCAGCTTGTTCCAGTCTTTTGGGAAGCGGTCGCTGCGAACGCCCTGCTGAACCTGCACCTGCTGTTGCACCACGGCCAGAACAGCCACCACATCTCTGAGGCATGCTTCAAAGGTACGGCCCGCGCGCTGCGACAAGCCGTCGCCATCGACCCGCGCCAATCCGGCGTGCCGTCGTCGAAGGGCACGCTGTAGTTTTGCGTCAAAACACTTCGTCATTCGCGTCGTTATTTGAGTCTTTGCGACGCGCGGCGTTTGGCCTGATCGAACAGTTCAGCGGTCGAGACGGGTTTGGGTGACGGCGTGGGCTTTGCCAAAGGAGCGGGCTGACTGGGCGGCGCGGTGTTCGAGGCATTCGCCGACGTCGTCGGCACACTGCGACGTTTCGATCGCAGGGGTTGCAGGCTTTGCCACCACGAAAGCACCGGCTCGGTGGCCGGCTTTTCGAGCGATTCCATTGGTGCTGACGTCGTTCCTCGTCGCGAGAACCATCGCGCCAATGAAAAACTGTCCCACCAGGACAAGCGGCGGCCGGCGATTTCGAACAGCAAGACCGCGATGCTCAGCACGAACAGAAGTGGCAACAATGACCGAGTTTGCACGCTCCGCGGTGGGTCAGCCAGAATGGACAAGATGTCGGTCCGTTCGCGACCGTTGGAAAGTTTGGCGACGTCGACGAGCAGCTCGCGGCCGGAGGGCAAGCCTTGGCGCGGAGCGAACTCCGGCGAGTACGGCAGCGTGACGGTCGGACCGCGAGTGAACTCCCGAGTTTCCGAGCCGGCGGCTCTCACGAGTGTCCGATACGTGCCGGTTTGCTCCAACCGAAACCGAGCTTGCAGCGAATTCGGCCCCGTCCAAACGAAGTCGGGCGAGAATTTTTGCACTCGTTCGTCACCCGGCGGGATCACGTACAAGCGGGGGGCGTCGGCGCGATGCTTGTCGCCGCGATCGGGATCAAGCTCGACGTTCACGATCGCGTCTTGGCCTTCTTGCTGCATGGTCACGAACACGTCGTCGGGCGAGACGCTGTTTTGCAGCCAGCGCGCGGACGTGACCAGGAAGTCGGCGTACTCGTCCCACGAACCGAACGGGCCGGAGTATTTGCCGTCGGCTTCCAGCGTGAGCGCGGCGACTCGACCCAAGCCGCGATACCAAAACGCCAGCCACGGAGCGTTGTACTCGTCGGTCGACACGACACCCATCGTGGCGTCGGGCTTCAGGTAGCTCAGATTGTACCCCTTCGACGGCGGGAACGGTGATGGGCCAAAGTTTCCCATCAGCCGCGCGTCCGGCAACCGCTTGCCGGGGATGCCGTCGGCCGGATGCACTTCCGGGTCATGCTTGATGAACGTGTTGCGAGCGATGCTCATCGTGTCTTGCGTGAACAGTCGCGGCAGCTCTTCGGGATCGTCCGAAAACATGATGTTGCCGCCGCCCAGCTTGGCGATGTCTTCCAGCAGACTGGCGTGTTGATCGGCCTTCGTCCCCAGCCCAATCACGCTGACGGTGATGCCGGCGTCGGCGTATTTTTTCAGCAACGTCTGGTAGTTTCCCGGTTCTTCGCTGTCGTTCGCGTCCGAAAACAAAATGATGTGCCGCGTCGAAAACTCGCCGGCCTTCATCAACTGGTTGCCGGCGGCGACGAGCGCCTCGTACACGAAAATGCCGCCACCCATGCTTTGAATTCGCAGCACTTGAGCACAAATCGCTTCGGGGTCATCGACGGTTCGCAGTTCTTGCACGACGTGCGGCGAGCTGTCGACGGCGATGACGGCGACCTTGTCCTGCGGCGATAGCATTCTCACGCATTCGGCCGTGCCGAGGTTGGCAAGGTCCATCTTCACTTTGCCCCCCTTCACCGGCACGGCCATGCTGCCGGAGCGGTCGAGTGCAATCGCGATCGCGACGCGGTTCTTGCGATGTTCCTCGCGCAGTTCCATCGACACGGGCAAGACGTCGTCGAGCGGACTTTTGAAATACCCGCCGACGCCGAAGCTCCGTTCGCCGCCGGTCAGCATCAGTCCGCCGCCGAGGTCTTCGACATATTGAGCCAACCGCTCCATCTTCAGTCGCCCGAAGTCCGCCGCCGGAACGTTCTCGACGATTACCGCGCGATAGGCGTCGAGCGAATCCTGCGTCAAAGGAAAAACCTTCGACGCCACGACATCGACGTTCAACCGCGCCGCTTGCAACGCGGTCACGAGGTTGTCGTTCGTCGACCCATCCGCGTTGAGCACAAGGATTCGCGGAGCCGCTTCGACTCGCACGACACCCGCGCCCCGATTGTTCTCTTCGAGCGGATCGTTCTCGACCTGCAACTCGACCGAATAATTCGTCAGCCCGCCATCTTCGAGCAGATCGCGGAACAAGACGCGATTGAGTCCCGGCAAGAAGTCACGTTCGAGTTTCGCGATCTCGCGGCCGTTTCGCAGGACTCGCACTTCGCCGTGAGCCTCGCGACTGGCATGCACCCACACGGCGAATTGAAACGGCTCGCGCGGCGACACGATGTCCGGCAGCGAGACCGATTCGATGGCCACGTCGCCGATGCGGTTCCGCTCGAACAACCGAAAGTCGACCGGCACGCCCGCCTCGCGAGCACGCCTCGCCGCCGACAACGGCGACGGCCCGTTCGCTTCGCCGTCCGACATCACCAAAATCCGCGCCGGCCGAGTCGGCTCAATCAGATTGAGCGCCGTCGCGATCGCGTCGTTGATGTCGGACCCATCCGACAGCACAGGCCGCGTGAACGCCCCCAGCTCGCTGCTGCTCGACAATGTGTGCTCGACCTCAGCCCGGCTGCCGAACGTCACCAGCCCAATCCGATCCCCGGCCTTGCGATTCTTTTCGAGATCGCGAACCAACGCCCGGATCGATTCCTCCGCCTTACCCGGCAACGACCGCGACCGATCGGCCACGACAACAATGTCGATCCCCTGCCCTCCCAGATTCCATCGCGGCCCCGTCAGAGCGAGCACCAACAAAACGAGCAACGTGACTCGCAACGCGCCCGTCACTCCGCGAGCGACACCCCAGCGCCGATAAGCCACCAGCAGCGGAATCGCCAGCAAAAAGAGTTCGGGATACTGAAACTGCACCATGACCGCCTCAAGAACTGAACTTGCCAAGCGAGCAAGCGTCATCGTGCTCCGGCGGCCGCACGAAGTCAAAGGCTAGAGAAAAGAGCGCGCGATCCAAACGGCGGATGGCCACCGTCGGGCTTGTCCCGGCGGGGCCATGACTGGCGAGCTACCACTGACATTTCCTGTGGATCGCTGGCTCTCCGTGGGGCTTGTCCCCACGGGAGCAACGATTTCTGGCTGGCCAGTCATTCGCTCCGTGGGGTCAAGCCCCACGGGGGCGATGCGAGTTGCCGAGGGCCTTGGTAGCTGGTCAGTCAGCGCTCCGCCGGGGCAAGCCCGACGGTGGCGAACACGCTCCGGGCAAACAGTGGTCGCCCCTGACCGATCAATTCGCAGTTGCCGCAGTAGTGCTTTGTCACAGCAAAGAATTCGGGGCGCGGAAATCAGCCGCAGGGCGCTAGCCCAATGGCACTCACTTTGTAATTTGTTTGCGAAGGCGATCATGCTTGGCATGAGATTTGCGCATTCTGATAAAGAGTCTTTATCACTGCCAGATTGTCATGGGGGCACGGATGTCCGACCAGGG
>CAZPUJ010000490.1:0-9242 GCA_964589725.1 uncultured Planctomycetaceae bacterium
CCCCACGTACAACTTCTTACTCACGTTCTTGCCTCCTAAAAAGCATTGTCGGTCCGTTGTGACTTTCTGGGCCGAATCGAAAGAGGCCAGACTGGTGACCCGCCAAGTGGTACGGCGAGTGGAGCAGCAGTGAGTGGACTCCAAGGAATCAACACCACGAATTTCCGTCGTCAAAACCAACTTCGGCCAGTATAGGCTTTGTCAATGAGTTTGGCGAGTGGCAATCTCGATTGTAGGAGTTGGAATCTTGTCAGAGGCGATCACCCCAAAGCATTGTCCAAGGCCATCATTACCGCGAAACCAACAAGGAAGCCGATGGTGGTGACGTCGATCGTGCCGGCTCGCACGTTTTCGGGGATCAGTTCCTCCACGACGACGTAGAGCATCGCTCCGGCGGCGGCCATGCCATAGGGCAGAAAGACATTGGAAACGACCACCACGCCGGCTCCCAAGACGCCAGCGACGAACCAGCCTGACATCCTTTGCCTCGGCCTGAGTCCGTAATGCGATTGGCTTCGCAATCGTCTCCTGAGCGACGATCACTCCTTGGGCGCGGCCGACGCCACGCGACCGAGTTTGATCTGGAGAAAGTTGCCCAACCCGGGCGCGTCGTCCGAGCCGATCCGAATGATCTGCGTCCCCAAGTGGATCACAACGCAATCGAAGCCCCAACGGAGACCTTTGAGTGTGCTGGTATTCGGCGTTGAGCCGTTCACAGGACGACAGCGCTCCTCCTTTTGTAATTGGGCCAAATTGACGCGGCGACTTTACGGAACGGACAAACGGCAGGCCAGATCACGTATCTCATGCCGAGCGGCATGGCCTTTGCCAAATTGGTGGAGTTGTGTGACTGGGTAATGCGATCGCCGCGGATGTGCAGTAGATTCAACGCGAGCGGATGCCGCTCCGAGAGCGACACAATCTTTCCGACGCTAATGATCGATGAAGACTGGCATTGGCAGTCGGTGCAAGACATCACGCGTGGCAGAGCCGAAGAAGAACTCGCGTACTGCATTCGTGCCAAACGCACCCATGACCAACAAACCAACGGACAAGTGTTGCGCCGCGTCCAGGATGTGTCGGCCCGGCTCCTTCGCCAGCTTTTCCACGAGCACGTCCGCGACGATGTCGTGTCGGCGCAGAAACTCGACGGCGGTCTTCGCCCGTTCTTTGGCAACTCCCACATTCTCATGCAGAGCCAAGACGGTGGCCGTGCAGCCCGTCGCCATTCCGGAATTCACGAACGACGACAACGCTTGAGCCGATTGGAAGCTCGAGTCGTAAGCGACGAGCACGTTCTGGCCCGTGACCTTGTTTGTCGGCACGAGGATCGCCGGTCGCGGCACATGCTTAAGGATCGACGCCACCAAAGAGTCCTCACGCGAATCCGGATCGGGTGTGTGCCCACAGACCAACAGATCGGCAGGTTGAACCGCGCGCACGATCTCTCGCACTGTGTCACCCTCGCTCACCAGAGCATGACAATCGAGCGACTTCGCACGCCCGGCTGACTCCAGAGCCTGCACCAGGCCGGCTGCCTGTTGTCGGGCACATTCGATTCGCTGCTCATCACGGTGGACCTTGTATGCGGTGCCTCCGAGTGGAACCGGCTCATCTGCGGCCAGTTGTTCAAGGTCCACAACCGACAACCCTTCGATTCGTAGCCGCAGCCGCTCGGCCAACGACACCGCGTAATCAATGCAAGCCGCTTGTGAGTCCGCCGGTTTCAGTGCTACCACGATGGAACGAAGCATGAGGTTACTCCTGAGAATTGTCGCACAAGTCACCCGACTTTCCCATGAGCAACCGTCATGCCCTGTTGACTCAACCCTCCGATTCCGAGTTGTACGTTCCCAAGTCCGACTTTGCGGGAACGTGATCAGCCAGCCGAAATCTGGACCGCTCGTGCGTGATGTACTGGCCGCCGCGTGTCAGGATGTAATTCTGATCCGGTTGAAACTCGGCGACGCCATCGCGATTCTATTTCGCCCGGCGCGGCATGACCGAGGCTTCCGACCGCTCGGTGACTTCCTTGTTGACGACTCCGCCGCCGACCAGTGTCCAAAGCGGCTGGTAGTAGTGCTTGTCCGACGGTTCGATGACCGCGACATCGAGCGCGTTGAACCAGCCTTTAGTGAGTCGCGCAGCAACCGTGATGCCGGCGGTGCCGCCGCCCACAATCACGACTTGATGATGCACAGTTTCAGACATGACAGTGATCTCCACGAAGTTACGCACTGAGATTGCGAGCAATGACGAATGCGGCGACCGCCAGGATCGTTACGGCGAAGGCTTTTTGCAGAACCGGGCCGGACAGTCGGCGGCCGAATCCCTGGCCGACGAACAAACCGCCGATTCCGCCGAGAACAAACAACCCAGTGATCTCGGGCGAGATGGCTCGACCTGTCCAGAGATGCGATGCGACGCCCGAAACGCTGACCATCGCGATGACCATGAGCGAAGTCCCAACAGCCCGATGAATCGCCATGCCGCTGAAGAGCACGAGCGTGGGAACAATGACGAAGCCGCCTCCGACACCGAACATTCCAGACAGGATGCCGGTCAAGACGCCAACGATCAGCAGCAACATGCCGCAGCGCGAGGACAGAATGAGCCTGCCCTTCGTGTCGCGTTGACAAGTTGGCCCATCGCGGAGATCGGTTGTCGGACACGCGACCACGTCGATCTCTGGCCGCGACGCCTGCTGCCAAAGCCGGACTGCAACCACGACCATCAAGACCGCGAACAGGCTTAACAGCAGAGCCTCCGGCAGTAGGCCGGCGATCCACGAACCGATTGGTGCTCCGATCATCCCCGCCACGGCGAACAGCAACCCCGTGCGGAGTTCGACCTGACCCAACCGCCAGCGATGCAGGAAACCCACCAGCGAGGTCGCCCCGACCGCAGCCAACGAGACGCCCACCGCTTCACGTGTCGGCAGGCCCAATCCATAGACCAGCAGCGGAACGGCGAAGATCGCGCCGCCGCCACCGGTCAGTCCCAGTGAGAGGCCAACCACCGCTCCAAAGATCAGACTGAGCGGTGTCACGTTGTGATCCTTCCGAGCATATTCCAAAAGTTGCGACGCACTCACGTCGAGTTCATGACGGGACTGATCCACAACGGACGAATTGGATACACGTTTTTTGGAGATTTCGACGACCCACAGATCCAATCGCTGATGAGAACGTGTCCGAATGACTCGACTTCAGCGAGATGCGTTCGCCTTCAGCGATCGGCAATGTGAATGATCCCGTCTGAGCGACCAGGATGATGTAGATCATCAGCAGCGCCGCGCCGAAGGCCAGACCGAGGTCGCGAAACACATCCAGAGTGATGTTCCACTCGCCTTCGCCGGAGAAGTTCACGCTTATTCCGGGCGGTACGCTCCAGGGAACATGCCGCGGTAGACTCCGGGAGGACAGGGGTCAATCACTTTTACCGTGAACGACCGACTGGCCGCTTGAGCTTCCGGCACGATCTCACTGACCGTGACTTCTCACTCGTAGGCGAGCGATTCCAGTCTCGCGAGCAGCTTCGCGGCCATCGCCGATTCATGAACCGGCTTGATCGTGGTTCGTTCGGAACGATCACTGAGCGGTTGGTTTGTTGTGAACCTTGTCGAGGTCGTCGCCCACCTCTTCTTCAGGATTGAGTGGTTCGAAGTGCTGAGCGTGCGGAACCCGCGCGCATGCGTTGCTCATTCAGGTTTGCACGCCGAACCTCGGCAGAATCCAGCGGTTCAGGACGATCCAAGCGACGAGAACACCGACGATAATCAGGGTGTCTTTCATAGCAGTCACTCCTTTTGCAACGAACTCAGAAGGGCGGAATCACTTCGTGCAGGCGGTCGTGCAGGCCAGCGATGCGGCCCCGTCAGGTTCCGTCGGCAGTTTGGAAGCCATCCAGGCTTTAATGCCGCCGACGAGGTCGCTGACGTTCGTTCGTCCGGCGGACGCCAGCAGGCTGCAACCAATGGCCGAGCGATAACCTCCTTCGCAGTGTACCACGACCGGACGATTCGCCGGCACTTCGGCCAAACGCTCTCGCAAGTGCGTCAACGAGATGTTGTGACTGTGAGCGATGTGCCCGGCTTGCCATTCCTTCTCGGCGCGAACGTCAAGAACGAACGGGCCATTCGCAGTCGCGAGTTGCTCCGCCAACGCTTGTGCTGTGATCCGCGCGACGACCTGAATCAGATCGGGGTGAGGTTCCAGTGCGGCCATGCCATCACCGAGATATCCCGCGACGTTGTCGAAACCGATGCGGCCCAGCCGCATCACGGCTTCCTCTTCACTTCCCGGCTCCGCAATCACGACGATTGGCTGCTCATGGCTCAGCATCGACCCGCACCAGGTGGCATATTTCCCCTGGAGACCAATGTTAAGCGAACCCGCCAGGTGTGCCCCCTCAAAGTCGGCCGCTTCGCGAACATCGACCAGTTGTGCCCCCAGATCCCTCAGACGGACCACGTCATCGATACTGAGAGCACGGAGCGAGGAACGGAGCGTCGTTTCCAGATCGGGACGTTCCTGGCGGTTCTTGATCGCGTCATAAGCGAAGTATTCCGGTGCTTCCGGCTGATCGGTGGTGACGAGCCGTTTGAAGTCGTCGAAGCTCATCGGCTGCAAAGCGTAGTTGAATCGCTTCTGCTCGCCGATCGTGGAGACGGTCTCCTTGCTCAAACTCTTGCCACACATCGAGCCGGCTCCGTGTGCCGGATAGACGAGCGTGGTGTCGGGCAGAGCACGCAGTCGGTCGAGCGAATGATAGAGCATCTCGGCCAGCTCATCCGCTGTGACGCCGATCGACGCCAAGAGATCCGGCCGCCCCACGTCGCCGATGAATAACGTGTCGCCGGTCAGCACGGCGTGAGGAATCGTGTCGCTCTGAGTCCGATCGAAGACCAGCAGCGAGATGCCTTCAGGCGTGTGACCCGGAGTCTCCAGAATCTGGATTCGCGCGTCACCTAATTCAAAAACGTCGCCATCCTTCGCCGCCTGGAAATCGAACTCGGCGTGAGCACGAGAGCCCATCACGATCCGCGCACCCGCTCGGTTCCGCAGTTCGATGTGCCCCGCGAGGAAGTCCGCATGGAAGTGCGTCAGGAAGACATACCGAATGGTGTAGCCGCCTTCTTTGGCGTCGCGCAGGTACTGTTCGACATCCCGCTGCGGATCAACCACCACGGCGGTTTTCGTTCGCTCGTCCGCGATCAGATACGAGGCGTGAGCCAGACAACCGAGGTAATACTGCTTGAGAAACATGATGGGCCTTTTCGATTTTGGAGGATGGGCACTCTTGCCCGTCCTGAGTTTCCACCGAAAGACGGGCAAGAGTGCCCATCCTCCGCAACGCGAATGCGGTTCACGCGCCGCGCTCAGCCGCAACAGCTCTTGGTCGAGCAGCTCGCGTCAGACGACTCCTTCTTTTCGGAGGGCTGCTGGGCCACCTGATTCCACGGCATCCGAGCCAGCAGCATTCCCATGCCACAGGTGTCGGTGATGCCGCTGAACACCAATCCGGCACCGACGAATGCCGACAGACCAATCCAGTTCAGATTCACGAAGTAGCCCAGCGCGGCTCCGGTCAGCACCAGCAGTCCGGCTGCGATGCGGACTTGCCTTTCGAGCGAGATCGCCGTCTTACCGCGAGCCACCGGCAGCCCGGCTTGTTCCCAAGCCAGCGTGCCGCCGGCGACATTGACGACGTTGGTGAACCCGGCGCCGACGAATTTCTCGCACGCCTGGTTGGCTCGATTGCCCGATCGGCAGATCACGTATAGCGGCTGCTGGCTCGTGCCGTTGCGAGCAGTCATCAACGCTTGAGGCTCCAGTCGATCCAGCGGTACGTTCCGAGCGAACGCGATATGCACTTCCCGAAACTCGACCGGCGTGCGGACGTCGATCAAGTCGCGCACTTCGCCGCGTCCTTGTCGAACTGCCAATTCTTGTGGGCTAATGGTGGTGATGGCCATGATTGTCTCCTTGATGAGCTAGTTAGCTGCGTCCGTGAATTGAGAGGCATCGCACGCCTCATGCCAGGACTGATCCGCGAGCGGGCAGTTAGTTACAACGTTTCTTGAGAAAGTAACCCGAACCGTGAGCGATGGAGCACTTCTCACGGAACGCAAGACACAGCATCTTTCGGGACACCCGCCCTCGCTCACCCTTCGGGTTTACAAATCGCAATCGCCCGCTCCGCAGGCTGCTCAAACGCGAACGGCGTGCGAATCCGGACAGCTCTGGTCCGGTTCCGCACGCCATTCTCGGCATTGCCAGAGGCAATGAGTTCAGCCCTTTCGAGGTGGCCTGTATTTCGTCTCCCAACGCTGCCGTAACGACTCCTTGAGCTGCTGCTGAAATTCAGCCGGAAGTGGATACGGCTCCCCTGCTTGGTAGAGGCTGATCGTCTTGCGGATGTTGTCCACGACAACTTGGCACGGATTGCAGTCGGCCAGATGTTCGGCGAATTTCTCGCAGGCGTCGGTCAATCGCTCGCCATCAACGTAGTCGTTCAACGCGGCCAGGAGTTCTTCGCAAGTCATGGCGCTGTCCCTCAGTCTTCAATTGATCCACGAGTTGGTTCGACGTTACTCGAAAAATGGGTCGCCAGAGAAAAAAGGTCAGCCATCGTGGTCGTGGCTGGGGAACATCCGCGTGGCTTCGTTCCCCAACGCGCGAGTGAGCCGTTCTCGTAGATCGAGCCGTGCCCGCAGCAAACGCACTTTGACATTGGATTCCGTCAAACCGAGTGTCTCGGCCGTCTCTTTGACGGACAGCCCTTCGACATCCCGCAGCACGAAAACCACCCGATACTTGTCCGGCAACTCATCGAGGGTCGATTCGATCAACTGTCGCACTTCCTGCTGCTGAGCTAGTCGAACCGGCTCATCCCGCCACTGTGCGATGAACTCCGGATGCGGCAACGCGGCGTAGCTGTCGTCCCCATTCTCAGATCGGGTGTCGATCGACACTGTCGGCAACCCGCGCCGCTTGCGAAGCACCTTGAGTGCATGATTGGTCGCGATCCGCAGAATCCAGGTCGCGACGCTCGACTCCTCCCGAAAATCGCCAAGATGATCCAGGACGCTCAAGAACGTCTGCTGCGTGACATCTTCGGCATCATGCTGGTTCCCCACGATTCGCCGAGCGGTCGCAAAAACGCGCCTCTGAAATCGCTCGACTAAGGCGGAGAACGAATCGAAGTCTCCGCCACTCGCTTGCCGTAGCAACGCGATGTCGTCTGGCGCAGGCAATGTAATGCCACGGTTCAGGTCCACTTCTGGTGGGAGTCGTGTTTTGGGCATGTGTCGGTCCATCTGAGCTGCGAGATCGTGGAGTGAGGAGCTAATCCGCACCTCATACTGCGGCTCTGCCGTGTCCAAAGCTCGCAAGGAAGCCGGCAGCGCTGCGAGTTGTTCGGTGGACCGTTGTCGAATCGCCGCGAGCGACTCGCTGACTTGGACTCGACATCCGTTGCGCATCGCGGGGCCGAGCAGTGGCTGTCCTGGTTCCGGCGATGATTCTAGCGAGACATGATCGCGAACGATGCGGCCGGCCGGATTGGACTCGCGAAACACTTGTTTGCGGCCGGGCCAGGTGGCTTTACCTTCGGAAGTCTTGCGCCGCGGTTGGCGAGTAATCCGGCTTCGGCTCCATGAGCGCGGCGCATGCCGAAATCGACCAACCCTTGTTCCGGCGCAACGAGCACGCAGCGCGCGGCCTTCGACGCGATGAGCGTCTGGAACTGCAACAGGTTGATGATCCGCGTTTCGACCAGTTGGGCTTCCGGCATCGGAGCCGTCACCCGCAGAATCGGCTCGTTGGGGAAAAACACCGTCCCTTCCGGCATCGCGTGGACGTCGCCGGTAAATCGCAACTGCGAAAGGAACTGAAGGAATTCCGGCTGGAACCGACCCGTCTGCGCGAGCCAGTTCAATTCATCGGACTCGAAACGCAGCGACTCCAGACAATCCAGCACCTGCTCCAGCCCAGCCACGATAAAGAAATTGCGACTGCTGGGAAACTTGCGGACGAAGAACTCGAACACGGCGACGTCGAACATGCGATGCCGGTGGTACGCCTGCAACATCGTGAGCTGATACAGATCGGTCAGCAGGACGCTCGGTTGAGGAAATCGCATGTCACGGCCTTTCAGACAAGCCCTGCGCCCAGACGTTGCATCTCGCGGAGCGCCGCTTGGCCATACCCGGCAGAAAGTCGCTCTGCACGTCGATCAGGAGCAATGCATCTCCCGATCGCGGTCGCAACTCCGATGGCAATGAATTATCTGGCGAACTCATGGATCGGCTCCGCTGCGAATGGCGACGTAACTGGGAAATGCCTTGCTACCCAGACTGATCCGTTCGGAACCCGGAATGACCACCGGCCGCCCGCGGCGCAGAATCGCCGCCACCGAATTCGATGTCCCCAAATCAATGCCGATGATCGCCATGTCGATGGAGACGGAATTGGGACCAAAGGTTCTCCCGTAGTTAGCTGGAAATCTCGGCCAACAGAGACAAGAGCGGAGCGATGTTGAGCGGCTTCGGAATCACGCGTTTCATGCCGGCTTGCAGACATTCTACGGCTCGTGGATGGTGTGGCTCCCCCGTGATGAGCACGGCGTTTGTCCCTGGAGACAATTTGTGGAGCGCTTGGAAGAGATCCAGTCCGTCCATTCCCGGCATCATCAAGTCCAGCAAGGCGAGGTCGAAACATCGCCGCCGCACTTTCTGCAGCGCTGTTGGACCATCGTGAGCTGTCTCCACGCGGTAGCCCAAGTCGGTGAAGACGTCCACGAGGTTCAGGCAGGTGTCCTCGTCATCATCGACGACCAATAGCGACGGGTGAGTTGGATCCATGGTGCAGAACTCCCTGAGGTCGTGGCTTCTTTGTGGCCCATGATACTGTCGGCAGGGACGCTGGCAGCGTCCGCCACGTTAGCCAACGACGATGTTGGACCTGCCCAAGTTTTGTATGCGCTGGGTTAAGAGTGGGACTGATGGATTGACACGGGACAGGTTCCTGAGAATCAGGCCGCAGGCCTGGGGGATTGGCGGCGGGGGGCATTTTCCGCCGCGCGCAGTCCAGTCGGCTCGATTATTTCATAGACGGAGCGCGGCGGAAAATGCCCCCCCCCCGCCCGCCGCGAAAATCGTTGGCCCTGGAATGGTCACCTCTCGGTCATGCGGCGGCCTCGAAGTCGTTAGGTGAAACGTATGGTGATGAGCGTCAGAA
>CAZPUJ010000491.1:0-2511 GCA_964589725.1 uncultured Planctomycetaceae bacterium
TGGCCGATCCGGCCGGACGAGCACGTCTATTCGCAATCGCTGCACGGCCGAGTCGGCGAGGTGCTGACGCTGCCGTATCTGCCGAACGCGTCCTGGCGAGCGGGGGGCGTTAGCCCCCCGGTTGATGCGAAACCGGAACCCGACCAGCCAACCGGGGGGCTGACGCCCCCCGCTCGCCAAAGCACGTTGTTGCGCCGCGAGTTGTCGCTGCTCGAACTGCGAGGCGATTCGTTCCTCGCGGACCGTTTTGAGAACCTCTCGATCAAGAACGGTCTCATTACGATCAGCGGGCTGAAAGAAGGGGACTACGACCTCTGGATCAAATCGCTGAATCGGCACGTCCGCATTCGCGTCGCTCCCGGCGAGGCGAAGCACGGATATGTGCTGGGTAACGTGAGGCAGCTTGAAGCACCGCCACTGGCGGCGTTGCAGATTGAGAGCGTTAGAGCGGACGACAAAGAACTGGTGATCCAACTCAGCAACGCGAACAAGTTTGCTCGCGTGCATTTGTTTGCGACGCGGTTTGCTCCGGCGTTCCCTGCGGGGAATCATCTGGCGCGGATCACGCAGGCCGAGCCGTATGCGATTCGCACCTCGCCGGCCGAGTCGGTGTATCTGGCGGGGCGGAATATCGGCGACGAGTACCGGTACATCATCGACCGCAAGTACGCGCGGAAGTTTCCGGGCAACACGCTGGAGCGGCCGTCGCTGCTGCTGAATCCGTGGGTGCTGCGATCGACTGAGACTGGCGAGCAGATCGCAGCCGTCGGCGATGATTTCGGAGCGAAGGGACCACCGCCGGCCAGCGCGATGGCACGCGGTGAGTCACAAGCGGCGGGGGTCGCACGCGGCGGCGACTTTGCGAATCTCGACTTCCTAGCCGAAGCGTCGGCGGTGTTCGTGAATCTGGTGCCGGACAAGGATGGCAAGATCGTGTTGAAGCGAGATCTGCTTGGTGCGCATCAGTATTTGCATGCCGTCGCCTGCGATCCGCTGAGCACGACGTGGCGGAGCGTTGCGTTGGAGGAACCGAAATCGCACTTCATTGATTTGCGGTTGGCGAACGGGCTTGATCCGAAGAAGCATTTCACGCAGCAGAAGCGAATCAGTCTGGTCGGGGCCGGGCAGCCGTTCACGTTGGAGGACATCGCCACGTCGAAGTTCGAGGCGTATGACAGTCTCGCGCGGGTCTATCTGCTGTTCACGACGCTGACGCACGATCCGAAGCTGGCCGAGTTTTCGTTCCTGCTCAACTGGCCGAAGCTCAAGCCGGAAGAGCAGAAGGAAAAATACTCGAAGTTCGCCTGCCACGAGTTGAACGTCTTCCTCGCGAAGAAAGACCCAAAATTCTTCAACACGGTCGTGAAGCCGTACCTCGCGAACAAGAAAGACAAGACGTTTTTCGACCGCTGGCTGCTAGACGACAAGGTCGATTCGTTCCTGCAACCGTGGTCTCACGGGCAGCTCAACGTCGCCGAGCGAGTGTTCCTCGCCCAGCACATCAATGGCGAGGGACCGAAGACCTCGCGGCACATCGACGAACTGTTCCGCTTGCAGCCGCCGAACATCGACCGGTTCTTGTTGCTGTTCGATACGGCGGCGAAGGGGAGTTCGCTGGAGACCGATGACGGACTCGGCTTAAAAACGAATCTCGAACAGCGGCTGAAGGAATCGGAAGTGATGTTCGAGAGCCTCGCTGCGGAAGACAGGCCGGTGGCTGGGATCCCGGCTGGCGGTGCGGCTCCGGCGGCACCTCCGGCGAATCGAGCACTCGGATTTGGTGGTGGGATGGGGGGCGGACAACCCGAAAGTAAGAAGGCTGGCAAGCAGCAACTAAGACTTCGCGAGAAGGCCAAGGAAGAAGCCGGAACCGACCGACTGCATCGCGGACTCGCACGCGATGGCAAGCCACAGGACGCACTGTCAAAACGCTCGGGAGGCTTAGCAGATAAGAAGGTCTTGAGCGTGAATGGCATTCCCGCCCCCGATACGGATCGCACGATGCCAGCCGCAGAAGCGGACTTCTTCGATCACGACCGCCTCATAGACCAAGTCCGGCAGCTTTACCGCAAGATGGACCCGACCAAGGAATGGGCCGAGAACAACTACTACCACCTCGCCATCGCCGAGCAGAATCCCACTCTCATCACGGTCAACTCGTTCTGGCGCGACTACGCTCAGCACGATCCGGCGAAACCGTTCCTCTCGACCAACATCGCAGACGCGAGCCGCAACTTCACGGAGATGATGCTCGCGCTGGCGGTGCTCGATCTGCCGTTCGAGCCAGCGAAGCATGAATCGAAATTCGATGGCCCGCAGATGACGCTCGCGGCCGGCAGCCCGATGATCGTCTTCCACGAAGAGGTCAAGGCCGCTCAGCCCGCCGCCGATAAGGTGCCGATCCTCGTCAGCCAGAATTTCTTCCGGCACGGCGACCGGCATCGCCAGGAAAACGGCGAGCAGATCGACAAGTACGTCGCCGACGAGTTCGTCATTCACACCGTCTATGGC
>CAZPUJ010000492.1:0-6581 GCA_964589725.1 uncultured Planctomycetaceae bacterium
ATGCTCGCAAATGATTGTGCCGGGCAGCTTCGTATTGATCACGCCGAACGGCCCGCGATTCAGGTGCGGTCGCTCGGGCTTCGGATCCCAGGTGTCGATCTGGCTCGGCCCGCCCGCCATCCACAGCAGGATGACGCTCCTGCCGGTCGCGGCTGAGCCGCCGGAACTCGCGGCATTGGCTTGTGCCTTCAGCAACTCTGGCAGACTTAACCCCGCGATGCCGACGAGTCCCGCCTTCAACATGCCGCGACGGTCCGTCAGCGTCAGACCTTCGCGCTTGCGGCCATAAAAGTTGCCGAAGGCGTGCTGACCGTGGTTCTCGGAGTGACAGGTCATTGGACGCTGATCCATATTTCACGCTCTCTTCGAGCACGATTTCCCGCGGAGTCACACGATTCAACGTGCGTCGCCAGCCTACTCAGACATTAACGCCACGGTCCGATGCTCTGACTGCGCACTTGGCACCGGGCGGTCCACGCGAGATTCGTATTGACCCAATTCTTCGTGCAGCCGCGAAATGAGCCGGCGAACGCTGAGCAGCTCCAGGTCGGGCCGATACGCACGCGGCTCTAGTAACATTTTGGCCAAGGCCTCGTCCCAAGACCGCAGTTCCTCCCTGGCGCAACGGTATTCGTGTTCGTTTGCAATCATAGGATCACCTCCACAAGGCCCTTTGTTCGCCCGTCCGGTTCGCGCGTGTGACTGAAGTACTCCAAGTACAAAGCCCATCGCGCGTTGCTGTGCGCGACGAACAACTCCTGCGGGTCTTTATATCGGACGCAATGCTCAATTTCCCATGCGACCGGGTCGGACCTGTCGATGCGTCGCTGAAAATCCGATGGCAATAGCATGACCGCATCCACGTCATTTGGCGAGACTTTTTCTGTCACGAAGCTCCCATCCAACACTAACCGCAGCGCCTGCACCGCTTGCAGCATTGCGACCCAATCGACCACGTGCTGCATCAGTTCTCGGCGTTGTTGACTCGATTCACCGAATCGGTTGCGAATTTCGTCCAAAGTCGCGGGATGAATTCCGACGGGCAGGAATCCATCATCGCGAAAGGCGGGAATCGGCATCGCTCAACTCGGCAAAGTCATTTTTGAAATCGAATTGTTGTCTGCCAAATCAAATCGGAACCGCCAGCGGTTCACCATTGTCTTTCGCGGAAATTTGCAACAAGAACGGAACGGCGACTTCGGCCCAGCGGGTCGGATCGGGATACCGGTGGGCACCGGAGCCGAAACAACTTCGCAGCATCTCGGTGTTGATGATGCCGGGATCGAGCGGGATTGCGGCCATGCCGTCGGGAAGTTCTTGAGCCAACGACTGAGTCAGCCCTTCGATGGCCCATTTGGTCGCGCAGTACGGAGCCACTTCCGCCGCGGTCGATCGTCCCCAGCCGGAACTGAAATTGACGATCACTCCGCGCCGCCGCTCGATCATCGCCGGGGTGAAGTGCCGAATCACGTTGGCGACGCCTTTGATGTTGATGTCGATGACTCGGTCAAACTCCTCGGCCGACACCTCCCACAAGACCGAATTTCGATTGACGATGGCCGCGTTGTTGAGCAATAAGTCCGGCGGGCCGTGCTCCGCCAGTACGGCCTTCGCCCACGTGGCCACGTCGCCGTCGTTACTCACGTCCACGTCATCGAACCGATGCGGGGCCGCATAACGTCGCCGGAGTTCGTTCACCGCCGCCTTCTGCCGACCGCAGCCGACGACCGTGTGTCCCAAACTGGCGAACTTCGCGGCCATCGCCTCGCCCAGTCCTTTCGTAGCGCCCGTGATCAATACCATTCGACCTGTCGATTGCTTGGCCATGTGCAGTCTCGTCTTCAATTCGCCGCCGAGTTCGCCAGAACTCAGCCACGACAGAGCCTATCGTGCGGCTTTGCGATTCGACAACATTGCGACATCGGTCGGCCGTTGCACCGTACTTTTCGGGCGTCGTTGCAATTCGTCGGAACGCGGTTGAGAATCCCGACCCCCAGTGATCATTCCATCCCCAGCAGGAGACCTCGTAATGAATCGTTTTCGTTGGCATGCCGTTTCCGCCGTCGCTGTGCTCATATGCTGCGTCGCCGTCGCGCAAGAGAAAAAAGAAAAGGCGACACAAGAAGTCGCCGTGAAAGATATCAAGCTGATCGTTCCCAAAGCCTGGAAGCAAGAAGAGCCCAGCAATCAGTTGCGAATCACGCAGTTCAAGCTCGTCGCCTCTGAGGGAGACAAGGAAGCCGCAGAGCTTGCTATTTCGCAGTTCGGAGGCGGCGGTGGTGCCATCGACGACAACATCAAACGTTGGGTCAATCAGTTCGATTCCAAGGATCGCAAGGCGAGAATCACGAAAGGCAACAGCGCACAGGGTCAGTACGTACTGGTCGATCTCACCGGAACGTATATCCCCTCGCCATTTGAGAAAAAGAAGGGACCGATGTCCGGTCAGCGAATGCTCGCGGTCATGCTGATTGTCGAAGACAAAGGCCTCTACTTCTTGAAGCTGCTCGGCCCGGAAAAGACCGTGACAGAAGCCGCCACTGAACTGCGAGCCTCATTCGGCGCGAAGGCGGACGACGAGAAAGAGTACAAGACGGAGTCGTCGTAGGACGGATTGCCAATCCGTCCCACAAAATCTCGCTCAACAAAAACACCACGAGGCAAGCGATTCGCCGGCCTCGTGGTGTTTGTCGTTGGGACACTCAGATCAGGGCACAAGACTGCCGATTTCGGCCGGACGCATTTTCGATCACTCCACGCGTGCGACCGCGCTTAGCCTTTCTTCAGCTTCAAGTGGCAACGCTTGCAGCGGACGCGGCGCTTGACCAGGCAATTGCATTTCGGGCAGCGTTTCAATTTGAGCGCGATTTTTCGCTTCGTGCGGGGGCGGATGACCATGTCAGCTAATTCCTTGGACCGTCCAAAATTCCTTCCGCTTGCTGGAAAGGGCGGGACAAACTAGCGAAAGCCTGGAGCAATCTCAAGCCGACCGCGACTTTGAACACGGCCGGCTAATTGGTCCGGTTGCGTGGTCTGTGGAGGCATACAAGCCCGAAGCGCAATTGAGGGAATCCACAGAAATCCCTCGCTTGCGCTTCGGGCTTGTATTTCAACCAAGACGCAGATTGAAGAATTAGCCAGCCGTGCGACTTTGAATCGCATCTGGCTTGAGGCTCCTCGCGGGATCGTGCTACAAGCCCGCGCGTTGGCAGTCCCGCATTGAGGCGGAACCGATCGGGTCGAGAAAAACCGATTCGTTCCAGCGGAGCCCACCGGCGAAATCCGGGACTACGAACGTGAATCACCGTCAACTAACGAGAGTCTCAGGCATGGACGCATCGAACACCTCAGGACGTTGGTGGCGTTGGGCCTTATGGGCCGGAGCCTGTTTGCCATTTGGGCTGTCGCTGGCCGTTCACGCGGGAGGTGTGACGGCTCGATCGCTGCACGTTCCTTCGCTGCAACGGGGACTGGCGTTTGAGCAGTATTTGGTGAACCTTGGTGCCCCGCCACCGCGGTCCGAGTACGCGGGCCGGTTTTCGTTTCGCAATGTCGGCTCGCAGCCGGTGCGGATTCTTGATCTTGAACCGAGCTGCGGTTGCTTGAGTCCGCGACTCGAACAGCGCGAGTTTGCTCCGGGCGAAGGTGGCGAGTTCTATTTACGAGTGCGCGCGGCGAACGAACGACCGGGTCCGCACGATTACACCTGTCGGATCAAGTATGACGATGGGCAGCCTCACGAAACCGAGGTCCGTTTCAAGATCACTTTGCCGGAAGAGCGCGTCGAGATTCGGCCCAGAGCGTTGGCGATTTATCAGTTCAGCAATCAGCCAACGACGCGAGAGATTTCGATCACCGACTTCCGAGCCGCTCCCGACGGCAGGCCACTCGCACGCATGGAACTCATCGACGCTACCTGTTCGCTGAGCTGGGTGCAGGTCGTCGTCGGCGAAGCTCAATTCGACGAAATGGGCGAGCGACGTCAGACGGTGCTCGTCACCGTGGCGGAAGTTCCGCCGGGCACGCATCACGGCTCCGTGATCGTCCGCACCAACGTGCCGGAGTACGCCGAGCTGCGCGTGCCGCTGCGAATTGAAGGCCCCACGCCGCAAGGTCCATGACCTTGTTCCCATGCGGAGCGTGGGAACAAGACTCGGTAGAAAGGTTTTCTTGTGATCACGCGCATTACCGGTCGCTTGGTGCATCTGACCGCCACGGAAGCGACGTTGGCGGTCGGCTCGTTCGAGTACGAAGTCTTCGTGCCGGAGTTCGTGCGACGACAACTGCAAGGGAGCATCGGGCAAGATGTCAGCTTAAAGACGATCGAGTACCTTGAAGGCAACCCGCAAAAAGGAGGTCGCCTGACGCCTCGATTGATCGGCTTCTTGAGCGACACGGAGCGGGAATTCTTCGAGCAGATTTGTTCCGTGGATGGAGTCGGCGTGAAGACCGCGCTGCGGTCGATGGTCCGGCCGGTGCGCGAGGTGGCTGCGGCGATTGAAGAACAAAACGTGAAAGAACTCACCGCACTCCCGGGCATCGGCGGCGCGACGGCCGAACGGATCGTCGCCAAGTTGCGGCGTAAGATGGCGAAGTTCGCGTTGATGGTCGCTCGCGAATTGCCGCCCGAACAGCAAGGGCAACAGACGGTCATGCACGAAGCTTATGAGGCTCTCGTGAGCCTTGGGCATTCAGCGACGGATGCTCGTCAGATGTTGGACTCGCTGCTGACGGGCGCCAAGAAGTTCAAATCGGTCGAGGAACTGCTGACCGAGCTGTACCAAAAAGAACGCCGCTGACGATCGTACCAATTGGCCGCAGCACACCCATACGGCAGTACGATCCGCGCAGCACGTGCAATCGCTGCCAACGGCTCGGCGAAGTCGGATTCGTGCTTTGCCGCCGCGGCCGCGCGCCGCGAACGCGACCTAAAGTATCTCGGTCAGAGAATGGTCTATCGACACGCCCGCCCAGCACGGCTTGAGGCGTCGATCTCTTGCAGAAACGTGGCCGCAGTCGAGGTGTGTGATGTTTGCCCAACTTCAAAAGTTGCTTCGGGACGAAGAAGGCTTTGTGGTTTCCTCGGAGCTGATTCTGATCGCGACGATCGTGGGCTTGTCGATGGCGGTCGGCTTGACCGAAGTGTCTCACGCAGTCACGCGCGAACTGATCGACGTGGGCAATGGCTTTAGTCGACTGAATCAGAGTTCGCGGTATCGGTCGCTCGGCGGAAACAACAGCCAATGGAACAACAACCAAGCTGATTTGGTCGAACTGTCCGGCAGCGCTCCGGTCGACGAAGGTCAGTAGTTGGAGACTCGCGCGTCGGTCAGGCTTTCGAGCCTACCTGGACCGCTCCAAACCGCGTTGTTGCCGTAACGAGTCAGCCTAGAAAGGCTGACCCACTTCAATTTGGAAGCCGCCGCCACGAACTCGTCGCGATCCCGCGACATGATGCCGATTCGCAACGTCACTTCGTGAGCCGACACTCGCGACATTCTCAGCCAAGGCCGCTTTTTACGAGGCTCTTGCCCGTCGTTGGCGGCGGCGATTTCGCGGCACTCGCTTTGCTGACCTGAACGGGGAAGACGGCGTCTTCTCGCTCGAAGTGTATCGGCTGAGTTCTTCTTGGCCGTGTTCACTCCGCTCGAATCGCAAGACGTCATTCGATCGTCAACCTCGTAGTGGGGATTCCACGTTGAATCAGCGACTGTTCGTCGAGTTCACGGCATTGGTGGCGGCACAGGCACCACTCGTGATTGAAGGGCTGGCTCCGATCCCGGATGGGTTGTTGTCGGTGTATTGGCAGCACAGCCAAGCGATGCTGCGGCGTTGGCGTCGCGAGATACAGGCGGCGGAGGCGGCCAGACAAGCAATCGATTGTGATCGATGGCAAACCGTGGCGAGCAACGTGTTGGTGTCCGAGATGCTGACGCGCGTTTGGGGCGCCGTGTTGACGGCCAGTGATCGCCGTCAGCCCGCGCGGCGTTCCGAACCAATCGCGCGCAGTGTGTTGGTCGCTCATCAGCAATGCCGCACCGAGATGTTGCGGTACTTGCTGCACAGCAAATTCTTGCCGGTGGAACTATTGGCCGATCTGGACCGCCTGCGACGCCGTGTCGAACGCTGGACCGACGTGCTGGTGGGACCGCTGATCGTGCGCTACGGCGAAGAACTGGAAGCGTTCGCGTTCGACGCTCGGCGTGCGAGAGACTTCGGGCAAGATCAATTTCACGCGCGCTTCCATTCGTCGGCGCGGCCCGCGTGGAGCTTCCTGCTGGCGGGTTTGCGAACTGCCTTTCCTGGCGACTCGACGAATCGTCGCACGGTCAAAGATCCCACGATGCCGATCCTGCGTGCGGTGCTCGCCATGTTTCCCGACGACGTCTTTCAAGCCGAGGGAGCGATCAAATCGCTGCGCGCGGCTCGTCTCAGCCGCGACGGTCAATTTCCCGACGGACCGCTCACGAATCCAATGGTGGCGACACGCAAACTCCGCCGTGACGACGTTCGGCCCTCGCGTCACATTCCGTTCCGTTCGCCGTGGCGACCGCAGGATTAGGCTTCGCTCATCTGACCGC
>CAZPUJ010000493.1:0-14244 GCA_964589725.1 uncultured Planctomycetaceae bacterium
CGCCGGCGGCAAAACGGATTCGTCAAGCTATCCTGATCACCCCAAGCGACCGCCCCCATGTAACGGCCTTCACTGCTCAAGATGGTCCAGCCACCCTGCGTGGAACTGATGATTGAATAGAACATCCCCAGTGAGTCGAAGAGGCTCTTGTTCGTTCGAACGCAACGCAGCCGGCCACCGCCCCCTTCCGCCACATACAGTGAAATCGACCCCTCGTCTCCGAATCCGTCCAAGACCGTGATCATCACCGGTTTGTCGCTACGGTTGAACGGCGAGATCGCGTAAGAGAACGCCGCATGGTTCTCGTGGTGCGGCATGGCGATGAGGGGTCGAATTGCCTCCAGTTCGAGTTGTTGGGCGAGACGCCGCGGCGCCGCGCGGACCAACTCGCCATTGCGAGCGAAGTCCCATTTCCGGCTCGCATCCTTGCGAAGCAACTCCAGGCTCCACGGGAAATGTTCCACGGCGCTCTGCAGGCCCAGGCAGACGAGTCGGATGTAGTTCCAACTAATGAGCAGAGCGTGCAGATCCTGCGGTTTCAGTCCGCGGTCGGCGAGACGCTGCTGCAAGCACGCCAGGCTGTGAACGGGAAAATCGTCATAATGCTTGATCCCCGTGAACCGCTCCTCTTCGTCATTCGAGATCAAACGAATGCCTTCGCGGGCGGAGACCTCGACCAAGGCGGCTCCGCTGTTATGACCGGCGACGCCTAATCCGGCCAGATAAACCGTTTCTCCGCGAGCGAGCCTGACCCGCAGCGCGTCGATCCGTTCACGGGCTGGCGAACTATCGACTTCATGCACGTGGGAACGCGCAAAGCGAAATCGATACCACGGGCTGCTCGCTGCGGAGACAAGCTTTCCCAACCAAGGGAGCGCGGGACCATAGTGGCCATAGATTGTGGAAATGTCCGAACCTCGTCTCTGGAAAAGCAAAGGGAAAAGGTCCATCATTCAGGTGAGATCAATGGACCTGTCCAAGTGAGATCGATCTTGCGGCGGATTGCCGATCCGCAGCATGTGAACAGCGTATCGACGGCGAGCCAGCCGCGAGCAAGACTTGCCATTCTCATCAGAAGCCTCCCGAGCAGGAAGGATCAAAGGGTCCAAAATCCTCGGAACCGTGGGAATGAAAACGTGCTTGATGGGGACCGTCAGCACTCCGAAGATGATTCAACTCATCGCGATCCTCCGACTAATTCTTTGCAAAGGAAACTGACCGTGCTTGAGAAACTGCGAAGTGCCGTGCGAGTCGTGGCGATCATCTTGGTTCTGAGTGTGCCGGCTCACGCTCAGGATGCGAATGCGGCGAAGGCAACCGCGGCGATCACACAAGGCCAACGCGTCTATTCGGTGGGGCACAGCTTTCATGTTTTCATGCCGGCGATCCTGAATGACATCGCCAAGGCGGCTGAGATCAGCGACCACAAACAAGTTGGGATGTCGTCGATCGGCGGCTCGCGAGTCATTCAGCACTGGGACGTGGCCGACGACAAGTTCAAGGCGAAAGAGTTTCTCCGTGCCGGCAAGGTCGATGTGCTGACGCTGGCTCCCATCTTCCTCCCCGACGAAGGGATCGAGAACTTCACTGCGTTGGCGCTGGAGCACAATCCCAACATCCGCATCACCATTCAGGAATTCTGGCTGCCGAACGATCGGTTTAATCTCAACAACTTTCGAGAGCCGCACCCCATCGCCGATCGCAACGCACGCTCGCTGACGGAACTGCGCGAACAACACACGGCCTACTTCGCGACTCTCGACGAGCACGTCAGTAAGCTGAATGAGAAGTTCGGCAAGACGGCGGTCTACGTCGTGCCGGTCGGCCAAGCGGTGCTCGCGCTGCGCGAAAAGATCGCGGCGGGCGAGGCTCCGGGACTCAAGCAGCAGACGGACCTGTTCACCGACGCCCTGGGCCACGCGACGCCGCAGTTACAAGTGCTCGTGGCGTACTGCCATTATGCGGTGACCTATCGCCGCAGCCCGGCTGGACTGCCGATGCCGGCCGCGCTGGCTCAAGCGAAAACACCGATCGATCCGGCGCTGCTCAAATTGCTTCAAGAACTCGCTTGGCAAGCCGCCATCCAACATCCGCTCAGCGGCGTGAAGGCCGACTGACACCTGGAGTGCTGTGGCTCGACACAGCCCTCCATCAATCCGCTCAAAACGACGTTGCCGAGCCACTCCATGATTCCTCAAGAACTGGCAATGGAACAGAAGGACGCCAAGGTCGCGAAGGACAAGGCTGGCGCCGAAACCAAAAATACGCCACCCGTCTTGCGAAGCTCTGCCACCGCGTTGTGAATCGTCTCGGCTAATTGCTTCGAGCCAACGTCACAACACGCACTGAATTGCCGCAATTGAGACGGGTGGGTGGCACGCCCTGACCATCGGGAAGGGCGTGGTTCACGCCGTCGAAGATGTGATTTGAAACCTGACTGCGGATATGCTAGCAACTCGCCACGCCCTTCGATGACTCAGGGCGTGCCACCCAATTGGCGTAACGACAGCGAGCGACGCTCGTCACCACTTCAAAGTTGAATTGCCATGAGAATCCGCGATTCAAAGACAGGCAAAACGTATTTCCGAAAGTTGCGTCGCTCGTCTCGATGATTGACTACATCCATGCCAATCCTGTGAGACGCCGATTGGTTGATTGTACGACCGACTGGGAACACTCCAGCGCACGCTGGTGCGCAGGCATGGAATCAGTCCTCCTGGAAATGGATCGCACGTTACCAACGCGATTTGAACTGTGACGCAACGGGAAGCGTGTCTCGAAAGGCGTCACATCGGGTGGCATGCCCTGAGGCTTTGCGAAGGGCGTGGTTCATGCACACGCCCTTCGATGACTCAGGGCGTGCCACCCGTCCGCTCCGCCTCGCGGTAATCGCTGGAGCAGAGAAACGCGACGGAGATGTCCGTCACCATAAAGACGCGATTGGTCTCAGAAAACAGAAGAACCAAATGCAATCCTGGGTGTGGATGGTGACAGTCGACGCGGATTGTGTCACGGCAGGTCTTGATCTCCAGGCCATCGGGAACACGAACTGGGCGGCGCTTCGCGCCCTTGAGCGCCGCGCCGTACTCTTGATCCGCGCCGCGGCGTTTCCGAAACACTGGCAGTTCCGAATAGTCCAGTGACTCCAAGTAAAGGTCTGGATAATCACTACGACCGTTGCTTTTCAAATCCAAGTTGTGGTTGGTCAGGTACTGCGTCACGACTTTGCTCGCAACTTCGCCCGTGACGGATTCTCGCAGAATGTTGTCCAACTGCAGGTGGCGGTCGAATTCCAGAATCTGCTGCTCGGGCAAGTCGACGTGCTCTCGAATCACAGCCCATAGAACACGCAACTTGGCTGGCGCGTTCAGCACGTCCTCGACGTACTGCTTGAGTCCGCCGGCGGTATCTGGCGTCGAAAACGGCGCGTTTCTGAGTTTCAATGTGCTCGGCATCAATGCAATCGTTTCGACTCATTCGGGTTCGAAGTACTCAGCTCGATACACCCCGACTTCGTCTCGGAATTGTCCGTTGCTCAGCGACGAAGGACGGACTGGGTTTCCGTACGATGCCCGATTTGCGTCATCACGCGCATTTGGTTCGTAGGTGCGCACTTCAACGGTGAGCGGAATACAGCAGTCGCAAAAAAGGACGTCGGCAACATGACCATCTTGAATACGGACGACGACGGTGTGTCGATCTGCCATTTTGGATTACCGTGAGGTTTAGTCGGCGGCGAGCGTTACATCGACGACTTCACTGCGACATGCGGAAACACAATTCTGCTGTGCCCGCGATGCAGTGTCCACGGACTTTACGTACCATCAATGTCATGCCTAATCCAACATCAAAGCGGCTACTGGAAACCTCGGCGATCATCGTTGGCTATGCGATGAGCCGGCTCGACAAGTCCTACTTGACGGCGCGAGATTGCCCAAGTTGGAAGGAGGCATTCCGACAAGCTGGCGTGGCACTTGATGTGTCGCCGGGCAGCTTCAAGAACCTGCGGGATGAGTTTGATCCCGTTCACGGCAACGCGCGGCTCGGATGGCATAACCGCCCGCTGAGAGCGAGCCGCCAGCGTATTTTGGGTGAATTGTGCGACGTAAGCGACGCCGCACTGGTGGAACTGGTCTCCCGAATCCTCGCAAGAGACCAAGAAGCCGTCGCAGATGCTGTGACGGTGTTGGCAACTCCTGCCAAGATCGTGCCCAACGTTGCGGAGCGCTTGTTGACGGGACGCCGCGCCGAAGAACATTTCCTTGAGCATTGCGAACAGATCATTCGCGTCGCGCGTGCGATGATCGTGGATTGCCGCTTTGAAGCATGTGGATTTGATTTCGGTGTCAGAGGCCGGAACCGCATGGCTGTTGAGGTCAAAGGGCTCAAGCAAAAGCGCGGCGACATTCTCTTCACTGATCGAGAATGGACTGAGGCGAAGGCAAGGAGAGAGGATTATTTACTCGTAGTCGTCGGAAACCTGGAGGATGTGCCGCTGGTCCGCACGATTTATGACCCGTCTGCGATCCTCCGCACATCTTGCAATTACCACACTTCGATTGCGGTCACATGGCGCGCCCGCGTGGGCGTTACGTGAGTGTGATATCGAAAGCCTGGGACGAGACATTTTTATCGTCGGCATTGACGATTCCATTGAGGCTCCATTTGCATCGCGTGAATCCGCGTTTGCGTGGCTTGGATGTCGCTGGAGACGAACTCTTGAGAAGGCGGACGACTCGCTTCGCCCGCGCCGCCTCATCAAGCTGTTGCAGTCAATAGAGCTTCCTACAGGATGGGTGGCGTTCGACCTTCCAGTGCTATCAACCGTTCGGCGAGACATTTCCAGATTTATCGACTTGGACGAAGACCAAGAGTGGTGGGAGCAGGCAGCAGTGACGAAACATCACGACATGATGAGCGACCGACATCGCAGGCAAGTTGATCGCATGTTGTCGGAAGGAAAGACGTTTGTGGGCACGATTTTTCGCCGCAAACGCGATGGCAAGACACGGTCGGAAGTGAGGTTTGATGGAATGGCGGGATGCCTTCGAACGCCCAAAGGTGGGAGCGCCCGCCAAATCGTCATCGTGATCGACAAAGGCGTTTTACGAATGCGGTGGATGTCCGCTCGCGAGTACGCTCGATTGCAGGGAGCAAAAGACTTTCCACTCGTCGAGAACAACATCCAGAATCTCTTCGGCTTCGGTGACGCGGTGTGTGTGCCTGTCGTCCAGTGGATCGACAATAACGTGTTGACTCCGCTGTTCGATTTCGCGACCACTGCGAATGGGGGCTCTCTTGGCCGACAATCTGACGTCGGAACAGCGACGCCGAACGATGCAGGCGGTCAAAGGTCGGAATACGTCGCTTGAACGAATTGTCGCTACGGCGTTTCGCGAACGCGGCTGGCGTACTCAGCGTCATGTGAAGTCGCTCCCCGGAAGACCCGACTTCGTATTGCACGAATGTCGAATTGCAGTGTTTGTTGACGGCGACTTTTGGCACGGCTGGCAGTATCCACGATGGAAAGACAAGCTCACTCAATACTGGCAAACCAAGATCGAACGAACTCGACTGCGGGATCGGCGCATACGGTCGCGACTCCGGAGTTTGGGCTGGACCGTCGTTCGGATCTGGGGACATCAAGTGGAAGGCAATTTGCCCGCTGTACTCCATCGTCTGGAAGTGAGAATTCGCCAATTCCAGAAGTTAGCCACTCGCAAATGTTGATACCTGGCGCGTCCATCATTTGTGGCGATGCCGAGGCGATCCTGCGAACGATTCAGTCTAATTCCGTGGCGCTGACAGTGACGTCGCCGCCGTACTTTCGGCATCGTGATTACCAGATTGCTGGACAACTCGGTCAGGAACCGACGCTGTCTCAATATCTGAATCGCCTAGGACTCATTTTGCGCGAACTACTGCGAGTCACTGACAATGCAGGTAGTTGTTTCTTCGTCATCGGCGACACTTACGTTGATCGTCGGTTGCAGCTTGTTCCGCATCGATTAGCTATTCTGGCAAACGACCTCGGATGGACGATCCGTAACGACGTCATTTGGCGCAAGGCATCACCAGCCCCGGAAAGTGTCAAGAACCGTTGGCGTGGAGGATACGAACACGTGTTGTTCATGACAAAGCGTCCAACCGGCTATCGTTTCAATACCGACGCCATTCGCATTCCACACTCTGACGAGACGATTCGACGTTGGGGGGCCGGGCAACACTACGGCGGCTCGAAAAGCCGGCGACGTCGCAATGCTCGCGATTCCCGCATCCGCGACGGCCAAGTGTTCCAATTGAACCCCAAAGGCTGCGTGCCAACCGATGTTTGGGAGCTTCCCGCAGCGAATTTATCCGCGTTGCATTACGCGGCGTTTCCAGCGGAGTTGGCACGCGTTTCAATTGAAGCCTGCTCTGCCCCCGGCGATCTCGTTCTTGATCCCTTTGTGGGTTCGGGGACAACGTGTGTCGTGGCTCAAAAACTTCGCCGACGCTCTCTCGGCATCGAATTGAACCCCGAATTCGCCGCGATGGCCAAAGCAGAGGTAGAGACAGGTCGTCAATTAGAAGAGGGAAAAGAGGACGCAGCTCTTTTGTCACTTCCGAGGCACTGATCCGAGGGACGCAAACAAGACGCCGCACAGTCAGTTCACCGGCAGGACCAAAGGGGAGAGGTCGATTATTCAGGTGTGAGATCAATGGACTTGTCCAAGTTAGTTCGATCTTGCGATGGATTGCCGATGCGCGTCATGTGAACAGCTTCGTCAGTGGCGAGCCGCCGTTGCTGACTTTGAAGGGGCGGCCGGATTTGGAGATGATCTCTTGATTGAGCGGCAGGCCCATCGCGTGAGCAATGGTGGCGTTGAAGTCGGAGATCGAGACCGGGTCTTTGTCCGGGCTGAAGGCGTCTTTGTCGGAAGTGCCCCAGGCTCGACCCCCCTTGATGCCTCCGCCGGCGAACAGGCCGCTGAAGACGCCGGGATGATGGTCTCGACCGCCGTTTTGATTGATCTTCGGCGAGCGTCCGAACTCGGTGCCCAACGCGATCAGCGTCGTCTTCAGCAGACCTTTCTGACTGAGGTCTTGGATCAAAGTTGCGAGTGCCTTGTCGAGAATCCCCGCTCGCGCTGGAAGCCTTTGCGCGTCGAAGATGTCGACGTGCTGATCCCAACCGTCGAGGCAGACTTCGATGAACCGCACGTCATGCTCGATCAGGCGCCGTGCCAGTAGGCAGCCTTGGCCGAAACGGTCGCGGCCGTACTTGTCGCGCACGTCGTTTTTCTCTTGGCTCAGGTCGAACGCCTTGAGGTCGGCGCTCGACATCAACGCGGTCGCTTGGCGGTAGAACTCGCTGTAGGCGTCGACCTGCTTCTGCGGAAACCGCTTGCGGAAGTTGGAATCGAACGAGTCGATCAGCTTCATCCGCTTGTCGAACGACGAGTCGCTGACGTATTCCGGCTCCTTCGTGTTTTGCAGACCTTGGTTCGGATCGGCGATGGGCACGGGCGTGAAACTCGGTTCGAGATACCCGGCGCCGGGATGACGCGCCTCGCCGTTGACCAGCACGTTGTCGGGAAGCGTGCGATTGGTCCGTTGCCCTTTCAGCTTCATGATCCACGCGCCCATGCCGGGATGCCGGATGGTCGCGATTTCTTTGTAGGCCGTGCGCAGCAGATATCGTCCTTGATCGTGATCGCCGGTCTCCGTGTGCAGCGACCGCACGATGGCCAAGTGATCGGACAGCTTGGCGAGTTCAGGCAACAACGAGCCGATCTGAAGCCCCACAGTCTTGGTCTGAATACCTTTAGTTTCGCCTTGCACTTCACGTCCGGGCTTGAGGTCGAACGTGTCAAGATGCGTCATGCCGCCGGACATGCACAAGAAGATCACGTTCTTGGCGGCGGCCAGGCCGCTTGCCGCAGCAGACGGCGCGGACTTCTTCACGTCCTTCTTCTCATCCTTCGCCCACGTGAGGCTGGTGGGCAGGATGCTCACGCCCAGCATCGTCTTGGCGGCTCGTTCCATCCAGTGGCGGCGGGTGAGTTCGTCAAAGTTTCGCATGAAGTCGAGCATGGGATTGTCTCCAATTTGGGAGTGCTCCGGCTTGACGGAGCTTTGGAATCGCGGCGGAGCCGCTTTCGATGGAACAGTGTCGCGCTTCCGGCAACGAAGAACTTCCAAAGGGCTGCGCCCAAACTTCCAAGGCTCCGTCAAGCCGGAGCACTCCCAAAATTGCGGTCTCGTCGCATACGGGGGGGGGTCATTGGAGAAACAAAAACTCTCGAGTGTTCACCAAGGCCCAAATGACGTTGCCGTAGCCGGCATTTCCGTCGCCTTTGATCTCGTCCTGAGCGGCGACGCGTTCCTCGGGGGTGGCTCTACGGCTGAGGATCGTCAGAAAGATGACGTCGATGCGTTCCGAGGCGGCTTTCTCGGCCGTCACGTTTTTGTACATGAGCGACTTCTCTTCGAGCAGCATGTGCGTGATCGGGCCGTTGAACATCTGCAAGACTTGCGGCACGGAACCATCATCGGAGGACTGCTGAATGGACTCGCGGTCCGACTGCCCGAACTGCCGCAAGAAGTGGCCAGGCGGCAACGGCGAGGGAAGCTCCGAGGCGCGCACCAGCAGCAGTGTCTGGCCGAATTTCGAATACCGGAACGGCTTGTCGCGCGCGTCCTTGGTTTTGGAACTGGTCGCTTCGCGAAGCTCTTGATCGCGTTTGAAGATCTCGTCGGCGGTGGCTTTGGTGAGGTCCACGTCCAACAGCTTCGCTTGCACGCGCGCCGGCTCCATCTGGTAGTTCTCGGGGTCGAACACGGCGAGCGTGATGAATGAATCCCACACCTGCTCGGCGGTCATGCGCCGCAGGATCGGGCCGGGGAAGTGGTATTCCTCGCCCGGCGTGACTTCGGCGTGAGTGGCCTCGCGCTGATACGCCTTCGTGTTGTAGATGATCCGCACGAACTCCTTGACGTCGTAGTTGAGCCGCTTCATTTCCGATTCGAGGAACGCCAGGAGTTCGGGGTTTTCCGGCTTGGTGTCCTCTTGGATGTCGTCTTCCGGCTCGATCAATCCGACGCCGAAACACTTCTTCCACAGGCGATTGACGATGGTCTTGGTAAACCGTGGGTTGTCGCGCGAGGTCAGCCATTTGGCGAACGCGACGCGCGGCGAGTCCGTTTTTTCGAGCTTCGGCTGCGGGTCGAAGATCGCCTTCATCGTGACCGCGCCTTTCGGCTTGGCGTTGTCGTATTGATAGTCCGATGGCAACGTCAGCTTGTTGTTCGTGTCGAAGACCTCGACCAGATTCCCTTGCAGGAAGCGGTTGTACTTGCCACCTCCGTCGAACTTGGTGTCGACCTTTTTCAGCTCGTCGCGCAGCTTGTTGACGACGTTGCCGCCGCCGAACTTTTTGTCACCGGCCCCGCGGCGAGTCGAGGTCGCGAACGTGAACGCGGCCATCTCGTAGAACTCGCGGCGAGTCCACTTGTCGAACGGGTGATCGTGGCATTGAGCACAACCTATCCGCGTCCCCAAGAAGATGCGGATGGTGTTGTTCAACGCATCCAGCGGCATGCCTGAATCACGCAGGATGTACCCCGCCGCCGGATCATCGAAGACTCGGCCCGACGCGGTCAGCATCTCGAAGACGAACTTGTCATATGGCTTGTTGGTCTCGATGGATTCCTTGACCCACTCGGCGTACGGCCGCCCGGGAACGTTGTTGGTGAGGTTCTCTTTCAGCCGCAGAACGTCGGCCCAATAGTTGTAGAGGTGTCCGGCGAAGTTGGGGCCGTTGAGCAACGTGTCGATCAACCGCATCCGCTTCTCGGTGTCGTGTCCAGTCAGAAAGAGCCGGGCTTGCTTGAATTCGGGAATCGTGCCGGTGATGTCCAGATACGCGCGGCGGACGAACTGCTCGTCGCTGCTGGTGGGGTTGGGCTTCACCTTGTACTTGGCGTAATTGGCCTCGATCAGCTTGTCGATCTTCGCCGCCGACGCCACCATCTGCTGCCGCCCGGAGACGCCGGTGTCGACCTTGTCGATGACGATCTTTCGCATCGGGACCGGCGGTGGTGGCGGCGTCACGGGAGCCGGCTTCTTCGCCGCCCCTTTTTTGGATTGAGCTTTGCTTTGAGCGTACGCGGATTCGAGGCTCCACCACTCGCCGCACGCGAGCACGGCCAACGCGAGACCGACGGTGCCGCGGAACCACGGCGATGTGATCAACCGGCGCATACAACGCCTCTCCTGGGAGAGCACTGAGATAACGAGCGACGCGTCGAAAACCTCGGCGAGCAAGTTTACCAATCGCGCGAGGGTTGGCGAGCGTGATGTCTTCGTCGCTCCGATCCGTTCTGCCCTGTCGCAGCCGTCCGGCTGGCAACACACCGATGTCGGAACTGAGGTACTCACGTACAAACTAAGTCTTGTTCGACGTCAGCACGATCACCGGCCATGGACTGATCGTGGCGAGTTGCCGAGCTTCCTCCGTTGTCGGCACGAACACTCGCACGGCGTCGGGCGGAGCGGCGGCCAAGTCGACGTCGCCCAGCATTCGCCATTCGGCCTCGGACGTCCAATCAACGATGGTATTCGCGTCTCGAGCGCGCGTGCGGCTGAGTTGAAAATATGGTCGTTCATTTTCGCTCAGCGACGGCCACAGTTCGTCGTCGCCGTAAGTCACGGGCCGAGCATTTCGCGACGCAAGCCATGTTCGGAGGACACACACGCCGTATGGCTCAAAGTCCCAACGACCTCGATGCTGACGAAAGACTCGTCGTTGCGAGAGTTCTTGAAGCGGTGTCGAAGTGAAGCTGACGACGCGGAACTCGCCACGAATGCCTTCAGCCGACGCGATCAAACGCCGCTGCCTGACGATCCGCGCCAGCGTCCCGAACGCGGAATGGTCGAAATCATCGTGGCCCAACAAAAGATCGTCGAGGAACTCGTCGGTCGATTGCTCCAACCACGGACCGACTCGCCGCCGCGTGCAATGAATCAAGAAGTCCTCGCTGTGTTCATTTGGCATGGCGATGATCGGGGCCAGCGGTTGATCGGTTCCTGGCGCCGGAACTTTGTGCGGTGAACTTGTGACATCCGTCGTCTCGTGCCGATCAAGCAGCACCCAGCCGACGGCTCCCTGGTCTTGCAGTGGCTCGGCCAGTTTCGCCGGCACCAACTGCGCGCCCAAGGCCAAATGCACGGAACCGACCGGCCAAGCATCGTCGTCGAGTCTCGCTCGCAGCAGCCGATGCAAGTTGCCATTCGCGCGGAGTTGAAAGACAACCAATCGGTCACTGGCGACCATGAGCACTCGATCGGCCAGCGGCGTGGAGCACGTTGCCAACTCGCTCGGCAACGCCTTCTCTGAAGTCAACGGCGGCGAGAGGAATGTCGACCACCATTCGATGTCGTCTTCGTCGCTCGACTCGGCACACGCTGCGGCGAACAGACGGCACCGCAGCCGAGTCAGCCAGTCAATCAGCGGACGCAGTGTCGGTTCACCGTCCGCCGTTGTGTTGTGGGACGGATTGGCAATCCGTCCTACCTCTGACGGCAACACGATTCGCAGCCAACGCAGTCCGAACAGACAGGCTGCTCGCGCGAGAAAGCGGTCGGTCGTCGTGTGCGGCGAGGTCAACAAGAGGTCGTGTCGCGGATCAAGCTTCGCCGCCGCCGTGCGCAACACGGCGAACCAATCGTCGCGTTGATCAATCGCCCGACCAAGGCGTGAGCTGACCCAAGCGACCTTGCGTCCCTCGGGCACGCCGCTCGGCCACCACAACAGGCGCGGGCTGATCCATGTTGCGAACGACCGCTCCGACAAGCCGGGCCAACCGAACGTCAGATGCGCGCCGCTCTGCTTGAACCAATCGTGCAGCCGGATCAGGCGCGATGTCTGTTGTCGCTCAACGGCGCTCGTCGCGCGGCGGGACCAGCGATGAGCGGCTTCGCGCAGCAGCGGCCACAGGTCGTCGCCAAATCGAGTTGATCGCAGTTCGTCCGTCAGCGGCTCATCCGGCGGACACCAACCGGATGCGATCAAAGCTTCCGCCAAATTGTCGTGAGGCGCGGACATGTCGTAACGCTCCTCCCGGCCTGACCCTTCGCTTGGTACGATCAGGCTACGTTCCACAACCGCCGCCGGTGCTGCATCCGCACGAGGAGGAACCGCAGCCGCCCGTCGAAGGTGTGGAAGGAAGTTCCAGCACCGAACTGAACACGACTTTGAACGCACGATCCTGGCCCAGCTCCGTGGCCAGTCGTCCCAAGTCGGCGGTCGGCATGCCGAGGAAGTACAGCACAAAGGTTTGTCCATCGAAGAGCAACTCGCCGTCCACGACATTGACCGAGAGTCCACGTTCCCCGATTTGCTTCTCGCACTCGGCGAAGACTTCTTGAACGAGTTCGCGTTGCCGAGGGTCACGCTGTCGCCGTGCTTGCTCGAAGGTTTCCATTGGATTCAACCGTCGCACCAACTCGCCTGTCGGACGCACGATCCGCCCCTCTTCGGTTCGCGGCGGAGCGGTCATCAACGGCGAAAGCAATTCGCCCACTTCCGTGCCGCGCGTCGTTTGAATCAACACTCGTTCGCCATGCCGACATTCCAACCGCTCCGCCGAGCGAAAGTACCCGACCCAAGCCATCGTGCCATACCGAACCAATCCTCGAAACGATCCATTCCACTCAGCCGCCGTGTCGTCATCCTCCCTCGCCCCCTCGGCGAGGGCCGGGGTGAGGGACTCTTCCGCGTGAGACTCTCGGCCGTGCGACTCGGCTTCTTCCGTCAGCGTTACCCACAACTCACCATCGCGTTCTTCGATCGAGTGCGTCGCCACGTGAAAGCCCGGATGATCGAGCGACTCGCCGGTGCGCAGATCGAACTGCCAGCCATGCCACGGACAGGCGACGCTCAGTGCGTCACCTGAGCCTGCCGCCAACGATGCTTTCTTGTGCGGGCAATGATCGTCGATCGCAAAGAGTTGACCCTCGCGACGAAACACCACCACCTCGCGACCTTCGACGGCGAAGACCATCGAACCGCCATCAAGCACCTCGTCGGCACGGCCGAGCAATCTTTGATCGAGCGATGTTTGTTGAACGGCTGCGGCCAGCATATCGGTTGCACTCCACAAAGGAGTGTCAGTGTGGCGGCTGGGATCAAGGTCTGCAATCAAGTCCTCGTTCGTTTGGCGGCCTTGAGTCCGCAGCCTACATTCCTCACAAGACTAGCCGCCACGTTATAGGGAGCCGCACAATGTCGTCGTTTGGATTTCCCAGTCCCTTCCGCCACGAGCATCCGCCGGTTCGCAACGTCAATGAACTCGTTGAGGAACGCCAAACACTCGGCCAGCGAGCGTCCGACTTCGTCGCAACGACAGCCGGCTCGTGGAAGTTCATCATTTGGCAGTCGTGCTTGCTGTGGATCTGGGTCGCGTTGAACATCGTCTCGATGATCCAGCATTGGGATCCGTATCCCTTCATCCTGATGAACCTGCTGCTGTCGCTGCAGGCGGCCTACACCGCTCCGATCATCATGATGAGCCAAAACCGCCAGGCCGAGCGTGACCGCATCGAGGCTCACCACGACTACGAAATCAATCAGAAGGCGGAAACCGAAATCCGCGCGATCCTCGATCATTTGGCCGCTCAAGATCAGGCTCTGGCAGAACTGCACAAGATGGTCAGCCACCTGACAGCGGCGCCCGGAAAGTGAAGGCCGACGATTGGCTTCATCTGGCGGATCAACCTGGATATTGTCGTGTGTCTTGCCGCGACTCGTTCACTCCACCAAAGATGAGTTTGACATGCTCCGACTGAAAACCTGGTTTGCCGTCGCGATTATTTCCCTAAGCGCCGGAGCGATCGCCATCGCTCAAGACCCATTCGCCGCCGGTGTTCGTCCGACTGATCCGCTCTCGCCGCAAGATGAGCAAAAAGCGTTGCAGGTGCCGAATGGATTCGAGGTGCGGCTCGTCGCGGCCGAACCGGAAATCTTCAAGCCGATGAACATGGCTTTCGACGAACGCGGGCGGATGTGGATCACCGACTCGCTGGAATACCCATGGGCCGCACCGCTCGATAAGCCGGGGCGAGACAGCGTCAAAATTCTGCACGACACCGACGGCGATGGCCGAGCCGACGTCATCAAGACGTTCGCCGATGGGCTCAACATCCCGATCGGCATCTACCCATATCCCAGCCGCAAGGACGAAGCAACTGGCAAGACAATT
>CAZPUJ010000494.1:0-3999 GCA_964589725.1 uncultured Planctomycetaceae bacterium
CACGCAGCGGTTCCCGAAGAACCTACGCCAGTCCTACACACTGAAGCTGGAACTGATGGCCTTCGACTTTCAGGAAGCGATCCTGATGGCGAACGCGGTTCGCGGACAGTCGCGGTCGAACTGGCTGGCGACGGCGGACGGGAAGTTGGTATGCCTTCGCGCCCTGTTGCGACTGGCCTACGATCTGGAGTTGCTGGCTGGCACGCAAGTCGAACATGCCGTCCAGCGCGTGGATGAACTCGGGCGCTTGCTGGGCGCCTGGAAGAAGGGGACGGATCGGAAAGCGCCGGTTCCCAGCGCGTGATCCGGGGCGGCAATTGGAACAACACCGCGTCCAACTGCCGTGCCTCGAATCGCAACACCAACGATCCGACGAACCGTAACAACAACAACGGTTTTCGGGTGTCGTTGGTGGTTGGTGTCTCGCGTGTCAATCGTCAGTATTCCGCCCGATGCCGGGCCTGCAATTCCGTCAAGAATCCGCACCCCCGGCCAGTGCCAAGAGGACGACACGATCTGTCCCCTGTGAACCCGACCTGGCCCTGATCAGCAACCAGCCGCTTCGGCGGCAGCGGGGACGTGGCGACGGGACCGAAGCCGCAGCGACGGGCGGGGGTTGGTAGCTTCGGCGAACATCCCCGCCCGTTTATTGTCCTGCTTATTGTCCTGCGAGACGACGCTGTGGCCATCACCTATCGCGATCTCTGGCCGCAAGTGATCTGCTGGGAAAACCTGCTGGCTGCCTATCACCGCTGTCGGCGTCGCAAGCGATATCGGGCGGAAGCCGTGCGGTTCGACTTCGCCTGGGAAGCTCACTTGTTACGCCTGCAACAGGAACTGACCGACGGGACGTATCGGCCTGGGTGCTATCGAAACTTTTACGTCTTCGAGCCGAAGCGCCGGAAGATCAGCGCGGCTCCGTTTCGTGATCGCATCGTGCATCACGCGGTGGTGGGCGTATTAGAGCCGCTCTATGAACGGCGATTTCTCCACGACAGTTACGCCTGCCGGAAAGACAAGGGGACGCACCGGGCGATCGACCGCGCACAGGGCTACCTGCGGCAACACGAGTTCTTTCTCAAGACCGACGTCGTGCGGTTTTTCCCCAACGTCGATCACCAAATCCTGTTCCACCTCCTGGCACGCACTATACGCGATGAAAAGCTATTGGCTCTGATTCGCGACATTCTTGCGTCGGGCGACGGAATACTCACTGACGAGGCGACGCCCCGATACTTTGCCGGCGACGATCTGTTTGCCGTGCTGCGCCCGACAGGGTTACCGATCGGCAATTTGACGAGTCAGTTCTTTGCGAATGTGCTGCTCGACCCGGTTGATCATTTCGTCAAGGAAGAACTACGGATTCCGGGTTACGTCCGCTATGCCGACGACCTGGTGTTGTTCGCCGATGACAAATCCCGGTTGTGGGACGCTCGCGCCGCACTGTCCCACCGCCTGGGAGAATCGCGACTGCGGTTGCATCCCGGCAAGACGCAACTGCACCCCTGTGCGACAGGGCTGAAGTTCCTTGGATTCGTACTCCATCGCTCGGGTCGCCGTTTGCAGCAAAGCGGCATTCATCGCTTTAGTCGCCGCCTGCGGCAGCTCCGTCAGGAATTCGCGGCTGGCCGAATTGACTGCCATGACATCGCGGCCTCGCTCCGAGCCTGGCAGGCACACGTGTGCGGCGTAAACATGAGCGGAATCCGCAAGGCACTCTGGCGCCGGGCACGATTCCAACGGCAACCCGAGGCAACGCTCTCGGCAGGAGATGGTTGAGCGACGCCAGCATCAAACACCTGTCCGGCCTGACGAACTTGGAATCGCTCGACCTCCGTTGCACCAAAGTCACCGCCATCGACCGCATTGCGGACTTCATACGGTCATCGGCCAACTAACGTTGATTACAGAAAGATGCTGCCCGCCGGCCGGGCTGCGGGCGCGGCAGGGCATGTCGACCCGTCTCAAAAAACGTTGCTTTGATGCGCAGCCTTTGAAACCATTTCAAGGGCCATCATCCGATCGAGCGCGATTCCCAAGAATCGTATGGAGTTCTCGGCACCCAAATCGTGCGTCGAAAAACGGATGAGAATCTGGGACGAAGTCCGTCGATCATCAATGGGTCGTTTTTTGCGAATCCTGAAATACGCATGAGTTGATGCAACGGCGACACCCAGTGCGCCGAGGATGATAACGGACAACGCTCGCGGTGACCGGCCGCGGCGAGCGAATGCGAGCCAGCGGTCCGGTCCACTGCGGAGTTAGCCGGCAACGCGATCAAGCTTGCGCCTGAGCAGTACAATAGGGATTCGGGGGGAGCCTCGCCACGCACGCGGCTCACGGCTCGTTGCCGTAGCGTACCGTCATCGAGCGATTGATTTCGACATTCTCGACCGTCTGGGTCTTGCCGTCCGGCCAGAGGATCTCGAATCGGACGGGCTTCTGGTGGTCGCCGAGTCCGAAATGCAGGACCAGATCGTTTTGGTTTCCCTCGCCGGTGCCGGCCTCAACGTGTCGCGCGAGCGTTTGGGTTGGCAATTGGATGCGGACTTGCGCTCCGATCGCCGACCGGTTGACAGTGTTTCCGTTCCCTTCAAGACGCAACTCCAACCAGCGTCCTTTGGCGGCCTGATTTTCAAACAGCTTGCCGGCGGTGACGAGGTCGAGGTCGCCGTCTTGGTCGAAGTCCGCCCAGGCCGCCTGATAAGTCGGCGGCAGCGATGTCAGCTTGGCCGTCGGCGTGGCGTCCGCAAACACGAAACCGCCGTCATTGCGAAACAGCACCGGATTGTTCTTGCGGCCGAACGACGCCGTTTCGTAGACCGTCGTGAAGAACAGATCGAGGTCGCCATCGTTGTCGAAGTCTCCCGCGCTCGGGCTGGCATAGGACTCCTGATAGAAGACGCCGCACGGGCCGTGGTCTTCGAACTTGTGGCCTTTCTCCGCACCGAGGTTGCGGAGGAATCGCGACTTCGGCTGATCGCCGCGATCGTCAACATGCGCGAAGTTGCCGACGAACAGATCGAACTTCCCGTCGTTGTCGAAATCGCCCCACGCCGCGCCGATGGAATGGCCGCCATCGAAACCGGGTGACGTGCCGATGGCGTTGTGGGTGGCGGTCACATCCTTGAACTGCCCTTTGCCGTCGTTGAGCCAAAGAATGTTCGGCTGCAGACGGTAGTTCGACACATACACGTCCAAGTCGCCGTCTTGATCGAAATCGCAGGCGGTCACCCCGCGAGCGCGGAAGCGAACCTCGCTCCACGCCAACTTGAAGGACTTCCCTTTCTCGTTCATTAGCAGCATGGACGGGTACGTGATCCCTGCATCCCAGTCCTCGTAACCTCCGACATAAACATCCACGAAGCCGTCGCCGTTGAAGTCGCCCCAGCATGCACCGCTGGAGACGCACTTGGGGAGAGTGGGCATTTCGACCGGCTCGAAGCCCTTGCCGGCCTTGTTGCGATACGCGCGGATTGGCGACCACGAAAACAAATCCGCGAATCCATCGTTGTCGAAGTCGGCCGCAACCATCTCGCCGAACCCTTCGGCCAGCTTGACGAAACCCTTGCCGCCGTTATTCCGCCAAACGACGCCCCCCGCACACAGATCAGCCCAGCCGTCGCTATCGACATCGACCCAGCAGGCCTTCGAGTTCGCCAGTTGCAGCCCCAGTTCCGCCGTCACGTCCCGGAAGCCCAGCGCAGGCTGCTGCTCCTGAGCCGTTGCGACGAGTCCGCCGGTCGTCAACACGCACCCGAACACCAGCCAGCGGAAGAAGTGACCGTTGAAGAAACAACGGTCGTAGTGAGCGCTGAATGGCATCACGAAAGTTCTCTCTCATTCTTGATGGAAGGGATCACAACTGTCCGGCTATAAGTCGAATAGAGTCAACTGAGTATGGCAATCACTTTCCAAATCCTGTTCTTTTTTGATCGAAAGAGCCTCAGAAAGCGGGGTTTTCTCGAACAAAGTCAGACTCAGGATTTGCAGAATTTC
>CAZPUJ010000495.1:0-11103 GCA_964589725.1 uncultured Planctomycetaceae bacterium
CGGTCGCTTTGAACGAATTCCGTGGCCAGCGCGGAGTTCGTCGCCAATTACTGCCCGGGGGATTGGGTGCGGTCACTTGGTTGAATTTGACGGTGTTGGCGGGCGTGATCGTGTCGGTCAGTCGCTCGACGAACAAACTCATCTCCGGCATCCTGGCCGCGGTGATCGTGGGCTTGTTGCTGGCAGGACTCGCGCGGTGGCAGCGACCAGGGACACGGCAGACATAGCGGCCGAATCGGCGGATAATCGAAAGTGACCCATAGAGACCTCTACGCAGTAGCCGCACTCGTGAGAGTTCGGAGCCTGAAGTCTCACGACTTCAGCTACCTAATCATCACTACCGGCCTACTTAGCGGACAAGTCAGTGTAGATGATGAGGAGCTTCATGGACCTGCAACTTCAGTCACACACCGCCGTCGTGACTGGCGGAGCCAGTGGCATCGGCCTCGCCACCTGCCGAGCATTTGCCGTCGAGGAATCGGCAGTCGCCGTATGGGATCTCGCGGAAAACGTCGCCGACGTCGCGGAGCAGTTAGCTTCGGAGTTCGGCATTCGCACGATCGGCTGCCGCGTCGACGTGACCGATGCGGCCGCTGTGTCTGACGCGGCCAAGAGCACAATCAACCAGCTTGGCTCGATCGAGCATCTCGTTCACGGAGCGGCGATAGGCTCAGGTAAGTTCGGGTTCCCATTCACGAACCTCTCGCCCAGTGATTGGCCGCGCGTGCTCCAGGTCAATGTCTTGGGCATGGTCAACGTGGCTCATGCGATCGCTCCACACATGATCGAGCGACGTTCGGGCACGCTGATCTTCGTGGCGTCGGTCGCCGGTCAGATCGGTTCGCAGACCGATCCGCCATACAGCGCCTCGAAAGCCGCGAACATCAACTTCGCGCAGTGCCTCGCGAAGGACTTGGCTCCGTACGGCATCCGTGTCAACACCGTCTGCCCCGGCATGGTGCAGACGCCGCTCAACGAATCGGTCTGGCGCGCGTGGCACGATCAGCAGCCGCCCGGCAAGCGTCTCAGCTACAAGGACTGGGCCTCCGCCAAGATTTGCGCGGTCGTGCCGCTCGGTCGCTGGCAACAGCCGGAAGATGTCGCCGACATGATTGTTTTCTTGTCATCTTCGCGAGCCGCGCAAGTGACCGGCCAGACGATTAACGTCGACGGCGGCTTCGTAATGCACTGGTGAGTCAGTGTCGCGGCGCTTTCGATCGCTCTACAATTCCGCCCGCAGGTACGTCGTCAAACTTCATCACTGACGTTGGCAACCGGAAGCTCTCGTGGCGACAGAACAATTGACGTGGATTAAGGCCCTTGAAACGAATATCACCAAAGCGTTGCTAGGCAAGCCGGAGTCGGTGCATTTGGCGATCGTGGCCTTACTGGCCGAAGGGCATATTCTGATCGAGGATGCTCCGGGGGTCGGCAAGACGTCCCTGGCAAAGGCGTTGGCGAAGAGTCTCAACTGCGACTTCAAGCGACTGCAATGCACCCCCGACATGCTGCCCAGCGACATCCTGGGGAGCAGCGTCTACTTGCCGAATCGGGGCGAGTTCGAATTCCGACAGGGGCCGATCTTCTCGAATATTCTGTTGATCGACGAGATCAACCGTACGACGCCGCGGACTCAAAGCGCGCTCTTGGAGGCGATGAACGAGGGGCAAGTCTCGATCGAGGGCCACACGTATTCTCTCAAGCGGCCCTTCTTTGTGCTGGCCACGCAGAATCCGTTCGAGTTCGAAGGAACGTTCGCTCTGCCGGAGAATCAGCTTGATCGATTCATGCTGTGCATCGAGATTGGGTATCCCGAACTGTCGGTCGAGAAGGAAATCTTGACGACTCACCGCGATGGCGAGCCGGTTGACCAACTGCAGCCGGTGCTGACGCTCGAACAACTCCATCAATTGCAACGAGCGGTGCGAGAGGTGCGCGTGGAGGATTCCATCAACGACTACTTGCTGCGGATCGTCGCCGCCACTCGGCAGCATCCAGAGCTATCGCTGGGAATCAGCACGCGCGGAGCATTGACGTTGTATCGAGCCGCTCAAAGTTTGGCCCTGGTCGAGCAGCGGCCATTCGTCGTCCCCGACGACATCAAGCGATTGGCCCTGCCGGTGCTGGCTCATCGAGCGATCGCCAACGGGCTGGTCCGCGAGGGCCAGCGCGATCGCGTGAAATCAGTCATCCGACAAATCTTGGAAAAGACGACTGTTCCCAAATGACAAGTTTGAGTAAATCACGCAAACAACGCAGCATCGCATCGTCAAACGTTCCCGATCAAAGTTGGGGGAGAAGCATGCACGCCCCGCGCGTAACGTCGCGAATCAGTCGGCTCGCGCTCGTCGCGTGCTGGCTATTCGCCGCTGCCGCGAGCGGCTGTCTGGACGCTGATCGAGATTCGTTGGTCGTGACCCCGGCGCGGCCGAAGTCTGATGACAAGCCCTCGCGCTCAGCAACCTCGCTCGGCAAGCGATTCAGCGAGTCTCAAGGGACTCGTGAATCGAGGCCGGTTCGCGACGCCCGGCTTGCTGCCGAGTTGGCTCAGGTTGACGAACTTTTGCGAACGGTCGGGCATCAGACAGTCGCGGACTCGCGCGACGGCGGCTCGCCCCGCTTGGCGTTCGCCGACGAGAGTGAGAGCAAGACCGAGAAGAAGCCTCGCGACAAAGATCGTTCCGAAACCAACGGCCGCAAAACCATCCAACGTGTCGAAGACCTCCTCCCGAAAGGTGGCCGACGCAATCGACTGGCCAAGGAGTCCAGTCCGTATCTGCTGCTGCACGCTCACAACCCAGTCAACTGGTATCCGTGGGGACCGGAAGCGTTCGAGACAGCTCAGCGAGACAACAAGCTGATCTTCCTGTCGATCGGCTACAGCAGTTGCCACTGGTGCCACGTGATGGAACGGTTGGTGTTCTCGAACGAGGCGATCGCCAAGTTCATGAACGAGCACTTCGTCTGCGTGAAAGTCGATCGCGAAGAACGTCCCGACATCGACGACATCTACATGACGTCGTTGACGGTTTACTTCCGCCTGAGCGGTTCGGAGCAAGGCGGCGGATGGCCGCTGTCGCTGTTCCTGTCGCCGACCGGCAAGCCGATTGCCGGCGGCACGTACTTCCCGCCGGACGACGACGGTGGCCGCATGGGCTTTCCGTCCGTCATGCGAAAGATATTCGAGCTGTGGCGCGACGAGCAGGCTGTGCTCGAAAAGAACGCCGACATCCTGACGCAGCAGGTCCAGCGCCTGATGTCGTCGAAGCTCGCGCTGAAAGAGACGCCGCTCACCGTCGAACTGGCCACTCAGACGGCGCAGGCGATCGCCGACACGTACGACGAAAAATTTGGCGGCTTCGACTTCCATTCGCTTCGCCCGAATGCTCCGAAGTTTCCGGTCCCCTGCAAACTGTCGTTGTTGATGTATCAAGCGCAACGCAGCCGGGACGACGACATGCGAAAGAAAGTCACGGGCACGTTGGATGCCCTGGCCGCGGGCGGAATTCGCGATCACTTGGCCGGCGGCTTCCATCGCTACAGCACCGACCGAGCTTGGAAGGTGCCGCACTTCGAGAAGATGCTCTACGACAACGCCCAACTGGCTGACATTTATGTCGAGGCGTTTCGCCAAACCGATTCGCCGGCCTACCGGGCGGTCGCCGAAGAGATCTGCGATTTCGTGCTCCGCGACATGACCGATGCACGCGGCGGATTTTACTCGGCGCTCGACGCGGACACCGATGACGTCGAAGGCAAATACTATGTCTGGTCGGATCAAGAGATCGACGACACGCTCGGCCCGGACGAGGTGGAGCTCTTCAAGCTCGCGTACGGATTTGGCGAGCCAAACACGTTTGAACCGGGTCGCGTGCTGCATCGACCTCGACCTCTGGCCGAAGTTGCGGCGCAGTTGAAGATCACTCCGGAGAAACTCGACCGCCTGTTGGCCTCGTCGCGGCAGAAGCTACTGAAAGTTCGCAATCACCGAGCGCCGCCGCTGTGCGATGACAAAGTGCTCACCGGCTGGAACGGCTTGATGATCAAAGCCCTCGCCAACGCGGGCTCGCGATTTCGCCGAGCTGACTACGTGGCCGCCGCCGAACGAGCGGCACTCGCTGTGCTGACCGACCTGTGTGACGAGAATGGCCGCCTGCTGCGGTCGTATCGCGGCGGGCCGAGCAAGATCACAGCGTACCTCGACGATTACGCGTACCTGGTCGACGGCTTGATCGCCTTGCATCTGGCGACTCGCGAACAGAATTGGCTCGTCGACGCCAAACGAATCACCGACGATCAAATCCGCTTGTTCTGGGACAACTCCGGCAACGGCTTCTTTTTCACCGCCACCGATCACGAGGAACTCTTCGCTCGCTCGAAAGACCGCTTCGACTCGGTTGTGCCTTCCGGTAACGGCACGTCGATTCGCAACCTGCTGCGATTGGCCTCGCTCACCCGGAACAACGGCTATCGCGAAAAGGCCGAACAAACGCTGCAGGCTTTTGCGGGGCAGATGCCCGAGTCACCAAATGGCAGCGCGGTTCTCGCGCTTGGCCTGCTCGAGTTTCTCGACAAGCCAGACTTCGAATCGACTCGCCGGACGCTCAATCCGAACGTCGTGCCGGCTGCGGACGAAACCGTGAAGATTGCGGTGAAGCCGGAGAGCGGCGGATCGAAACCGAACAACGCCGCTGTGAACAACACTGCTGTGAACAACACCGCTGTGAACAACGCTGCAGTGAAGTCACTGCCGAATTCGGCTGATTCAGTTCCCACCGCCGACAAAGACAAGCAGCGATCCGATAAGCCGAAGCAAACGGAAGTCCTGACTGTCGAAGCCCACTTGAACGTCGATCGCCTCCCCGCCGGCAGCACGTGCCGCATCGCGCTGGTGCTCAACATCAATGACGGTTGGCACATCAACCAGAATCCGGCGCAACCCGATGATCTCGTGCCGACTCAGTTCACGATGAAGACTAAGCTGGGCAGCAAGTTGGTCGATGTGAAGTATCCCAAGGGCTACAAGCTGACGATCTCTGGCTTCGACGAACCGTTGATGGTCTATGAAAAGCAAACGATCGTCTTCGGCACGATCGAAGTCCCCGCGGACGCCGGCGGCAAGAACGAAAAGTTCGAATTACAGGTTAAGTATCAAGCCTGCAATGATAAGAATTGCGTTCTTCCCAAGACGCTAAAACTGGACGGCAGTGTCAAAGTCGCCCCCGCCGGTGAAGCGGTGAAAACCATCAACGACAAGCTATTCAACCCGCCAAAGCCCAGCGGCGCAAAGAAGAGTTCGTGAGTCAAGTTCCCATGCAGCGCATTCTGCTCAAGTCCAAAATCCACCGCGCCACCGTCACGGATGCGCACCTGCATTACGAAGGCAGCATCACCATCGATCGCCAGCTGATGGAACTGGCCGACTTGATCGACTTTGAACAGGTGCAGATTTACGACGTCAACAACGGCCATCGTCTGACGACCTACGTGATCCCCGGTGATTCCAGTTCGGGCATCATCTGCATCAACGGAGCCGCCGCGCACCTGGTTCACCCCCGCGACCTGATCATCATCTGCGCCTACGCCAACTTTGAGGACACTGAAGCCCGTGGCCACCAACCGCGCGTCGTCCACGTCGATGAGCACAACCGTCCGAAGCCATGACTTCAAGCGCTAGACCGTGGCTGAACTCGCCAGAGTTCAGGGGTTTGGCCCTTGGAAATCCCTAACTTCTGGCGAATTCAGCGACGTCCGTTGGCGATTGAGCGCTGTAGGATTAATACTTCCGACCTGACTGCCGCACGGTCACCGCCGCTCGAATCGGCTTCAGGTCAATGGTCTCGCCCGCCTTGAGCCGCTCCGTTCGGGACGGCTGATCGCCAGTCGCCGCGACGCAGACAGTGACGGTCGATTCGCCGATGACCTCCAGCCGGTCACCGCGAATCATGGCCACGGTGTTCTCGTCGATGCCCACGCCAAAACGGTTGGGATGAGCGGCCAAAACCTGCAACAGACGATGTTGCCGATCCCGCGCAACGAAGTGTTGATCGACCACGCCATTCGGTAGCAGATCAAATCCCTCGCGCGCTTCGCCGCGGACGATCATGACGCGGCTTTGAATCGCCGCTCCGGCCGAAGTGCCGGCGATCACGCCACCGCGTTTGAGCAACGCGGTTAGTTCTCGCTCGACCGGAGTCCGCAGGTACGTCGCCGCCAGAATGCTCTGCCGACCGCCACTGATCCACACGCCGGTGGCCAACCTGATCGGCTCGGAGAAGCGTTCCACCTCCGCCTGCTCGCGCGTGTTCGCATGCAACAGTCGGAGCGACGCGGGTCCACGGACTCGCCATGATTGTAGCCGAGCGTCGTCATCTGGCGTATCCGGATCGGCTGTCGGAATCACAATCAGCTTCGCCTGCTGGCCGCCGGCCAATTCGAAAAACCGATCGCGCACCTCCTTCGATACGTTGCCGCCACCATGAAGAATCAACGTCCCTTCTTCCGAGCGAGCCGTCAACGCGATCAGCGATGCGAGCAAGGCAAGCATGATCTGGAATCGAAGCATGCCGCAAGTCTCCTTGGACAAACTGTAGTACCGGCCCTTGTGGCCAGGTTCATTCGAGCCAGTCAAGAAAATAGGCGGAGTTTCCATCATCCAGGCCACGAGGGCCCGGGCTAAAAATGCCGTAAGATCAAGAATTAGCCAGCCGTGGGAATTCCGTGCTTGTTTCGGATTTCGAGATTCGGATTTCGGATTTGCGGCCTGCGCCGCGCGACCCCTCTCCTCGGCGGGGCCAGCGAACCGGGCAAAGAGTTACTTCGGCAAGAACGTCGTATCGAACGCCTTCGTCGGATCGACGCTGCCGGGCTTGAGGGCTTCCGCTTCGATGAGTTGTTCCGTCAGCGTCTGCCAGCATTCGGACGTCATTTCGCCGAGTCGCTCCGGCGCGGAGAGGCCGGTCTCGCACAGCGGCTTCAGCGTTTTGGTGCCAAACTCCAGGATGTCAAGATCCATCTCCGGGTTTCGCGAGTGAATGAGCTCGTTCGTCGGCCCCGGCTCGTCAAGGTACTTTCGCCAGCCGAGAGCGCACGCCTCGACCATCCGCTTCACGAGGTCCGGCCTTTCTCGAATGACTTCGCCACGAGTGATCAGCACGCTGGTATACGGATTGAAACCTAAGTCCGAGACCATCAGGTTGTGCGGATCGCCACCTTGTTTCTCGGCGGTGAACGGTTCGCTGAAGACATACGCCTGCTGGCCCAATCCGTCGTCTTGCAGAAACGGAGCGACGCTGCCGGAGTACGGCACGATGCGCACGTTGGTCAGCGACAATCGCTTCTTCATGAATCCCAAAAAGGTTTGGTTCGGATTGATCGCCAGAGTCATGTCTTTGAGGTCTTCAAACTTGGCAATGCCCGACTTCTTGTGAACCATGAGGCACCGCGGACTCTGCTGGATCGGCGCGAACACGGCCACGACATCGGCTTCTTGTGCTCGACCGAGCAACACGAGATCGGCATTGGTCACGCCAAACAGCATCTTGCCGCTGGCGACATTCTGAATCACCGGCACTCCCGGCCCGCCGGAGACGAGCTTCACTTGCAGCCCACGCTCGGCGAACAGTCCGTGAACCTCTGCCGCGAAGAAGCCGCCATGCTCGGCTTCGGGGAACCAGTTCAGGGCGAGTTCGACGGCATCGGGTTTCGTGGCGTGGTTGTTCACGTCGGCCGCCGTCGTTCCGTCGGAGTTCACTCCGTTCGACGAAGTTTGTTTCGGCGCGTCGTTCGAGCCTGACAAACAGCCGATCAAACACAGCAACGACAAACCACCGAAGAACGACAGCAATCGAGTCATGGCGAGTGAATTCCTAACGCGGGCTGCGCCCGCAACCTTGCTCCCTCTCCCCCGCATCGGGGGAGAGGGCTGGGGTGAGGGGGGTTCATCGGCCTGTGCATCGCTCGGCCCTCGCGTCCTGTTCCTCTCCCCCAATTCCGGGGAGAGGGGACAAATTGCGCGTACGGCGCGCACGAATTACATCCGAAGACGCGAAGGCAGTTTCTAGCCGGGCCAAAGGGCGCGAGGTCAGCGTTGGGACTATAGCGACCGCCTGGGCTTGGACAAATCTTGAGAATTCAAATTCGGCACACGACCCTTTGCTCTCTCTACGAGCTACTTCCACTCGCGGGCGAATTGGAGGGCGCGCTGACGGACGGGTTCGGTGATGGTTTGATCGGCGGCAATGACGGCGAGCCATGTAGGATGGCCACTCTTGGCCGTCTTGTCTTTGTCGTTGTCATGCGAGCGAGCCGAACCGCAGACGGGCAAGAGTGCCCATCCTACGATTTCCTCTCGCGAGCGAATTGCAGGGCGCGGTGGCGGACGGGGTCGCTGATGGTCTGGTCCGCCGAGATGGCGTTGAGCCATTCGGTCTGGGGTTTGCCCTGGTCACGCAGGAAGTGAATCAGACTCATCCGCCGCGGCGGACTCACGCTCCGCTCGCAACTTCAGAGTCCGCGGACGAGCAAACTCCAAAAGGCTCGTCATCATTGTCGAGCGACGCTAATCTGTGCCTCGGAGGATCAATCATGTCGCAACGGCAACTTTCAGTGTGCGAACCACTCGCCGCGTATGCGGAGCAGCAAGCTCAGGCGCGCGGGTTCACGGGCGTGAATGCCTTCGTCGAATACTTACTTGAAGCCGACCGCCGCGCGGCCTGGCGAACAGAAATTGAGCAAGCGCTGGCCGAGGGGCTGAAATCCGAAGCCATCGAGATCACGCCGGATTGGTGGGCGAAAAGGCGAGAACTGATTGCCTCGGTCACGCCGGAGTCGGCATCGTGAGCCGCTTGGAAATCCGGCGGCAAGCCGAACGCGACGTCGACGAGCAATTGGTCTACCTCGCCAAGCAGAGCCATCACGCCGCGACTCGATTCCTCGAAGCGGTGGAGGCAACGTTTCAGCTTCTCGTCGAATCGCCTGACCGAGGCTTCCTTTGGGACAGCGACAAGAACCTCGACCGCAGGATTCACGTCTGGCCGGTTCGTGGGTTTCCCAAGATGTTGGTTTTCTATCGTCCCATCGAACAGGGGATCGAAATCATCCGTGTGCTACACGGTGCCCGCGACATTTCGACTCTGCTGGAGAAAGAACTCTACTGAAAGCCGATGAGCCCAGGTGAAGCGACGTTGTTGTGGCCGACCTACGCTATTTCCATTCGCGAGCGAATTGCAGGGCGCGCTGGCGAACTGGTTCGCTGATGGTTTGGTCTGACGAGATGATGTCGAGCCATTCGGACTGGGGTTGGCCCTGGTCACGCAGAAAGTGAATCAGACTCAGAGCCTCACGCTCCGCCCGTAGGTTGGGACTCCGTCCCGACTCTCTCTTGATGTTTTCGCATGTGAGTTTCCCACGCACGCCGCGCTGCGACGTCGTACGCTCGTTCTGATCACGCCTTCTGGTCGGGACAGAGCCCCAACCTACGGCTTCCACTCGCGAGCGGATTGCAGGGCACGCTGACGGACGGGTTCGCTGATGGTCTGGTCCGCTGAGATGGTGTCGAGCCATTTTGCCCGAGGTTGGCCCTGGTCACGCAGGAAGTGAATCAGACTCAGAGCCTCGCGCTCCGCACGCGGCTCCGGCCGCATGGTAGCGGCTTCAAAGTAGCCGTCATCGCTCCGCGTGACGAAAGCCGACGCTTTACCGACGTCATATGCACGTTCGACTCGCAATCACCAAACCGCGTCTTTCGCACGTTCGGCTAACCTCACGCGGGGCGATGAGGGCTACTTCCACTCGCGAGCGAATTGCAGGGCGCGCTGGCGGACTGGCTCGCTGATCGTCTGGTCAGCCGCGATGGCGTCTAGCCATTTGGACTGGGGTTGGCCCTGGTCACGCAGGAAGTGGATCAGACTCAACGCCTCACTCTCCGCTCGTAATTCCGGCGTCCACGGCCGAGCGTCCCACACCGACGACTACGACGGGACTTGATCAGTCAGCATTCTTTGTTGGCGGCGGTTCGTTGCGGGCTTGGTAGAGTTGGACGGTGACTGGTGGGAGGGGTTGGTTTTCAGCGACGTTTTTGGCGGCGGTGGTTTGGAGTTGGGTCCAGGCTTCGGTGTCGTCGGGTTTGGCTTTGGCCAGCCATGTGCGATGAAAGGTGACGGCGTATCGTGTGTGGTCCGCTTCGGCCTTCGCCGTTTGTTCCGCATGCCACCATGGATCGAGTTTGGCCTTAAACGCGCGATATGCTCTCTCGATCTCGAGGTCTTTGACGGTGAGGTCAATTAGTCGCACGCGATTCTTGTATGGCAGTGCCAGCCATCGACGATTCGCTGCATGCGTCGGCCACGAGTTGATGTCGGGGAAGTCGTCCGGCAGTGGGGTAGGTCGACCCGTCTGAATATCCCAAGCCAGCATTTGTCTATCCGAATCTTGGCTGACAAGCCGAGACGCATCCGGGCTAAACGTGACCTTCGTTATCTCCCCCGCGTTTCCCACCAACGTCCGAAATTCGGAACGCCGCCGTGTTTCCCAAAGTTTGATCTCGTTGGGATTGCCGACATCACCTTCCAAGCCCTGCCCGGTACCGCCACTTCCCGCCACAAGCGAATTCCCATCCGGACTAAACACGACGTTCCACACCTCACCACGGTGTTCCGTTAACGTAGCGAGTTCAGCACCGTTGCGCGCGTCCCACAACTTGACTGTTTGATCGCGACTTCCCGACACAAGCCGAACCCCGTCGGGGTGAAATGCGACGCTTGTCACGTAGTCTGAATGTGCCGATGACGTGCGCAACTTTGCTCCAGTCCGCACATCCCAGATAATGATTTGTCCTGGATTTTCGCTCCATGGTAATCCACTCGGATCGCTAAGCGATTGCCATCCGTATCCCGCCGCGAGCCACGAGCCATCTGGGCTGAACGCCATGCTCCAAACTTGGCTCGAATCTCCCTTGAACGTCTGAAGCTCGGCACCTGTCCGGACATCCCAGACCTTAATTGTTTCATCCGTACTCGCTGACGCAAGCCGTGCGCCGTCTGGGCTAAACGCAACGCTCGTTACCCCTTGCGAATGCCCTACGAGCGTGTGGATTTCTGCTCC
>CAZPUJ010000496.1:0-9433 GCA_964589725.1 uncultured Planctomycetaceae bacterium
CCGGCACGGACTACACGGCCATCGTGGGGGCCACGTTCACGATCACCGGGGACAGCACGGACCTGACGGACACGGTCACGGTCACGGTCAACAACGACAGCATCGTCGAGGACAACGAGACGTTCAATGCGAACCTGACCAACGCGCTGTTCGGCGGCGCGACGGACGCCACGCGGGCCACGTTCACCGGCGGCGACGCCAGCGGGTTGGGCACGATCATCGACAACGACACGGCGACGAATGTCGCCGTGGCCAGCGTGCAATACAGCGATATGGTTCCGTGGAGCGCCGCCATCAGCACCGGAGTGGCTGCGACTGTCAGCGGGACGGTGACGTTTTCTATCTACGTCGGTGCTGCGTGGATTCCATACGCGTCCGCAACCTTCACTAATCAGGCTACTACAGGTACAGGAACAGGTCCGTACACAACGACCGTTACGGTCTCGACCGGTCAAATCTTGCTCGCCCCCGCCGCCTACAGCTATCGGGCCGTGTTTGTGAGCTCTAACGCCGCCTTTACCGGCAGCCTGGGAAGCAACACGCTCACGGTGACCAAGGAAAACGCGACCGCCGACTACACGGGCAACTATCTGTTCGTGACCAGTAACGCGTCAACGGCCACGACCACGGTCAATCTGAGTGCCACGATTTATGACACCAATGACGGCGTCGGATACCGGGGAGACATCCGGAATGCCAGCGTGACTTTCTGCGCCTACGTCGGGACCACGCTGAAGTACACGATCCCGGGATCCGCCGTCACGCTGATGAATTCGTTGGACCCGACCGTTGGGAAGTCGACTGCCAGTTTCAGCTTCGACGCCGGCACTGATGCCACGGACTACTCGATCTACATCAAGGTCAATAATTACTACACAGGTATTGCGGCAACAACCATTTTAGTGGCCAGGCCGGTGCCCGGTTCGATCAATGGTGGTGGATACGTGACCAACACGGCTCCCAGCGGCGAAAGCTCGGTCACTGGGTCGGTGCTCCCTCTAGCCAACGCAAAAACCAACTTCGGCTTCAACGTCAAGTACAACAGCAGCGGAACGAATCCGCATGGGAAGATGACGATCATCGTCCGCAGCCAGGATGGTAAGACCTATCAGGTGAAGAGCAGTGCCATCAATGCCCTAACACTGGCCACGGCGCCCAACGCGACCCTGTTTTCGAGCAAGGCGAATATCACCGACGTCACCAATCCGGATCTGCCGATTCTGGTCAACCCCGGCGGACAGCAGGCGGCGCTCGATGTCCGGCTGGTCGACAACGGTGAGCCGGGTAACAACGACACCATCGCGATCACGGTGAAAACGCCGTTAGGGCTGTGGTTCGCCAGCAGCACTTATGTCAGCACCACGGGTCTGACCGCGCTGCGAAAACTGTCCGGCGGGAACATTCAAACCAGGCTGGCTCTGGAACTCGACGGACAGTCGGTGCCTACTTCGGCAAACACAGTTCTACTTTCTCAAGAGGCTCTTGAGCCAATCATGACGGCGGCAGCGGTTCGTTGGAATGCCATCGGCCTGACCTCTCAGCAGCAGCAGGCACTGGCTTCACTTAAGACGCAAATTGACAACCTGCCTGATGGCGAGCTTGGCTGGAGTATGCCCGGCGTGATCACGATCGATTCCGACGGCGCGGGGCTCGGCTGGTTTGTGGACCAGACTCCGCTTGACGATTCCGAGTTCCTGCCGGAAGCAGTGCGTTCCGCACCGGCGGATCAGGTCGATTTGCTCTCGGTCGTCATGCACGAGATGGGACATTTGATTGGCCTGGAGCATGTCGACGGCGACGGCGTCATGGCGGAGTCGCTGGCCGCCGGAACAAGACACTTTATCGAGCTGGCAGATGGTTCCAGCGGCAACATCCTTACGAACGAGACGGGCAAGAGTGCCCATCCTCCGACGATCGAGCGGGCAGATGGTTCCAGCGGCAACCTCGCAGCCGACGGACTCACCCAAGCCATTCCGCTCACCCTGCCTGTCCGCGGACAAGACGAGGCCCCGTCGGCGGTCATCAACAACCGGGGGGCTGACGCCGCCCCGCTCGCCAACCTCCGCGGACAGGACGACGCGCCGTCGGCACTTATCGGCATCGTGGCTTCCTTCAGCGGCAAGCTTGAATCCACCGACGCTCGCTCCACTGTTTCGTCGTCAGTTGCCGACATTGATTCTGAGTCGGAAGACATACGTCCGATTCTTTTCGCGACTCGTCGATCGCAAGCTGCGTGGAACGAATTGGTTGACTCCGTGCTTGCAGGCGACCTCGGCGGACTTCTCGACTGAACGGAAAACCTTAGTCGCAGAAATTTGGCAAACGTGCTTCGCGCGGCCGCCTTCACTCAGCGCAATGCCGTGCGGAACTCGCGCCGGTTCCTTGAATCTCGCGGCCAAATAGTTACCGTTGGGGTGATTTGCGCGCGAGCATTGCCGTCGTGAGGACTGCGACGGTCACGGAGGATCGCGCCTCAATCTAACGCGAATTGCGCACCAACCCACGCTAGCCCGACGCGCAAGCGAGGGACGGACAACACGTTTCCCTCGCTTGCGCGTCGGGCTAGTATCAAACACGCTGTCACCCAAATCCCATGACGAAGCATAATCCGGGCTAAAGTGGCTGTTCCGACCGCAGAAATAACTGGAATTTCCCGTGCCTCGACGAGACGACATTCACAAAATCCTGATCATTGGGTCCGGGCCGATCGTGATTGGCCAGGCGTGCGAGTTTGATTACTCCGGCACTCAGGCGTGCAAAGCGTTGAGGGAAGACGGGTACGAGGTCGTGCTGGTCAACTCGAACCCAGCGACCATCATGACCGACCCGGAAATGGCTGACCGAACCTATGTCGAGCCGATCACGTGGGAATACGTTGCCAAGATCATCGAGAAAGAGCGTCCCGATGCGGTGCTGCCGACGCTCGGCGGGCAGACCGGCCTCAACACCGCGATGGAACTGCATCGACAGGGCATCCTCAAAAAGTTCGAGTGCGAGCTGATCGGTGCGAATGCCGAAGTCATCGCAAAGGCCGAAGAGCGCGATCAATTTAAACAAGCGATGATGAAGATCGGGCTGGATGTCCCGAAGTCTGTGATTGTGCATTCGTTGGACGAGGCTCGCGAGGCGTTCAAGGAAGTCGGGCTGCCGGCGATCATTCGAGCCAGCTTCACGCTCGGCGGAACGGGCGGCGGCATCGCGTACAACCGTGACGAATTCGACGACAAAGTCCGCAAGGGGTTGTCGCTATCACCGGTCAACGAGGTGCTGATCGAGGAGTCAGTCATTGGCTGGAAGGAGTACGAGATGGAAGTGATGCGCGACGTGGCCGACAACGTCGTGATCATTTGCTCGATCGAAAACTTCGATCCGATGGGTGTGCATACCGGCGACTCGATCACGGTCGCTCCCGCGCAGACTTTGACCGACAAAGAATACCAGCGAATGCGCGACGCCACGATCGCCTGCATCCGTGAGATCGGCGTCGAGACCGGCGGCTCGAACGTGCAATTTGCGATCAACCCGCGGAACGGCCACATGGTCATCATCGAGATGAATCCGCGCGTCAGCCGGTCGTCGGCCCTGGCGTCGAAGGCGACCGGCTTCCCGATCGCGAAGATCGCGGCCAAGCTGGCCGTCGGCTATCGGCTGGATGAAATCCCCAACGACATCACGCGCGAAACACTCGCCTGTTTCGAGCCGACGATCGACTACGTCGTCACCAAAGTACCGCGCTGGACGTTTGAAAAATTCCCCGACGCGGACTCGACGCTGACCATTCAGATGAAGTCCGTCGGCGAGACGATGGCCATCGGCCGCACGTTCAAGGAGTCGTTGCAAAAGGCGCTCCGCGGCCTGGAGACCGGACACTTCGGTCTCGGCGGCGGCAAAAAAGATTTGTGGGGCACGCCGAACCAACCAAGCCTCGACCAAATCGAATCGAAACTGTCCGTGCCAAACGCCGAGCGAATTTACTTCATCCGCTACGCGTTCAAGGCCGGACTGTCCGTCGAGCACATCTATGACCTCACGAACATCGATCCGTGGTTTCTGAATCACATCCGTGAATTGCTCGAGATCGAAAGCGAAATCCGATCGTGCCCGCGACTCGAAGCGGCCGATGCCACGCTCCTGCGACTCGCCAAGCAAAGCGGCTTCTCGGATCAGCAGCTCGCCGGCTGGTGGGATGTCACCGAGATGGACGTTCGCCGCTACCGCAAGCGGCTGGGTATCGAGGCCATGTTCAAGCAGGTCGATACCTGTGCGGCCGAGTTCGAGGCCTACACGCCGTATTACTACTCGACCTACGAGCAAGAGGACGAAACGCCGCCGAAGACCGACAAGCAGCGGATCATGATCTTAGGCGGCGGTCCGAACCGCATCGGGCAGGGCATCGAGTTCGATTACTGTTGTTGTCATGCCAGCTTCGCGCTGCGGGAACTGGGCATCGAGTCGATCATGGTGAACTCGAATCCGGAGACCGTCAGCACCGACTACGACACGTCGGACTTGCTGTTCTTCGAACCGCTGACGACCGAAGACGTGCTCAACATCTGCGACCGTATGCAGCCTGACGGCGTGATCGTGCAGTTCGGCGGCCAAACACCGCTCAATCTGGCGAAGGGTCTTGAGGCTGCGGGTGTGAAGATCATTGGTACGTCGCCCGACATGATCGATGCGGCCGAAGATCGTCAGCGATTCCAAGTTATTCTCGATCAGCTCGGCCTGCATCAGCCGCCGAACGACACCGCGACCGACATTGCCGGCGCTCGGCACGCGGCCGAACGAATCGGATATCCGGTGCTCATTCGCCCCAGCTTCGTGCTCGGCGGCCGAGCGATGGAGATTTGTTACGACGAAGCGCAACTGCTGAAGTACGTCAACGACGCCGTCGAGGTCTCGCAAGGCCGCCCGATCTTGGTCGACAAATTTCTGGAAGACGCGACCGAGGTCGATGTCGACGCGCTCGCGGACGGTCAGGATGTGGTTGTCGGCGGCATCATGGAGCACATTGAAGAAGCGGGAGTGCACTCCGGCGATTCTGCCTGTGTGTTGCCACCGAACTCGCTGACGCCGTCGGTCATCGAGGAGATCCGCCAAGCGACTTACAAGCTGGCGAAAGCGCTGCAAGTGCGCGGCTTGATGAACATTCAATTCGCCGTCAAGGAAGAGGACGGACGGCACATCGTCTATGTGCTGGAAGTCAACCCGCGAGCCAGCCGCACTTCACCCTTCGTGTCGAAGGCGACCGGCCGGCCGCTGGCGAAGATCGCCGCCAAAATCATGGCCGGCGTCTCGCTGCGCGAGCAAGGCGTCACCGAGGAACTCTGGCCCAAACACACCTCGGTCAAAGAGAGCGTCTTTCCCTTCAATCGCTTCCACGGCGTCGACATCATCCTCGGCCCGGAGATGCGTTCCACCGGCGAGGTCATGGGTATCGACAAAGAATTCCCGATCGCCTTCGCGAAGAGCCAACTCGGCGCCGGCTGCAAGATGCCGACAGGCGGGAAAGTCTTCCTCAGTATGGCTCGCCATCACAAGCTATTGATGATTGAACCGGCTCGCCGCCTGCAAGCGCTGGGCTACAAAATCCTCGGCACGTCCGGTACGGCTCGCGTTCTGGCCGAAGCGGGCCTGCAAGTCGATACCGTCAAGAAGTTGCAAGACGGCCGCCCGAATTTGCTCGACTACATGGCCAACGGCGACGTGCAGCTCATCTTCAACACGCCATCTGGCAAAGGTGCCCGCACAGACGAAGGCAAGATCCGCGCGGCCGCTGTTCTCTATGGAGTGCCGTGCGTCACCACTGTGCCCGGCTGCCTAGCGTTCGTCCAAGCCCTTGAAGCTCTCGCGCAGAATCCCACGATCCGCGTGCGGTCGCTGCAAGAATGGTTGAAGTCCCCCGCACCGGTCTTGATCGCGGCGCGGTAGACCACTCACTTTTTGACTGTCGCGGCGTCGACTCGGGTCATGGCTGTGTAGCCGGGCCGCCAGTCGGCGCGGAATTCGGATTGGCCGACGAAGTCGTCGTCGCGGAGCGTGGCACGCCAGTCGGTGAGCGTGCGGCCGGAGCGATCGACATGTACCTTGACGAGGTATCTGCCGGCGGGCAAAGCGGCGATTCGACGCCAGTCCTGCGCTGGCTTCGAGCCATCGGTGGCCAGCAGCGTGAGTGTGTGCTGCCAGATCTTGAGCTTGGCAGACGTCTGCCGATCCGAGATCGCGATCGGCGCGGCGTCCCACTGCTTCGCGTGATCGTCCCAACGGTGAATGGTCACTTGCAGCAGCTTGTCGCCCCAGGCCGGCGGCGTGTTTTCGAGCTTGAACCACAGCTCGCTGCTGAATTGTCGGAGCTGTCGCGGATCGGACTTCGGGAGGTCCGACGCTTTCGCGTACTCGTCGCGAACGACCTTGGCGTAGTCTTCCAGCCAGGCCCGAAAGTCCTTGTACCCCAAGTCTCCTTTCAGGAATTTCTGGCCGCCACCGTGTTCGACCTCTTTTAGCGGCTTGCGCAGCAGCAGGCTCTGTTCCGGATTCTCGACGTCGATCAGATACTTCGTTCGGATGAGGTAGGTCATGGTTTCGGCCGCGGTCTTCTTCATCCAGGCGACTTGCTCGCCGTCCTTCTCGACGAGCTTGCGATTCTGCGCCGAGCCTTCGGCGTGGCAACCCATGCAGCGATGCCGTTGCCCCCAGATGTTTCGCTCGAACAGCTCCAGCAGCCGATCGGTCCGCGCGTATCGAATCACCTCGTCGGGTCTTGCCGGTTTCGCGAGTTCGTCCTTCGCCAGCTTGGAAGCGTTGCGCAACTTTGGATCACGACAACAGGCCTTGAGCCACTCGGCGAACGCGGCCGCCTCGGCCTCGCGCGTCGTCGCGTGCAACAAATTCGCGCCAGGATTGTCCGTGTCGCGCATCTTGATCAGCGCGAGAATCTTCGATTGCTCGGGCTTGTCGAGATCGACAAGGCCTTGATCGCGCAGTGATCGAAACGTGTCGTCGCTGCTCGGCCGGATGTAGTTTTTCAAGTCAACTCCGGCCAAGTGGCACTGCACGCAGCTACTCGGCTGGTCGGACTGGAAAATCGGCAGGATGCGGCGCTCGAAGACTTGAATCGGTGACGATTCCTCTGCGCGTCCGACAGACATGCTTCCGACCGCGACGCTTAAAAGACCGCCCACCAGCCAGCCGCGAGTGTTCATGCCCGCACCTTCGCTTTCGTCGTTTTGCGAGCCTTCTTGGCTGCGCGCGCCTTCGTGTCCGCTTCGACGAGCTTCCAAAACTCGTCGTGAGGAATACCTTTTCCCTGCCGCAAATCTTCTTCAGCCTGCTCGATGATCTCGCAGAGTCGCGGCGATTTTTCCCAGGAGAGATGCACGATGTCGTCTTCACTGTCGCAGCGATAAACCACCGCAACAATCTTGCCTCGCTGTGTCAGAGCCATCGGTGGACCGACTGGTTTCGCGACGAACTCGCCAAGCTCGGCGCCGGCGCGAGACAACGGAACACGTTTGATCTTGCTCATGATGCGAACCATGATCTGCCTCGTTCGTCACGGCAGCGTGTTGAAGCTGCGGTCTCCCGCATCGCCCAAACCGGGGACGATGAATTTGTGGGAATCTAATTCGGCGTCGATGGCGCAGACGAAGAGCTGAACTTTTTGGAAGGCTTCGATGACGCTGCGGATTCCTTCGGGAGCGGCGATGAGCGACAGCACTCGCAGGTTGGGGACGCCCCATTGACGCAGCGCCGAGAGCGCGGCGATGGCCGAGCCACCCGTGGCCAACATCGGATCCAGGACGAGCGCCACGTCGACGGGGCTGTGTGTCGGCAGCTTGCTGTAGTATTCCACGGGCCGCGCCGTGGCCTCATCGCGATATAGGCCCAAGTGCCAGACTTCGGCTTGCGGCATCAGGTTCAGCAGCGGGTCGACCATTCCCAAACCGGCTCGCAGGATCGGCACCAGGCCGATGCGCTGCGACAACTGCCGACCCGTTGTCGTAGTCAGCGGAGTTTCGATGTCGATGTCGTGAGTCGCCAAATCGCGAGTCGCTTCATACGCCAGCAACACCGCGAGCCGATGTACCAGCCGCCGGAATTCGTCCGGCAGAGTTCGCTTCTCACGTAATTGAGTCAAGTGGTGCTGAATGAGCGGGTGTCGAACTTCATGCACGTGCGACATGGTGGAACTCCTTGATTTCCTGTGGGCCACTATCGCACCAACCTGGACTCGATCCGTCAACACATCGCAGCCGAACACGGGGGCAGGCGGAAGTTTCAATATGCGAAGGCTGCTCAGTCATGTAACCCGAAGCGTTAGCGAGGGCGGGCGCTCCAGAACGCGAGGATTCCCTTGCTCTGTGGAGTATTCGCCCTCACTTACGCGCGGACGGAAGAACTAGCCTGCCCTGGAGTTCAGCCTCGACTCGATGGTCGCGGCGCACGTCAAGCTGTATCGTGAGGTTGCCAGACTTTAGCTCGGCCACGCTGCCAGTTCGAAAGTCAACTTCATGAATGCGGACGGCCCAATCAACCAGGCGCAGCAGCCCATCGACCGCCTTTGCAACCGCTTTGAAGCCGCATGGAGGAGCGGCCAGCGGTTATCGATTGAAGACGTGTTGCGGGACGCCGTCGAGCAGGATCGTTTGGACGCGGCGTGGGAGTTGATCGCGATCGAGGTCGAATTGCGCGGCACCGCTGGCGAAGCTCCGTCGGTGGACGACTACGCCGCACGGTTTCCGGAATTGCGCGACCGGCTGCCGGAACTGTTTCGAAGTGAGAACGTGAAGCCCCTGCCAATCGGAGGCGACGCATCCCAGCAGCCTGACGAGTCAGTCGCGCCGACACTGATCTTCGCCGCCAAACAACCGCCGACGATCGGCCGATATCACGTGCTCGGCAAATTGGGTGAGGGCGGGTTCGGCACAGTCTTCGAAGCCAAAAATCCACAGTTGCACCGGCGAGTCGCCATCAAAGTGCCTCGGCGGGACAACCACTGGGAGTCGGCACAGCTCGAAGAATACCGCCGCGAGGCGTAGGTTCTCGCCAAGTTCGAACACGAGAACATTGTCCGCGTGTTCGACATCGGGCAGACCGCTGAGTTCCCGGTGTACATCGTCTCGCAGTTCATTGACGGCGTCCCGCTCAGCAAACTGGTGCGCGGGTTTCATGTTGAAAAGAAGTACAGTTACCTGGCGAAAGTGATGCGGGTGATCGCGGGAGCGTTGCAGTACGCGCACGAGCGCGGCATTGTGCATCGCGATCTGAAGCCCGCCAACGTGATGCTCCGCAACGGCGACTTTCAGATTTTTCTGATGGACTTCGGCTTGGCGTTGCGCGATGAGGACAGCTCCGCCGGCCAGGTCTGTGGCACGCCCGGCTATGCCAGTCCCGAACAAGTCAGCGGCGAGGGTCATCGCATCGACGGCCGCTC
>CAZPUJ010000497.1:0-8041 GCA_964589725.1 uncultured Planctomycetaceae bacterium
GGACAAAACGCTGGGCACGGGGTGCGTGAAGGTCACGCCGGCGCATGATCCGAACGACTATGCGTGCGGGCTGCGGAATAAGTTGCCGATGATCAATATCCTCAACCCGGATGGCACGCTCAACGAGCACGGCGGCCAGTACGCCGGGCTGACGATGTCTGCGGCTCGCGAGCGGGTCGTCGACGATATGAAAACGCTCGGCCACTTCGAAAAGGTCGAGGACCGCACGATCCCGCTGATGCACAGCGACCGCTCGAAGACCCCCATCGAGCCGTTCTTGAGCGACCAGTGGTTCGTGAAGATGGACACGCTCGCCGAGGCCGCCATGCAAGCCGTCCGCGACGGCAAAGTGAAATTCTTCCCGTCGCGCTACACGACCAGCTACATGGACTGGCTCGGCGAGAAACGGGACTGGTGCATCAGCCGACAGCTCTGGTGGGGACATCGCATTCCAGTGTGGTCGGGGAGTGCCGAGGGACTCGGCGTCGACCTGCCTGATTATGCAATTCAACAGTACATTCCGGCACTCTTTCCGTTTGCGGGGACCGTTGCGGCGGACGGCGTCAACATTGAACTCGCCGAACAGTTTCGAGATCGAATTTGCGGGCGGTTGTCACCTACTGATCCAAAGCGGATCCTCGTGTGTGTGGCGCCCGGCCACCCGGAGATCGAGGCACTTCTCGAACGCGGGGGCATGGTGCAGGACGAAGATGTTCTCGACACATGGTTCAGTTCGGCGCTCTGGCCGCACGCGACGCTCGGTTGGCCGGACACGGAACACAATTCGCCGATGAGCGCGCGTGATGACTCCGGGCTAGGGGGGGGCGTTAGCCCCCCGGTTGGTGGAACGTCACCGGACTCGGAGTCGCCAGACTCTCAGCGAACCGGGGGGCTGACGCCCCCCGCTAGCCAGGAACATCCGGGGACTAACGAAGTTCTCTCCTACTTCTACCCCGGCAACGTGCTGGTCACGTCGCGCGACATCATCACGCTGTGGGTGGCTCGGATGGTGCTGACGGGGTTGTACAACATGGGGGACGTGCCGTTCCGGCATGTCTGCATTCACCCGAAGATTCTCGATGGGTTTGGGCAGACGATGTCGAAGTCGAAGGGGAACGGCGTCGATCCGCTGGACCTGATCGACAAGTACGGCACCGACGCCGTGCGGTTCACCATCGCCAGCTTCGCCGGCGAGACGCAGGACGTGCGCCTGCCGGTCGGGTACGAGTGCCCTCACTGCGGCCACGTCATCCCGCAGACGCTGGAGCACCAAAAAGCCGTCCCCGGCGGCGGAGCGAAACCGCGCGTCAAATGCGCGAAATGCAAAACCGCCTCGCAGTACAGCAGCCCCTGGTTCGAACCCGACCCCGGCGAACCAGTTGCTCGCGTCGTCAGCGAACGCTTCGAGTACGGCCGCAATTTCTGTAACAAACTCTGGAACGCGGCGCGGTTCGCGATGCTGAACTTGATGCCGCCGGCGGTTGCCTCTGCCGATCAGGCGAACGGGGTGCGTCAGCCCCCTGGTCCCGATGGAAGTGTTGAAGCGCCGACGCCACCAGGGGGCTTACGCCCCCCGTTCGCCGGGTACACACCCGGCCCCGTCGCCGAGTCGGATCTGAAACTCGAAGACCTATGGATTCTCAGCCGTCTGTCCCACACTTGCGGCGAGGTCACCTCGATGCTCGGCCGCTACCGCTTCGACGAGGCGACTCGCATCCTGCGCGACTTCGTCTGGAACGAGTTCTGCGATTGGTATCTGGAAATGATCAAGCCGCGCCTCCGCGACGAATCGCTGAAGCCGACGGCTCAACGAGTCCTCGTCAGCGTCCTCGACACCATCGTCCGCCTGCTACACCCGTTCGCACCGTTCATTACGGAAGAACTGTGGCAACGTCTGAATGAGATCGCGCCGGTGAGGGGATTGAATTGTTTAACCGCAACGCCAACGGCGTGCGCGCGACCGGCTGACAACGCCAATGCCAACTCGCCACCCGCCCCGATGGGGCAGGGGTTAAACATGCTGCACCCGCAACCCTCCGCATCCAGCGTCATGATCGCTCCCTGGCCCGACGTCCCGACGTCGTGGCAAAACCGCGAACTCGAACGCCGCTTCGAGCGGCTGCAAGAAACGATCGTCGCCGTACGCAACGTCCGCGCGCTCTACAACATCGCGCCGAGCACCCCGATCCAACTCCACATGCGTTGCAGCGCCGGCATCGCCTCCGAGATGCAACACGTCGCCGCGCAGTTCGAGAATCTCTCGAAAGCGTTACTCGCCGCCGCCGGAGCCGACGTACAACCGCCAACCTGCTCCGCCAGTTTTAGTTTGACCGACGCCGACGGCTTCGTCCCGCTGGAAGGTCTGATCGACCGCGACGCCGAACTCGCTCGCCAACGCAAAGAGGCGGAGAAACTTCGCGGCCTGATCACCTCGAACGAAAAGAAACTCCAGAACGAAGGCTTCGTCGCCAAAGCCCCCGCCGACGTCCTCCAACAAACCCGCGATGCACTGGAGAACTACAAAAAGCAGCTCGCCAGCGTGGAGCAGATCATCAACAGCTTGCAAAAGTGATCGTGCTCACTGAATCGGCAAAGTGTCGAAAGCGGGAGGTGGCCCAAATGCTCGAGAGAGTACGAACGATAAGCCAAGTTCGCGACTTGCTTGCACGGTTCCAGGAATTTGGAAAACGTGATCCTCGTTGGGCGAAGAAAGTGATTTGCGCGGGGGGAAGCCACTATTGGCTGGCTGTGGGATGAAGATTCTCGGACCTTCGGCCCAAACAAATGGTGCGGGTATTTGCATGTCAGCCCCGAAGAATACGATCGAGAGCTAGTTGAGACTGGTGGTGGGCCAGCAAGAGATGCGATTGAAAGTATTTTTCGTGAAAGATATAGACGAGATCTCACGCTCCACGAAGAACTTCATCACTGGGCCGAAAAACTCACTGGAAAAGTGGGTGCCCTACGTGGTCGAGAATCAGAGGCGAAGTGGAAGTTCATTCGACTCAAACGGTCAACAACGCTTGCGACGCCGGCGCTAATTCAGGAGCGACCAGTTGCGTCAGAGAAGAGTGGCGTCACTCCATCTGAGTCCTCTAGTTCCGTTGCTCCGCCAGAGAAAGTCGTCCTTGATCCTTCGGAGATTCTTGATCCAAAGGAGATGACCACGATCGCTGACAAACTCGATGAGTCCGCGTATTTTGATCCTCCAACCGAAGAAGACGCTCGCAAGCGTGTGTTACGTGAAATCGTCCAACGTGGTGGGCAACATCGTTTCCGCGAACAGTTATTGGTTGCGTACCGGAACCGCTGTGCTGTCACCGGGTGTAGCCTCGTTCCGGTTCTCGAAGCGGCCCACATTCAGCGATATCTTGGAGAGCACACGAATTCGGTTACAAACGGTCGGTTGCTTCGCGCCGACATCCACACGCTTTTCGATTTGAATTTGCTGGGAATCAATCCTGACGATCTGACTGTTTCGGTCGCAGAGTTTGTTCATGGAACTTCCTATGAAAAATTCGACGGTCGACCGCTCCGATTGCCGCATGACGACAGTATGAAACCGTCAATAGAGTCATTGAGGATTCGCTGGGAGGAATATTGGGCCAACTCTGGCGAGCGTTGAATTCAACTTCCGGGAAAACGAGGAATCGAGTTTCAAGCCATGAAGATCATTTCTGTTGACGACTTCCGAGGTGCCCTATGCGAATTTCAGGCAAGCGAGTGTCTCAGACGCGGCTCGTCCAAAAAGGTCGCTTCGTGGTTGCGGTGGACGTGGAAATGGTCACCACTCCCGATGATCAATCCGAACCGTGCCTTGAAGCGGAGACCGTCAACTTCTTGAAAGAAGTCTCCGAACATGCTTAGCAAGGTGATCGAGCTTGGTTGGCTCAGCACGGCAAGGTTTACGAACTCGTCGAGCAAGCGTGACAAACTGAGCGTGGATCCGTCAGTGCCGGCATCCGGTTCAACTCGCCGTGAGTTCTTGGCTGCTGTCGATGCTGTTGGCTCGCATTCGATGGGCGAGGCCATGCGAATAGCGGGTCAGGAAGACTGGTGTCAGGAAAATGGTTTTTTGAATTTCGCGACGCTGGATCGGAGATCCTAAATTCGATACCAGTCGCCGTGATGATGGCTCAAGCCGTACTTCTTTGTGTTTCCATTTTCCTGACACCAGTCTTCCTGACCGACAATTCGGAGACTGCTCATGCCAATCCAAGCTCCGTGCTTACCGCGGTTATCTACCGACGCGATGCGTGAGTTGGATTACACCGTGATGGGGCAGGCGTTTGCCTCGCATCACGAACTCGGACGGATGTGTGACGAGCCTGTCTATCAGGCGGACTTGGCCGCGCGGCTGACGGAAATCGGGATCACGGCGCGCCGCGAACATCAAATCCGCGTGACTCACCGTGACTTTGTGAAGGTCTACGAGGTCGACTTAATCGTCGCCGACAAAATCGTGTACGAGCTGAAGGCTGTCGCAAGCTTGTTGGGCGAGCATGAAGCGCAGTTGCTCAACTACTTGCTGCTGACCAACACGGCGCACGGCAAGCTGATCAACTTCCGGCCGGGCAAAGTCGAGAGTCGCTTCGTCAACGCGCCCATCGATGACGCGCGGCGGCGGCAATTCCGTATCGTCTACGACTCGTTGACTGCGGATGCGTCGCCATTGCGAGATCTGCTGATGGGACTGATCGAAGACTGGGGAATGTTTCTCGATCTGGCTCTCTACACGCAGGCGCTGACTCACTTTCTTGGCGGCGAGGCCAAAGTGATTCAGCAGGTGCCGATGACTCGTGGCGAGATTCCACTCGGCAATCAACGTCTGTACCTGTTCTCTCACGATGCGGCGTTTCGCATCACGGGATTCAAGCATGACTTGGCGGCTCAGGAAGCGCACCTGCGACGCATGCTGGAACTGACTCCGTTGAATGCGATCCACTGGATCAATCTTTGTCGCGATGAAGCCAGTCTGGTCACGATTCAATAGGGCGAGCGTCAGGAAAACTGGTGTCAGGAAGACGAAAACAAGAATGAAGAAAGATTTGTGAACGCGCTTACTGCCTTCATTTTCTTGACACCAGTCTTCCTGACTTTCGCGTCGTTCACATCACGCCCGCGATCGGTTCGGCGGCGTGGCCGAAATAGACCGGCCGGTTGGCGGACGTGTAGAGCGGCTTCGAGCGGTCGATGCCGAGCTTTTCGTAGATCGTTGAAGCGTACTCTTCCGGCGTGTGAGGGGAGTCGAGCACATAGCCGCCGTCGGCGTCGGTCTTGCCGATGACTCGGCCGCCGGGAGTTCCCGCGCCGGCGAAGACGATGGAATAGGCGTCGGTCCAGTGATCGCGGCCTCCGAAGGCGTTGAGGCGCGGCGTGCGGCCGAACTCGGTGATGAAGCAGACCAACGTTTCCGCCAGCAGCCCGCGTTGGTCGAGGTCTTGAATCAACGCCGCGAAGGCGCGATCGGTGCTGCCCATCATGACCCAGTGGCCGATGCCGTAGCGACCCTCGCCGCCGGCCTTGTCGCGGATCGTGCCGCACGAACCGGACGTGTAAATCAAGTCGTGATGGTCCCAGTTCAGATTGAATCCGCCGGGCACTTCGTCGGAGAACGGCCAGCGAACATCCACCGTCACGAATCGCACGCCCGCTTCGATCAGCTTGCGACCGACGAGATAGCACGCTCCGCGATGACCGCGACCGTACAGCTCACGCGTGGCGGGGGACTCGGATTGGAGATCGAAGGCGTTCTCGACGCGCGAACTGGTCAGTGTGTCGAAGGCTTGTGAGTAAAACCGGTCCATGCCATCGACATTGCGTGCCGGTGCAAAGCGTGCATCCAGCGAGGTCAACATTTCTCGACGACCGGCCAATCTCGGCCCGGCGTTTTCTCCACGCGGCAGCAAGTCGGCGACTTTCCAATTCGGGGCCGAGACGTCACTCCCGCCGGTCTTGAAGACCCGCGACGCGGCGGGCAAGAAGCCGATTCTCGCCGATGCGTTCTGCTCGTCGTTGCCGGGGACCATGATGTACGGCGGCAAGTCGCGGCACTCGCTGCCAAGAATCTTCGTCGCGATACAGCCGATGTCCGGCATCTCCATTGGGCTGCTGGGATGCGAGCCAGACAGCATGTATTGAGTCCCCTCCCCGTGTCCGTTCGCTCCCGTCTTGGGATGTCTCATCGAACGGATGACTGCCAGCTTGTGAGCCACTCGCGCGGTGTGAAACAGCAGTTCGGTAAATTGAATCCCCGGAACGCTCGTCGCGATCGGATTGAACGGGCTGCGATGTTCCGCCACCGCGTCGGGCTTCGGATCCCACGTGTCCATGTGCGACAAGCCGCCCTGTTCGAGCACGACCAGCACGTTCTTCGCCGCCGGCTTCCCGTGCCCCGCCGCAGCCTGGGCCTGCATCTCCAACCACTGCGGCAACGACAGTCCGAGCACTCCGGCCGACCCAATTTGCAACGCTCGCCGTCGAGACCACGAACCAGCCAGCGGAGAAAGTTTGCTCATCACGCGGCACAATCTATCGGCGGGGGGCGAGAACACAAACCGGCGGGAATCACAGGGCAGGAAAACAGCCATCAATGCGATAGAACAAGATAACAAGATAATCGGGCAGTTCACACGAGAGAAGCTCGCTGCGGAAAGCGATCGTCGCTGAACTCGCCAGAGTTCCGCGGTCGCGTCACATCACCGAGAAGTAGTTCGACACGGCGAAGTCGAACGCCTCGCGAGTCAGCTTGCGGGGCAGGCAGTGATACGTGCAGTAGTTGCGAATTTGCAGGATCAAGTCGCGCGGCTGGCACGAGCGAATGGGGCGATTCACGGGGCGATAATGTTTCGCCAGCAGATCTTCGATGACCTCGCGGTCGTATTCGAGGCCGTAGTGTGGGCAGACGAGTTGAGTAATCTTGTGAAATTCTTCTTCGGTGGGGTCGGGCACTTGGATTTTGTACGGGATGCGGCGGAGGAAGGCTCCGTCGACGAGTTGCTTTGGTTCGAGGTTCGTCGAGAAGATGATGAGCTGATCGAATGGCACCTGCACCTTCTTGCCGCTGGGAAGATTCAGGAGGTCGTAACGTTTTTCGAGCGGAATGATCCAGCGGTTGAGCAGCTCAGTGACCGGCATGCGCTGGCGGCCGAAGTCGTCAATCACGAATGTACCGCAGTTACTCTTGAGTTGCAGCGGCGCTTCGCAGATTCTGGTGATCTTGTTTTGAGTAACTTCCAGTTCGGCCATCGTCAGTTCGCCGCCCGCGACGACCGTTGGACGGACGATCTGCACCCAGCGCTGATCGATTCCAGAGAGATCGAATATCCCCTGCTTGTCGGCTTCGACCGTCTCATGGATGCCGGGATCGAACAGGCGGATGATCTCGCCGTCGATGCCGAGTGCTCGCGGAATCCAAATCGTCGAGCCAAAGCAGCGCGTGATCCGTTCGGCGATGCTCGACTTGCCGTTGCCTGGCGCGCCGAACAAGAACATGCCGCGGCCGGAATTGATCGCCGGGCCGAGGGTGTCGAGCATCTGCTTGTTCATGATCAGGTCGGCGAAAGCTTGGTGGAGTTCGTCGGCCGTGACCTGTTGCTTGGCGATGCTCTGCGCCGACATCGCGACGAGATAGTCCTTCAGTGGCACCGGGGCGGCGCCGAAGTAAGTACAGTCGGCGGCCATTTGGCGAGCCCGCTCGCGACCGCTGTCGGTGATGGCGTAGGTAAAGTCGCCCGCCTCCGCCGTCCCCTGCAGCGACAGCAAATGGTCGAACTTCAGATCGCGCACGATCGGCTCGATGATCTGAAACGGCAGTTTGATCTGTGAACAAACCTGCCGTCCGGACGCCACGCCACTGGCGTACATGAACTTCAGAATCAGCCCTTCAATTTCTTCGCGAGACAGCCCGGCCTCCGCCAGCGATTGCGGCGATTGTGGGTGAAACGTGCCGTCTTCCGCCTCGGTATCACCGAGCAAGTGGTTGACTCGGTCAAAGAGTTCCGTCAGTCGCCTGTCGGCCCACGCGACGGGAGTCGCGTCC
>CAZPUJ010000498.1:0-16901 GCA_964589725.1 uncultured Planctomycetaceae bacterium
GAGTTGCGTGCAGAACACGATGTCGTTCGTCAATACGGTCGGACCGGCGGTCGAAGCGATTAACAACCACATGTGCGCGAACGCTGTCGAGGGCCGATTCGTGACCTATGTGCTGGTGATCATCGATCTCAAAACTCACGAGATGACCCTGACGATCGCCGGGCACATGTCGCCGATCATTCGCCGCGCCGATGGTTCATTGTTCGAATTCGCCGACGAAACGGTCGGTCTGCCGATCGGAGTGGTCGACGGATATCCGTTCGAAGTGCTTAACTATCAACTGGCACAGGGCGACCTGGCGGTGCTGTTCACGGACGGCGTCTCCGAAGCCATGAATCCCAACGGAGACCTTTACACGATGGAGCGGTTGCGGGAGTTCATCAAGAAGGGACCGAAAAAGGCCGACCAGCTTGGTAAGGCTTTGCTCACAGACGTCCGTCGCCACGCGAACGGACGACCGCAGAACGACGACATTACCATCATGACCTTTGGGCGAAACCCAGCCTGAAAACAATCATTCCGCTTATTGCTTAATGATGATTTCACTGGGCGTTTCGACCTTGCGGTAGCCGAGGCTGCGAACCACTTCGAGCACCTCACTCCACGTCGGGAACGGCCGGCCGCTGCGACGCTTGTAGGTGTCGATCGCATTCATGAATTCGATTTCCTCCGTCGAGTAATCGCGCTCGCAGGTCGTGGGGTCGACCATTCGTCGACGCTCAATCTTGCGGCGGTCATCGTGACGGCGTTCCTGGCCCGTCGGGCTGTCTTGCGATGGCGAGCGACGACGATCGTTGACGCGGCGATCACCCCGCAATCGTTGTTCGACGACCAAATCCAGTTCCAAAGTATTTGTGGACATCGTGGGCTCCGTGGGGAGTACTGAGCGCTGAACATCTCTAACGATTTGTACGACTTGTGGGCCGTTGACAATGTTCCAAACTGCCGAGCATTGTCTGACGTTGAACTTTGGCACACATCCGCAGAGTCGGCAAATTGCGCGGATCACGAAAGCGATAATACTTGAGGCTAATCTTCTAATAAGGCAGTTTCACCGGTCGTAGTGATTGTAGCCGTGAGGTTCCTTGAGCCAGATTCGGTAGCGGCGCGTCACGGCCGGCCAATTCGTCGTCTTGGGCAATCGGTAGCGCCGGCCCTTGTGGCTGGTTTGATTTGATTTCATCGAAAAAAAAGGCGGAAGTCTCATCATTCAGGCCACAAGGGCCTGGGCTACAGGTTCCGTAGATTCAAGAATTAGCCAGCCGTGAGCGGCGCGTCGGCACTGGTTGCGTTCTTTTTCGTCGCTCGTCACGGACCTCGTTTGAGTGCCACACCGCCGACGGTCAGGCGGACTTCGCCGGGAGCGATCTTCGCCGCCGCGAAAGCCGCATCGAACGGGGACAACAGCTCGCGCAATCGTTCCAGATGCTTGTCCGCCGAGGCTTCGTCCAGCTTTCGCCAATCAACCATCTGTCGCCGCAGCGGCTCGCGCCGGTCGGCTAAGAATTGGCGCGCGGCCTGACAGTGCAGAAACAACCAGTGTTGATGATCTTTCAGCGATCGTTCGCGAATGGCCGCGAAGAGTGGCTCGGATTTCAGCGTCGGAGTGGTTGACGAGTCCCAAAAGGAAGTGATCCATCGCGGGTCGCTCGCCAGCAACAGGTGCTCGGCCGAAATGCCGTAGGCCGGACGATACGGTCCCAGCTTGTCGAGCCACCGGAGCGTTCCAGCCTCATGCTGAGAGACTCGCAGCACGGCGGTCGTCTCTAGATCGCGGCTGTTGTGGCTGACGGACGTGATGTTGAGCAATGTCAGCAATGCTCCGTCGAGCGATTCCCGCAACGGCGGTTGTCCCTCACGATCGGCATTGGCTTCCGGGAAAGACAACGGCAAACTCAGGAGTCCATCAACCGGTGCGGCTTGTTCGTCGAGTGTTGGCCGCGGCACCACAGCGAGTCCCAGACCCGGGCGAAGGTGCGGCAAGACCTCATCAAACAGATCGCGACCCAACAGCCCATGACTCACTTTGGCGAACGTTTGCCAATCACGTTGAGCCTTTTCGGACGGATCAAGTGTTCGCAGCCAACTTAAAAGTCGCGGGTTCAGGCGTAGTTCTCCAGCCAACAGCGTCTGCGAAGGCAGTCGAGCGGCGAGGTCGGTATTGGCGTTGCCCGCCTCGACAAACTCCCGCCACACACTCGGCAAGTCGGCAGTTTCGTGACGAACGACGGCGTGAGCGATAATGCCGTCTCGAAGCTCCACTCCGAACGTCAGCCACTCCACCTTCTGCCACAACGCGAGCAACCATGCGTCCGACGCATTCGTGCGACGAATCTGCACGTCCCAAATGCGCGGATTAACAAATGCTCGGAGCACGCAATCCGCCGGTAGCGAATCACTCGCCCGGCGGTACAACGGCGATTGAGCCAACGTGGCCGACCGTTTCGTGTCCTCGATATCCGCGGCACGGGCGAGCACTTCTCGGATTTGTTCCTCGTTGTCACTGATCGCGAGCGTACGACCAAGCTTCGCTGAAAAAACGTCCACGCCGACTTTCCGGCCATCGAGCACTTTGCGGCGGCGCTCGTAACCGCGGCCGAACGCGGACAAGCTTTGCACGTCGTGAGTTTCGAGCTGATCCCAAAGTCGCATGGCACGATCCCATGAGTCCTCTCGCTCGGCGCGCGACAGCAGCACGGCGACAGGTCTTCCGTCGCGTGACGGAGTGACAGCCAGCAACACGGATTCTCCAAACATCTCCGCGGCGAAACGTTGCAACGGTTGTTTCAGCAATGTTTCCAGGACCGCTTTGCCGGCCTGCAACTTTGTGAACTCCGGACCTTCTTCCCACTGTCGCACCAGCGACAGTTGTCGCCCACGGCGAAACCACTCGGCCGACGGCAATTCGTTCAGTCGCGTCTTGAAGTCGTTCACCTCGACGCACAAGCCAACGTCCGCACTCACGAGTTGCGCCAGCGCCGATTCGTCGGCCGGCGCTGGCGCGGGCCAGAGAGCGTCGATCGGAACGCACAACCCGGCGAACATCACCACCCAAAAGGGCCTGTGGAAACCACGCATTCGCGAAGCCATCACGTCGAGGAATCCTGTTTGTCGAAGACTCGATCCAGCAGCGAATTGACCGCCTGTCGTAGTTCTCGCCCCAGCGGCGCGAGTGGACGAGCTAAAGAATCCGGCACGCTGCTCAATGCGTCGTCGCTTGGCAAAGGCATCGCGGTTTCGGCGGGCGGAAGGATCAGATTCGCCTGCGAGGCTTGCTGCCAAGCTTGCGACGCCAATGCAACGTAGGCGACGCGAGCATCGTTCAGCAAGACATCGAGCCGCCGTTCGGACGCTGCAACCGATGCGGTCCGTATTGTTGATGGTGAAGTCGTTTGATCAATCGCGACAACGACTGTCGGACTGTCTGACGATTGCTGGCGAGCGACCGACACAGTTCGCGAGATTTGCCATCCGACGCCGGCCATGATCAACAGCGCGACGGCGCTGGCCAGCAACGCGACAAGTCCCGCTCGCGGCGTGGATCGCCGAAGTTCGGCATGAGACTCGCTAGTCGCGATCGTTGGAACAGCGATCAGCGGCGAATCCGTGACATCCAATCGGTTCGCGTTCAATTGATGAAGCACGGCTGCGGCGACGTTGATGCTCGGCAATCGACTTCTCCAAACAGCCGCAACTTCTTCAAGATGCCGAATCCCTGCCACGACCTCGCGGCAAGCGGCACAATTCTCGATATGAGCGAGCAGTTCGGCAGCCAGCTCGGTCCTCCGAGCGTCATGCGACTCGTGCAGGAGTTCTTCAAATTCGAGGCAGGTCATCATGGGACTTCTCGGACACGGATTTCGATGAGTTCATTGCCGATGAATGCCAACTTGTCAGCAGTCAATCAAGATCAGTTCCCCGTCGCCGCAATTGCTGTGCGATCTCTTTGCGAGCCCGGTGCAGCCACGTCTTCACGGTTCCTTCGGGACAACCCAATACATCGGCCACTTCCTCGACCGACAGCTCGTTTTGGTAGAACAACACAAAACATTCACGGTACTCCGGCCGCAGCCTGAGCAACGCCTCTTGGATCTCTTCCGCGTCGTCAGGCCGAGCCAGCGGTGATCGATCCGGCAGCACTTCCGCGGAGAAATCCACCGGAGTCGGTCGGCGTCCACGATTTTCCAAATAGGTGCGGCAGCGATTGGCCGCGATGGTGAGCAGCCAAGGTCGCAAAGGACGCGCCTGATCCCAATGCCGCAGATGGCGAAAGGTTCGCAAGAAGACTTCCTGAGTGATGTCTTCGGCATCCTGACGATGGCCGAGCATCCTCAGGCAGAGTCCGAACACCATGCCTTGAAAATGCTCGACCAACCTTCGCTGGCTGACACCGTCACCAGCCAAGCAACCTTGGACTAACTCGACCTCGCTGACGTCCACTCGCAACCCGGATCCCCATCACGGAGCGTTCAGTGCCGACGGCGGACGTCACCAAAGCCGCTTCGTCTCGTAGTCGTACTCACCGTCGGCCAAGCCGGTTTCAGCGAATCGGCCCGGTGTGCCAAAGGACGTGATCTCCAAGTGGAGCCGGCTCCGAAGTCGTCACCGCTGAATGTACTCTTTCGCCAATTGCCGAGCGAATTTGAAGGCGTGCCGAATCGCATTTGATCGCAGTTCGATCTGGTCCTCCGAGTAATAGCGGACACCTTCACTTCGCGGCAGTCCCGCCAAGTTCATGGCGAGCGGAAGCAGATCCAGGAATTCGCGGTATCGTCGTTGTTGTTCGGCGGCGGCGGCGGCGGCGTTCGGGTCAGTCACGGTGGGGGGGACTCCTTCGGGCAGCGAGACGGGTGAGGAAATCGAGGCTGCTCCGGCTCGCCAGCACGTTTCGGCAACAATCGCGAAAGCCGCCAAACGAAGGCCGCTTTCAGCGACGGTTCATGAACTTCTTGATGATATCGGCGGCCACTTGTTGGTTGGGAATTTGAGCTACCGCCGGTGGCGGAGCCTCGCTTCCTTCCGCGGTCGGCAGTGGTGCAGGTGGCGGCGCTGGCGGTTTCGCGCCGGTTTCCTCGGGAAGCGGCAACCTGATCGGCAGCGGAGCTGCCGCCGAGGTCGTGTCGGGAACGTCTTCTGAAATCACGGGCGCGCCCACTTGGGGGGCATACTGAGCCATCATCGCCTGATGTTGCGCGTACTGCTGCTGCGCGAGGTGTTGCTGATACGCCATCTGTTGGTACGCCGCATCGCTGTACGGCTGCGGCATGAACGGCTGTTGCATCCCATAAGGGGACGGCATGTAGGGCGGCGCGTAACTGGCAAACGGGGCTTGAATATACGTCGGTTGTGGATACGCTCCGGGCATGGACGTGGGCATGCCATACGGCGACATCACGGCACCGGGAGCCATCGGCATTCCCTGTTGCGGCGCTAGTGGGGGAATGACCGCCGCAGGTGCCGCGGCCTGAACCGGCGAAACAGAATGGTCGCCCGGAATTTCCAACAACGTGTTCGTGTCTTGGAGTGGCAGAACTGGAATCTCGTCCTGAGTCGGGACCGCTGCGGCAACGGTCCCGGTTGAGGCCGGCGACAGCGGCGGAACAATCGCCGTGTTGTCCACTTTCATCACATACGTGTCTAACGTTTCCGATTGTGCCTCGGCCAGGATTTTTGTCGGCGCGAGGTGTATCGCCGTGGCACCGCCAGGCGCGCTCTCCGGCATCTCGGCGAGGTCGGTCAACATGAATCCGGCATCCGACCCCGTGGACGGTGCGACGCGCGCATATTGCACAGCGACAGCATCGTGAATGACCATCTCGAATTCCAGCTTTCCGATCAAGACTCGGTCGCCGGATTGCAGCACAACTTGCCCATGCACGCGCTGCCCATTGACGAACGTGCCGTTGGTGCTGCCAAGGTCTCGTAAGCGAACGCCGAAGTCGTCCAGCGTGAAGATGCAATGATGGCGGCTGACCGACTCGCTGGAGGGACGCATTTGGCAATCCTGTTCGCGTCCGACCAAAAATTTGCGTGTCTCTAGTCCAATCAGAGAGCCGTGCTGCTTCCCTCCGACGACTTTCAGTTCGGCCCGCAACATGTCTGCTCACTCCCGAGACAGAGTTCAAAATACTTCACAAGACAAGATTCTCCTAGTCGGCTATCGCACACTGAAAAAATTGCCGTGGGCGAAATGAAAAACAAAGCATAATAGCACCGCAACTAAACGGGCTTTCGGGAATCATCCACTCGGAGGAGAAAGAAGAAAGGCTCCGAGTTCAGATAGTTCTCAGAGATGTTCAAGCACGCTACCAGTCGCTTTCGTGGCTGTCAATTGGGTTGAATGCCAAGCGGATACCATTCTTCAAGAACTGCGACGTGAGCCGGAGTTTGACAGCCAACGTTGCCGAAAGTCAACGCCTGCGTTCTCAATTCTTCCGGGAGCTTTGCCCGTTGAGCGGACGCTCCCAGCACGCTGGCCATCCGTTCGCCTAGGCCCTCCGCGGTCGAATTGTCCCAGCGGATTTCAGGGGCCAAGTCCAGCAAACCGGGCAAGTCCGAAGCGAACTCCGACGCTCGCAGCAGCAAACTGCCGTGCTGCAAGACGGCACCTCGACGACGACGTTGGGCGCTACCCAAGACTTTGCGTCCCTGAACCACCAAGTCGGGAGCAGCATGGCGCCTAAAGCAAAGAAACGGTTCAGGTGTGGCGCGGGCGTCTTTTCCGCGAGGGGCCGCGGTGACGCCTCGTTCATGCAGGAATTCGATGACGGCCGAGTGGATAAGGTCGTAAAGCTGTAAGGGTTGGCTGGCGAACGGGTGTCTCGGAGGCAGGCAGCACGAATACGTCTGCTCGTGGTGGTGCAAGATCGCGCCGCCACCAGAAAGTCGCCGCACGACTGGTAAAGTCGCCAAACATTCACCCTTGTCGCAGTCGGTGGCTTTCTGAAAATACCCCAAAGAAACGGTCGCTTCCGACCAACGGTACAGACGGACGAAGACGTCTCCTGTCCGCAATGACTCCTCCAGCAATGCCTCATCGACGGCCATGTTCCAGGCACCCGACTGCGGCGAGTCTTCGACAATCAGTTGGATCGGAGCGAGCCAGGAGTGCATTGCGTCCATCGCAGAATGAGTTGGCGTGCGGCTTGAACTTCGTTGGGCCGCGAGACCGGCGTCGCATGCGGCGCGGTGTGCAAGAAGTCCGGCGACTCGCTGAGAATTTCACCGATCGCGGACGCGAACGCATCAAGTGTGGCTTTCGATTCGGTTTCGGTCGGTTCGACCATCAAGGCTTCGGGGACAACGAGCGGGAAATAGACTGTCGGAGCATAGAATCCGAAATCGAGAAGTCGTTTGGCAATCTCCATTGCGGAGATGCCCCGTTCCTTTTGCACGCGCTCGGCCGATGCGACGAACTCATGCATGCACCGCTCGCCGTGAGGCACCGGCAGCAAGTCGCGCAGTTTCTCGCGCAGGTAGTTCGCGTTCAGCACCGCTTGCTCGGAGACGCCCCGCAGTCCGGCGGCACCGAGCGTCCGCAAGTAGCAATACCCGCGCAGCAAGATTCCGACATTGCCAAAGTGGCTCCGTACGCGACCGATGCTCTTGGACGGATTCGTGAGTTGAAACTGTGGTCCGTTCGCTGTCTCGCGGCGAGTGACGTTAGGGCCGGGGAGATAATCGGCCAAGAAATCGCGGACCGCGATCGGTCCCGCGCCGGGACCGCCGCCGCCGTGCGGGCCGGTGAAGGTCTTGTGAACGTTGTAGTGCATCATGTCACCACCAAAATCGCCGGGACGAGTGATGCCCAAAATGGCGTTCATGTTCGCGCCGTCGATGTAGACCAATCCGCCGACGTCGTGTAGCAAGTGCCCGATCTTCGCGATATCACGCTCAAAGATGCCGAGCGTGTTCGGGTTCGTGATCATGAACACGGCAGTCTTGTCGTCGAGGTTCGTCTTCAGTTCGTCGAGATCGACAAGGCCGTCCGCCCTGCCCTTCAGTTGCACGCAATCGAATCCCGCGATCGCCGCACTGGCAGGGTTCGTGCCGTGAGCGCTCTGCGGGAAGAGGACTCGCGTCCGCTTCTCGCCCCGGTCTTGAAAATACGCGGCGGCGACGAGCAATGCCGTTAGCTCACCGTGAGCGCCCGCTGCGGGTTGCAGTGACACGGCCGGAAGCCCGGCGATCTCGCCCAACATCTGTTGCAACTCGAACATCGCGGCCAACATCCCTTGCTGCCCGCTTTCGGCCTGATACGGATGCAAGTCGACCAACCCCGGCAGCGACGCCAGCCGTTCGTGCCGCTTTGGGTTGTACTTCATCGTACAACTACCGAGCGGATAGAAGTGCGTGTCGACCGACATGTTCAACGTCGACAGATTCGTGAAGTGCCGAATGACATCCGGCTCCGTCAGCTCAGGCAATTCAAGTGATTCCAGCGCGAGGTGCTCCGTCGGCAACAGCTCGTCGATCGGTCGCGACGGCACATCGCACACCGGATACGTCGCCGCGCGCCGTCCGGTTTCAGATTGTTCAAAGAGCAACGCGGTGGCTTGTTGGTTTCGCATGGGCAGAGATCACGGATAATTGGTCGGGGACGTGCAGGCTACCCCACGGCGGTGATGAGAGCGTCGATCTGACTCTTCGTTCGCGTCTCCGTCACAGCGATCAGTAGCCAGTCGATTGCGGACGTGCCATATTCGGCAGCGAGCGTTGGAAAGCGACTGAGCGTGGGGCCGATGTCGAAGCCAATGGATCGAGCGCGGCGAGCGACCTCGTCCGCTCCGTCACGGCAGCGGATCACGAACTCTTTGAAGAACGGACGATCGAACGCCAGCTCGATGCCGGGGATCGACGTCAGTTGCAGTGCGGCGTAGTGAGCTTTCTGGCAACTCAGTGCGGCGACCTCGCGCAGTCCTTGCGGGCCGAGCAGCGAGAGGTAGACGGTCGCTCGCAGCGCGAGCAGTCCTTGGTTCGTACAGATGTTGCTCGTCGCACGATCGCGACGGATGTGCTGTTCGCGCGTCGCTAGCGTGAGCACGAAACAGCGGCGACCTTCGCGATCGACGGTTTCTCCCACTAACCGGCCGGGCATCTGCCGAACGAATTCTTGCCGACAGGTCATGATGCCGAGATACGGCCCGCCATACTGCAACGGGATGCCGAGCGATTGTCCTTCGGCGACGGCGATGTCGGCTCCGACTTCGGCCGGACGTTGCAGAATACCCAAGCTGATCGGATCAAACACGCTGATCGCCAACGCGCCGCGGTGATGAGCCGCGTCAAAGAGGGCTTTGGCCTCTTCGAGGCCGCCAAAGAAATTCGGCTGTTGCACGACGACGCAAGCCGTCCGCTCGTCGATCATCCGCGCGACGTCATTCGGATCGGCAAAGCCGCGCGGCGTCGGCACGACGACGACATCGCAGTCGAGGTGCCGCACGTACGTCGTCAGCGTGTCGCGATACTCCGGATGGACTGAGCCGAGCACAACAACCTTCTGACGTCGGTGCGTAATCCGCTGAGCCATTAGCACCGCTTCGACGACAGCCGTTCCGCCTTCGTAAAGGCTCGCGTTCGACACATCCATGCCGGTGAGTTGGCAGATCAGCGTTTGGTATTCGAAGAATGCCTGCAAGCTCCCTTGGCTGGCTTCGGCCTGATACGGCGTGTAGGCCGTGTAAAACTCGCCGCGGCCGGCGATGGCATCGACAGCGGCGGGGATGAAGTGGTCATAGATGCCCCCGCCCAGGAAGCAGGTCCGCGCGCCCGCACCCAAGTTACGGCCGGCCAACTCCCGCAGATGCGATTCCAATTCGAGTTCACTCATCGGCGGCGGCAATTGAAGCAGCCGGTTCAGCCGCAGCTCGCTCGGGACTTGATCGAACAGCTCATCGACCGAGCTGGCGCCGACGACCTTCAGCATCTCGCGCTGTTGCTCGGCAGTGTTGAAGAGGTATGCCACACCAGCCTCCGTTTGAGTGGGGCACGCTGTCGACGTGCCTCACGCACCACGCGGAAAAGTTGTCAAGGATCGTCGCTGAATTTCGCAAGCTTCTAGTAGGACGTCGATCGGCTCAATTCTTGCCATTCAACGACTGCGGCCTCTCAGTGCCCCGCCGCGCATTCCTTTTGGTAGGTCGCCTGATCCATCAGCTTGCCAGCCTCAGTCGGATTGCTCAGGCGAATCTTCATCAGCCAACCGCGACCGAACGGATCTTGCGACAAAGCGTCCAGATCATTGGACAAGTTGACGTTCACTTCGACAACCTCACCGGAGATCGGCGCGTACAAATCGCTGACCGCTTTCACGCTTTCAACCTCACCGAATACATCTCCGGCCGTCAGCATTCGGCCGACTTTAGGCAAGTCGATATAGACCAAGTCTGTCAATTCCTTCACGGCGAAGTCAGTGATGCCGATCGTGCCCACGTCGCCGGCGACGTGCAGCCATTCGTGCGTCTTTGCGTATCTCAGCGAGCTGAGATCCATGCTGCCCTCCTGATGTTGGCGAACCGATTTTATGTCTTCTCGACCTGAAACCCAGTCACATTCTGTTCGATTTTTTCAAGTCGCCGCGCGTGGCGGCCCCCTTCAAATTGCGTCTTCACCCAAATCTCGACCATGCGGTTGATCAGATGCTCGCCGAGCAAATCGGCCGAAAGGCACATGACGTTGGCGTCGTTGTGGCGGCGGCTCATTTCGGCGGTCAGGTCGTCATGGCACGGAGCGGCTCGCACGCCGGAATAGCGGTTGGCGGCGATGCACATGCCGATGCCGGTGCCGCAGATCAAGATGCCGCGGTCCGCTTCGTTGCTCACCACGGCGGCAGCCACTTTCGCGGCGTAGTCCGGGTAATCGACGCTCTCCGTCGAGGCCGGGCCGAGGTCAAGGGCTTCGTGTCCGAGGTCCGCCAGTTGACGCACGATCTTCTGCTTCACGTTGACTCCGCGATGGTCACTGGCGACGGCGATTTTCATAGTCTTGGTTCTGTGAATGACTGAGGGTTTCATTTTACCGGATGACGCTGAAGGTGCGGCTCTGTCCGCCTAAAGGTGGCAATCCAACATCACAACACTTCATCGAGGATCTTTGCGAGATGCTTTTCAATGCTGGCAGCACAGGCGGCGTATTCGTCTCGGCCGCCGCCGATCGGGTCTGAGATGTCAGTACCGTCGCGCGACAACAACTGCACGCGGTCGGCCGTTTCCGGGTGATGCTCCAAAATCCAATTTCGGTGATGTTGCGTCATGGTGTAACACCGATCCGATTGCTCGATAAGTCGTTCGCTCATCGGCTGACTGGCGTGCGACCGCAAGTCGATGCCGCGCCGGCGCATCATCTCGACCGATTCAGGACTGGCCGGAAGCCCGTAATCCGCCGCGAGCCCCGCCGACGCCACGAGAAATCCACGCTGAATCAAATCCGGCACCGAGCATTTCAGTCGCTCCGACAGCATCTGCCGACACAGGGCCTCGGCCATCGGACTGCGACAAGTATTGCCAGTGCAGACAAACACGAGAAGCTCGCACGCAGCCAACTGAAGCCGATTTCGATCTATGATTCCTTCGTGAACAACACTCCACCCCTGCGAGTCCACACGCACCACCGACGCGCGGCCTCCGCCGGACGAGAGGCCTTCGTGAATGATCAAGCTGACGTCCCGCCATTCCGGCTGGTCGAACTGCTCAGACCTCGGCAGACCTTCGAGTTCACGCAAAACCAACGGACCGCGTGTCAACTTAGCGACTTCGCTCAGAACGGGATGACTGGAAACTCGTACGGACAGGTCGCCATCGGCCAGCAACGCGTTCCGAGTCCCTTCCGGCAACGCTTGCAAGAACCCATTGGCTGATGTCGCCGCCGCTCGCAGCGCCAGCGGCCCGGGCCAACACCGTCGAGCGAACCGCCGGCCGACCTTCGGCAAATGCGGCAAAAAATCGACTGCCTCCTCGTCGCCTCGCAACAACAACGTAACGGCGGGAGCGACGTTGGTCGCTGGCCCAGAATGGATGAGTCGCGCGACAGCGGTTTCGGAAAGTGCCGCTGCCGCGAGCACACTTCCAGCCTCCGACGGAAGTCCGACAAGTTCCTCGGCTACCAAACGCTGGACGGCGCGATACACAACATCCCGTCGATCCGTGACTTCGCGCAGTTCGACGACCTCCGGCATTGTCTCGACGCTCCTCGACCAGAAAACGCCCGTCGAGTGCCAACGGACCCAAAGAATCGGGGCCGAACACGACCGGCGCGGGCGAATATAGTGGTCTCAAGAAGGGCCTTCAAGGAGCGAGAATCTCGACTGGCAGACGACCGGGCTGGCGAAACAGACCTTCACCTTGGGTGAAAATTCCTGCAGGCTTCTGTAGAACTCCTTTCGAAATTCAGTTTGGTTCGACATGGCTGAACGCCGGAATCCACACTGATGCTGGCGATTCAACCTCATTTCAGCCGGACAACCCGCCTCGATGGCGAACCGCGATTGAGCCTGCAGGGAGCCTATCATTCGGACGCTTGACCAGTCCTGTCACCGGGATGACGACCTTCGCAACTTTGCCATGACGCCACTTGAGCCACCACGTCTCGATCGCCCTCCGTTTTCCAAACGGGCGTTTCGACGGATCGTCGAATTTCGCGGCTTTCAGCGGCTGCCGTTGCATCAGTACCGCAACCACGTGCGGCAACTCTACGACGGCCCGGCGGGCGCGTGGTTGCTCTTCGCCAGTTTGCTGTCGATGCACCAACCGTTGATGGGGCGCATGCTCAAGAAGCGGAATTTCGACCTCGGCCGCTTTCAGAGCATTCTGGATGTCGGCTCCGGGGCTGGACAAATCCTAGGACATTTGCTGAAACACACACATCCAAGAGTGGAAATCGTGGCCTGTGATCTCTCGCCGCAGATGCTCCGCCGAGCCAGACAGTCGATGGGCATGCGACGCTCGGGGATGCAGCAACGGCCTCGCTTTGTCGCAGCCGATGTCGCTCGTCTCCCCTTTGCGGATGAGGCCTTTGACTGCGTCACCTGTGGATACGTGCTCGAGTATCTCCCCGATCCATTACCGGGATTGGCCGAGCTGCGCAGAGTTCTCAAGCCGGGCGGCAGTCTGTTGCTGGCCGCGACCGAAGATACGTTCACTGGATTTCTCAATGGCCGCATGTGGAGCTGCCGCACATTTAACCGTGATGAACTGCGGCAGGCCTGTCAGCTCGTGGGACTCCCTTGGAACCGCCAAATGTGGTTCACGCGACTGCACGAATTCTGCAAACTAGGCGGCATCTTGGTCGAGGCCCGGAAAGCGACGAATGGCGTAGCAAGCCATTAGTCCGCATAGCGGTTTGGTGACCATCCCTGCGCCACGGCGCAGAGCGTCTTGAGCGTTTCGCGTTCCGCGCTGCACGCGACGATGCGCGGCAAGCGGAGCATGTTCGCACGCTCGTCCAGCCACAACTCACCGAAGTGAACTGACTCGCCCGTGTCGGTCCAGACGGCGTCGCCACCCAAGATGCGAGCCAAATGTAGCGACACCGGAAAGTCATAAATGTTCGGGGAGTGAATCAGCGAGCCAGCGAACTCGCCCGTCGCCAGCAGCGGATAAATGCTGCCGAGCGTGTCGTCGGCAGCAACGCCATTCAACCCCGCCTGCGTGACGGCGGTCGCTCGTTCGGCATCACCCTGCTGAAAGCCGATCAGATAGATGTTTTTCGATCGCGACCGAGTCGCCGCGTTCACCGGTGTGATCGAGTCCAAGACTGAGCGAGCCGCCCGACTTGGATCATCGGCTCCGCAGACGATCCGCGAACCGATCGCCTCGACCCACGTCCCCTGCGCACCCGTTTCCGGAACGAACACCAGAGAGTAATGCAGCGTCCGACGATCTCGCAGGTGCAGCATCACCGCGTAGCCGTCACCGGTCTTGTCGCGATACTGCTTCGTCCCGTCGATCGGGTCGAGCGCGATCGTGAACTCCGACTCACTGGCGAATCGCCCCAGGTCTCCACTCGTCTCTTCCGCTTGAAGACAACATTCTCGAAACAACGGCGACCGATCTCGCAGTGCGGCGATGAGCAGTTCTTGCACCGTCAAGTCGGCCAGCGTCAGCGCGTCGGTGTTCGCGTTGCCCGACGACTTGCTCGATAACGCGACATTGAACTTCCTCAGACCGCGAGCGAGCCCCCCCGCCCACCGCAACACCTCCGGCATGTGCAACGACAACGCGGCAGTTAGTTCTGACAGATTCAATGACATGAGCGGATCCTTTGCGAAATTTTTTGTCTGTAGTTCTCTAACCCAGAATCCGTAACACGGGCTTCGCCCGCAACCGAACTCCCTCGCCCCCGCATCGGGGGAGAGGGCTGGGGTGAGGGGGATTCGTGGGCCGGTGGAGCGTTCGGCCCCCTCACCCTGCCCCTCTCCCCCGATGCGGGGGAGAGGGGACAAATTGCGTGCACCGCGCACATAATTTACAAGCGCATCCCTAACCCCCAGCCCCTTGCTTGCCGCTCGCCTGAATCACCAACCGCGCGACATCCATCTCCGTCACTCGCTGAAACGCCCGCCAGCCGGGCACGGCGTTGACCTCAATAACGAAGCCGCGTCCTTCGCGATCGTACAAGATGTCAACGCCGGCGAATCGAGCTCCCGTCGCGGCAGCCGCTCGCAAGGCCCACTCGGCTTCGGTGCCGGTGACGACATGCGGCGCCCCCCTCCCCTCGCGAGATACATTCGTCCGAAAATCGTTCTCCGAAACTCGCCGCATTCCGCCGAGCACCCGACCGTCCAACACGAGCACTCGAATATCAAACCCCAAATGATCGACGAACCGTTGCAGGTACAAGACCGCTTGCAGCCGTTCGAGCGTCCGAAACGTCCGCAACGCGAGGTCCGGATCGCTGACTCGCAGAATGCCGCGCCCTTCGGATCCGAAGATCGGCTTTACTACAACGTCGCCACCAAACTCCTCGAACGCCGCGAGCGCGTCATCCGAGTTTTCGCACACGGCCGTCGCCGGCACCGGCAAGCCGGCCGCTTCCAGCCGAGCGGTCGTCAAATATTTATCCACCGCGCACTCAATCGCCTTTGGCGAATTAAGCACACACACGCCGCTCGCCTCCAGCCGAGCCAACGCATCCATCCGAAAGACGACTTGTTCGAGCGACCCCGGCGGCATCGTCCGAATGATGACCGCATCAAATTTCGTGAGGTCCGTGTCCGGTCCCCTCTCCCCCTGGGAGAGGGCTATGGTGAGGGAGCCAACTGTCGTTCGACGTCGTTCTTCTCGCACGTTCGACTCGCCCGCGGGCCGTTGTCCACAGCTCGCCACGATGCGCGGAAACTCTAGCCGCAGGACATCATGCCCCATCTCGCTCCCGGCTCGCTGCAACTCGCAGACGTACCAGCTTCCTGCATTTCCCAGCACGCCAATTCGCACAATGTCCCTCGTTGCTACAGCCCAAACGATCTCTGCATCACTTCCGGCGCGATGCGCCCGAAGCGGTGCACTCGTCCCGTGTCGAGATTTTGGAACACGACTTCCGCCGGGCTGAAAAGATGCGGGTCGATCTTGTAGAAGTCTCGCCCCGCGTCTTCAAAGATTTCCGCAAACGGCTTTCCATGTGCGGCCGATCCACTCGATGGCACCTTCGGGCCAATCGCCGCGATCGACTCGTCATCCCCGCGCACCATCAAGGTCACTCGGCCACCATACAAAATTGCATCGTTCGTGCGGCCGATCCCCGCAACGTCATCCGCCGCGACCGGCGGCAGCGGAGCGACTCCGACCGCCGATCGAATCCGCCAGACATCGAATCCCAACTCGAACAGCTTGTGCAGCGACGTCTCGACCGACCGAGCGACCACTTGCAAGTTCCCCGCGATGCTTGCTGTCCGAGCCGTCAACAAGATCGTCCGATCGACAGGTACTCCCGTCTTCTCGGAGATGAGCGTGAAGACCCCGTCGGTCGGCAGCTTGCTCGTTTCGAGGACGCCGATCGCATGGTTGCTTGATTCGCGATAGTCCAACTTCTCGAATAATTCCTCGCGAGCCGCCGCCGCGCGCATCGGTCCCGACCCCATCGCGAAGAATTTGCCGACGCTGATTTGCCATCCCGCGTATTGACTCAGCAAACACGCCTCGACCGGCGAGTCCGTGACGATTTGCACATGCGGCCACGTCACACCCGCGACCTCACCCGGCACAATCCGCACCTCACCCAGTCCCGCCAAACAGACCTCGGCCATCAGTCGCCCGGACTCAAGCCCGCCTTCCGCCTTCACGCCGAGATCGACCACGCAGCCGCCGTTGTCGTGCTCAATCAGCGTGCCGCGCAGATCGCCTACTCGCGGCAAAATCGCGTCGACGAGCTGATAGGCTCGGTGGTTCAACATCTCGGACATCGAAGTTCATTCCTCGTGGATTACCTACGGCTTGCCACCGGCGGCCGGCTGCCCGCTGTCGGCCTTGCCCTTCATCGGCACACGCACATACTTCGGCAACTCCTGCGGTTGCAACCGCAGCCGAATGTCCTCCTGGCAGCAATCGCACGGTTTGATTTCGTACATCGGGATCGAGCAGACATCACACCAGTAATCCATGTACTGCCGAGTCTCCTTCTCGTCGAAGACGAAGATCATCAGCACCTGCAAGTACGGCACACCTTTCTTTCGAGCACCGACCAAATCGACTCGCCGATCTCGCAGCCGCTCGTCTTGAAACAACGCTCGCCCACGCCAATCCGGCACGATCGGAATCAACTCGCCGTCGTCGGTTTCGAGAACGACTTGCTTCTTGAACTCGTCGAACGATTTGATGCCCCGCCGCTTGAGAGCATCTTGCAGGATCACGACCTTGCCGCTGAAAAGCTCCTTCGAGGCGCCGTCCATGTCCTTCGCGGCGGGCCTTGAA
>CAZPUJ010000499.1:0-4780 GCA_964589725.1 uncultured Planctomycetaceae bacterium
GTACTCACGGCCGCCGGCGGGTTCGGCAGTCCGTCGTCGTTCACGGTTCCGTCCAGCGACGCGGCGGCCGAAACCACGATCGACTGGTCGGCGCCGGCATTCACCACCGGCGCCTGGTTCGGCGTCGGGGAGGTGGTCAGTATGCGGACGCCGGCGAGCTGCCCGGACTTTGAGGCGAGCACCACGAGGTCGTCGGTAAACGGGCTCTCGGCGCTCGACGCATTGTTGAGCGCCGCATCGTTCATTAAGGTCACCGGCGGGCCGAAGGAGATGGCGCCCGTGCTGGACTCGCGCGATACGATCGCGCTCGACGCCCCTTCGCTGGTGTAAATCACGAACAACGACCCGATCGTTTCATTGAGCTTCACGATCGGCCGTGTGCCAGTCACGGTCTCCACGTCGTACAGCGGATCCCAGGTGCCGTTGGGCCGCCGCACCAGCAGCCCGAGGCGGGTGAGGCCGGTGGTGTCGTAGCCGGTTTTGATCGCAGCGTAGAGCGTGCCGTCCGAGGCCACCGCCACGTTGAGGTGATCGTCGGCCATCCCAGCACGGACGTTCAGCGCCGAGCCGGAGGCCGGCACTTCGTCAACGGACCAGACGTTGGGATCCGCGCCGTCCACGTGATACCGGAAGCCGAACCGTTCGGTCGTCTGGTTCGACCACAGCACGCCGATCGTGCCGTTCGGCAGCGCCGCCACGACCGAGATGTCATCGGGATCGACATTGGAAGCGAGCGTGATCGGGCTGCTCCAAGTCTGGTACGTTGAGTCGCTGTACTTGGCGAGGATGTTTTGGTTCTGCTCGTACGTGGTCCACATGCGTCCCGTCGAGTCGAGTTCAATCGTCGCCGTCTCCAGATCCGTCAGCCCCAGATCGACTGTCGTGGGCCGAGCGGACCAGACCTGATAGGTCTCCAAAGCCGGCACGTACTCCATCGAGACCAACTGCGTGGTGCTCAACTTGACCAGCAGCGCGTGGACAACATTACCTGTCACTTCCACGTCGGCCTTGAAGGACGTGGAGGGCGAGACCTGCAAGACGGGCGTCCAGGACGAGCCGTCCAAACGCCACACGTACGTGTCCGCCGAGTCGCTGAACACCGACCACCACTTTCCCTCGTACTCCCACACCTTGGACTGCGGCTTGTCCGACGTGGACGCCGTCAGGGAGTGCGGATCGATCGGAACGATGGAATCGATCGACATCAGTTTGCGGTCCTCGAGCGCCTCGAAACTGAGTTCGCGACGAGTCGCGGCGTTTCGGTGCATTCGATGATGGCTCCGAGTCACTCGCGACCATTTGGAGAATGAATCACGAACACCGGCGAAAAGACCCATTCGCATTTTGTGACCTCGCCGTTTGATTAGGTTAATTAGTTTTAGGCGCAAACCCCCAGGTGTGTCTTTGAAACGACCTCGACCGGAATTCTACGCAATTTCACCCTGGGTCGCATTCAACCCAGTGCCCTAATCAGGTTCACCGAGCTAGTAAAGATAGATAATTTGAGGCAGCAAAATTGTCAATTGTGAAAGTTTAGGTATATTTGATATTTTGAGAATAATAGTAAGATTAGTTGTGATTTTTAATTTCTCGTAGAATGGGATGAGTGCTGGCTCCGGTGTGGTCAAAAAAGTCAGCCGTCCAAAAGCTCTTTGAAAATTCGAGACAAAACAGCAGGAAAGAAAAGGACAGGCACTTGATTTCAGCGTCGGCAACGGTGCCAGTCCGGACAGAATCGAGTGCGTCAGAGCACGGCGTGAGCGGCGTGGCCGTGCGGACGCTCGACCGAGCAGCCTGTTTTCCCGAATGGAGCAGCCGGCTGGACCAATCCGGCAGCTTGAGGTCGCCGGTCAGCGACAGGCCCTCCAGCATCCCGATGCGTTTCGCCCCGCGGCGGGAACGGTTCTCAGCCGTCCCGTGACGATCGCGAATGCAATTTGGCTCGCGGCACTCTCGACGTTTCCCCTCTTTGCCCACAATGAATGGGACGGACGGGGGCGTCCATCCGACGACTGAAGTTACGACCGAAGACGCGAGTCAGCGACGTTTGGATGCGATGATTAGTAGATTTAGTGGTAATGAATAAAATAGTAAAGCAAGATTGACGCAGACGTTTAGGAGGATCAAGATAGCTTCTATATTGACGCACATTCACACGTGCAATTGATTCCCCGCCCCGCAGCGCTCCACGGGCAAGTTTCATGGCGAATCAGTCCTTCGTGAGGCATCCCTTTGCACGATCCTGAGACGTATTCCTTCGGAGAAGCCGCCAAGCAAAGCCCTCACCGGCCTGGGATCGCCGCAGCGCTCGTGGTGCGCGCCGGCGGCGATTTGAGGTCATTTTACTCGATGGGCCTTCCCAAGGGAGTCCCTTGACGAAGTCCCTCGATCGTTACCAACTCTCGTTCACCGGGAAAGATGCATGCCCTTGATGCCGTGGTGGAGGGCAGTCAGGAATCGTTTTAGTCCTACAGCGCACCTTGTCGTAGGTCAGGCTTTCTAGCCTGACTTGTTCTCCCAGTTTGACTGTTTCTGGGGAGCAAGGGTCAGCCTGGAAAGGCTGACCTACGAACGTGCGCTGTAGTTTTAATCGGGTCGGCCCCAAGCGGGCAAAATGGTCTTCGCGTCGAGTCGGGCGGTATGTGACGCGAGCCGTGGAAACTCGCTCAAGGGGCAGGTGGAGCAGAGGTTAGCAATGCACAAGGCGACCAACTTTTCGCACTCTCACGGTTTCCCGGACCTATTGGCCGAGTTGAATTCTTCGCTCTTGGTCAGCACGTACCAGGCAGGGCAATTGTGTTCCTTCGGAACGCATCAGGGAAAGCTGCACGTCGCCTTGGACTCGTTCTCCGTGGCGATGGGCATCGCCTTGCACCCGCGGAAAGTCGCGGTGGGCTCGCGGGGCATGATCTGGTTTCTGGAAAGTGCGGGGCGGGACTTGGCTCAGCAACTGCCCCCGGCCGGAAATTATGATGCCGCATTGCTGGCCCGTTCGGCCCACGTCACCGGCAACATCCACACGCACGAGATGGCGTTTCTGGGCGACGAATTGTGGGTCGTGAACACGCTGTTTTCCTGCCTGGCGACGATCCAGCCCGGCTACAACTTCGTCCCCTGCTGGAAGCCGAAGTTCGTCAGCAACTGCCACGTGCCGGGTGACCGCTGTCATTTGAATGGGATGGCGATCGAGGCGGGCCGCGTGCGCTATGTGACGGCCATGGCCGAAACCGACAGTCCCAACGGCTGGCGCGAAGCGAAAGAGAAGACGGGCTGCCTGATCGATGTACCGGCCAATGAAGTGGTCGCCCGTGGATTCGCGATGCCGCATTCGCCGCGCGTTTACCAGGGACGGCTGTGGGTGCTCGATTCGGGGCGCGGGCAACTGGTGACGGTCGAGCCCCGCAGCGGCCGGTGGGACGTGGTGACGACATTCCCGGGCTATACGCGCGGGCTCGCTTTCGCGGGACCGTTTGCGTTCGTGGGACTGTCCCGCATCCGCGAGACAGCGGTGTTCGGCGGCCTCCCGATCGCCGAGCAGCGCGAGGAACTGAAATGCGGGGTGGGCGTGGTGGATTTGCGGACTGGCCAGCAAGTGGCGGCGTTCCAGTTCCTGGACGCCGTGGAAGAGATCTTCGACGTGCAAGTGCTCCCCGGCGTGCGCTGTGCGCTGGTCCGCGGACTCGCGCCGGGCGACCACGACGAAGATGAAATCTGGGTCGCCCCGCCACCCAGTGCGGAACTCGCTCCATGAGGCCCCGGGAGACTACCAGTGCGACTCGCATCTCGCTGATTTCACTGACAAGTTGGAACCCGTTTTGAACGGCCGCACGGCGACAGTGGTCCGGCGGCGCGAGGCTTTTGAAGAAAGGTCTTTAACATGCTGTTCGGTAAATGGCTTGATCGGCTCGCGCTCAAAAACCAGCCACGCTTGACCGGAAAATCGTGGAATCGCCTGAAGGCCGCCCGACGCCACGCATGGCCGCGGCTTCCGCGCATCGAGGTGCTGGAAGATCGGCAATTGCTGGCCGCTCAGCTTGTGCTGGACATCAATTCGCAGACCACCACAGACAGTTCGGAACCGTCGTATCTCGTCGACGTCAACGGCACGCTCTATTTCGCGGCGCGCACGGCAACCACGGGCTATACGGGCAATGAACTGTGGAAGTCGGACGGGACCGCCGCCGGCACCGTCCTGGTGAAAGACATCTTCGCCGGCGAAAGCGGCTCGGATCCCCGCTACCTGACCAACGTCGGCGACACGCTGTTCTTCCGCGCCCGCGACGCCGCAGGGGGCGATGAACTGTGGAAGTCGGACGGGACCGCCGCCGGCACCGTCCAGGTGAAAGACATCTTCGCCGGGTCCCGCAGCTCGAATCCGTTCTTGCTGACCAACGTCGGCGGCACGCTGTTCTTCCGCGCCGGCGACGCCGCGGGGGGCTATGAGCTGTGGAAGTCGGACGGGACCACCGCCGGCACGGTCCAGATGAAAGACAACTTCGCCGGCTCCGCCGGCTACAGTCTCTCGGGGCCCCGCTTCCTGACCAACGTCGGCGGCACGCTGTTCTTCACCGCCAACGACGGCGCGGCGGGCGAGGAACTGTGGAAGTCGGACGGGACCGCCACCGGCACCGTCCAGGTGAAAGACATCGTCGCCGGCTCCAGCAGCTCGTATCCCCGCGACCTGACCAACGTCGGCGGTACGCTGTTCTTCAGCGCCCGCGACGCCGCGGGGGGCCATGAACTGTGGAAGTCGGACGGGACCACCGCCGGTACCGTCCAG
>CAZPUJ010000500.1:0-13654 GCA_964589725.1 uncultured Planctomycetaceae bacterium
CCAGCGCATCGCCAGTTCAATCACGATGGGAGTGAGCTGGGGCACCGGCGGAGCAATCGTCGCTTTGCTAATCGAGATTTGCGACCGGCACCAATCGTTCGAATGGGCCTTCGTCGCGTTCGCCGTATCGGTCGTGGCGTCGAGCACAATGTGCTGGTGGCTGCCACGACCCGAAACTGGTGCGGCAGCGGCGGCAAGCCCCGAAAGTCAGTCCGGAGGGGAAGCGTCAGCAATCTCGCCGTCACAACCTCAGGACTGACGACCTCGGCTTGCCCGCAGTCAGACTTTGCCCAACATCCGATTCAGAGAATCGCTGGTCTGATAGATCAATGCTTCCGGGAAATGTTGGTACGGGTGGAAGTATTCGAACGTCAGATAGCCGCGATAGCCGGTTTTGTCGAACGCTTCGAGCACCGCCGGCCAGTTGGTCGTGCCGTCGAGTAGCGGGCGGAAGGATTCTAAGGAAGTGTCTGTCCCTTTCTTGGTGAACTCTTTCAGATGCACGTTCTTGATCCGGTTGCCGAGGATGCCGATCCAGTGCTCTGGGAATTGGAACATCATAATGTTGCCGGTGTCGAAATGGACTTTGAGGAATTCCGACTGGAAGCTGTCGACAAATTCGATCATCTCGCCCGGCGTCATCAAGTAGCCGTTGAAGAAAATATTCTCGATGTTCAGATGCACCTTGAGCTTCTCGGCAGCGGGCAGCAGTTTCGCCACCGCTTCGCGAGCACGCTGGTCGCAGATGTCGTTCGGCACCGGTTCGTGATCCGTGCGCCACGGGATGTGAACGGCTCCGGGAACGACCAGCAGGTTCTCGGTGCCGAGGTCGTACGCCGCCTGAGCCATCAGGCCGGCCAGTTCGATGCCGCGAGCCCGTTTTTCCGCGTCGTTGCTGACGAGCGGGTATGGCCAGAACAGGAACGAACACAAGCCGCTGACCGCGATTCCGATTTTCTCGGCCATCGCTCGAATCTTCTGAAACTCTTTCGTGCCCGACTTGGGCGAGAGGTCGCTGTCAAGATCGTAGTTCAACTCGATCCCGTCGAAACCGGCCTCCTTTGCGACGCGCAGGCATTTCTCTAACGACCAAAGCTGCGGGTACGGAAAGGCCCACAGGTTGATCGACTTTTTCATGTCATACTTCTTTCCAGCCGTGGTCTTGCTTGCCGTCGCTGCTGTGTCGGCGAATGCGACTTCACGCCCCGGCTCGAAAGCTCCGGCGAGGCCAGTTCCGAAGGCGAAGGCACTGCCGGCGAACGCAGCCGTCATGGCCTCACGGCGAGAAACGTGCGGGCGATCTTCGATCAGCCGGTCATCACGAGATGGTTGAGACATGAGCGGGACTCCTTGCAACATCGGAAAGCACTGGCTCGAACGCTCAAAACACCGGGATCAGCGTGAGTTTGTTGGACAATCGGGACGCGAGCCTAATTCGGACACGTCATGCTGCCAAGTAGGTGGCCACTGCGGACAGAATTGAAAAAGAAGAAATCAGCGAGTCCGGTCCGCTCATCAAGTTACGCTGCGTCGGAATTCAGCCAGACATGTGAACTGGGATGATCGGCGGCTTGGAGTTGCTTTCGCAAGTCGCTACTTTCCGGGCAAGACAGTAGAGCCTTCGCGTGGCACAGTCGTCTCGCCAGCGATTTGACGGCACGCGATCGCCTGCACCACGAAAAACTCACGCCTGCTTCGCTTCAGGAGTTCCTCGCATGTCGACTCATGATTCGTTTGCTTTGTTGCTGCATCCTGACGACTCCGTGGCGATCGCCAAGCGACAAATTCCCGCCGGCACGGTGGTGCGCGTGGGACGTTTTGAAATCACCGCCAAAGAAACGGTCGACCTGGGGCACAAGATGTCCCTGATAGCGATCGCTTCGGGGCAACCGGTGCGACGGTACGGGCAAGTGATCGGATACGCGACGGAACCGATCGAACCGGGCGTGTGGATCCATGGACACAACATGGAACCGGGAGAACTGCGGCTGGAATACGCGATCTCCAGTGAAGTGCCCGCCGATCCGGAGCCGATTCGCGGCCGGAACTTCCTCGGCTTCCGACGCCCCGACGGCCGAGCGGCGACTCGCAACTACATCGGCATCGTCAGCACCGTCAATTGTTCGGCCGCGACCTCGAAGATGATCGCCGAGCGTTTTAGCCAAGAGCTGTTGCGCGACTTTCCGAACATCGATGGCGTCGTGCCGCTGGTTCACAAGGGAGGCTGCGCGTTCGATTTTGACGGCACCGAGCATCGTTTGCTGGCACGGACGCTTGCCGGATTCTGTCGGCATCCGAATATCGGGGCCTACCTGATCGTCGGCTTGGGGTGCGAGACGTCACAAGGATCATACCTGCAGGATCGCTTTGGGCTCGTCCAGCTCCAAATGCCCGGCGAACCGGAGCCGGCTCGGCCCTTGGTTATCAACATGCAAGAACAGGGAGGGATCGCAAAGACGGTCCTGAACGCGACCGGGGTTCTCAAAGACATGCTGCCCGAAGTGAACAAAGTTCACCGTCAGCCGATACCCGTGTCGGAGATCATTCTCGGCACCAACTGTGGTGGCAGCGATGGCAACAGCGGCGTGACCTGCAACCCGGCGCTGGGCATCGCGAGCGATCTGCTCGTCGCGCACGGAGCCACCAGCATCTTGGCCGAGACGCCTGAAATCTATGGAGCTGAACACCTGCTAGTTCGTCGGGCGCGAACTCGCGAGGTCGGCGAAAAGTTGCTGGAGCGGGTTCGTTGGTGGGAAGACTACGCTCGAAAGTTCAATGTGACGATCGACAACAATCCGTCCGTAGGCAACAAGAAGGGAGGCCTGACCACGATCTACGAAAAATCTTTGGGAGCCATCGCCAAGGCCGGACATACCGCGCTGAATGCCGTGTACGAATACTCCGAGCCTGTCACCGCCAAGGGTTTCGTCTTCATGGATACTCCCGGATTCGACCCGGTCTCCGTCACCGGCCTCGTCGCTGGCGGTGCCAATGTCGTCGTCTTCACGACCGGCCGCGGCAGTTGCTTCGGTTGCAAGCCAGCCCCCAGTATTAAGGTAGCGTCGAATACTCCGATGTACGATCGGATGATCGACGACATGGACATCAACGCGGGGCGAGTTCTGGAAGGCGTCTCGGTTGAGGAAATCGGACATGAAATCTTCGAGAAGATCATCTCCGTCGCTAGCGGAGAAAAAACTAAGAGCGAGTCTCAAGGCATTGGGGATGAAGAATTTGCGCCTTGGATCATCGGACCGATTCTGTAGCCGATCCCGACCGCTGCTGACGCTGTTTAGCGACCATATCGAGTGGCTTTGACGCCGTAGACTTTTCGGGACCGACACAACCCGAAAAGTCGGCACTCTCAAAACAACCACTACAGTTTGCCTAGTCGCCAAGTCGATACAACCCGCAGAGTCCACCATTTCGCGCCCGAATTGGGATGTGCGGAGGGTGCCGGACAACTCCGACGACGTTGCAGTCCAAGGACGTACTGATGCGGGTACAGCATTGGTTGAAGACAATTTTTTTGGGCAGCTCACTGCTGGCAGTGAGCAGTCTGACGACTCAGGCACAGCCGCCAGGTATGCCCGCGCAGATGGCACCGCCGGGATACATGCCGGCCATGCCTGCGGACGGCTATGGTTCCACACCGATGCCGGGGTATGGGCAGATGCCGCCGTCGATGTACTCGCCGTGGCCACAAGTCTCGCCGTACGAAAACTCGTACAGCCAGCATTCTCTGGAGAGTGGACTGTGGAACAGTGATACCAACAACAGCACGCGGCGGTATAAGTTCAGCGTCGATTATCTGACGGGCTACGGACGTGTGCCAAAGTCACTCATTGGCAACCCGTCCGCTCAGCCGTACATCAATCTAGTCCGCGACGCGCTCGGCAACCAACAACAGGGAGGTGGGCAGAACCAACAGCAGTCACCTCTGGCGCTCTTTGGCGGCGATCCCACCATCATCCCGCCACAACCAACTTTTCAATTGTATGGCCCTCTGAATCTCGGAGCTCTGGGCAAAGACTTTCGATTGCAAGGCACACGCACCACTGCTGGGTTTGACAACGCGGATGACAGCGGTCTGCGATTCAGCTTTCTGTATCTCGCCGACAACAATTTCCAGTACAACGCCAAGGACTACCAGGCTCCGGGAAGAGGGACCGAACCGGCTGCGTTGCAACACTTGTTGCAGTTTCCCGAAGATCCTGCCAATCCGCTGACAGTGCTTCCACGCGACCTCTCGCTGCTCGGCGACTTCATCGATCCGGTCGACGTCAATCGCGTACTGCAAAACAACGTCTTCAATCTGAATGGACTCCCTCTGGACGACGGAACACTCCGCGTGCTCGCCGACGGCACGACGTTTGGTGGCGTCACGGCACCCTACGATCTCGATTTCAAAGTCAATCTGTACTCGGAGTTGTACGGCGGAAATGTCGACTGGATCATGACTCCGATCGTCAATGGGAAGTTTTTTCGAGTGCGTCCCATCGTGAGTCCGCGTTATTTTTTCCTGCGAGAAGGCTTTCAATTCTTCGGTCGAGACAGTGGCTTAGCGTATGGTGACCCCGGAGGTGGCGGCGGCGGCGGCAACCCAACTCTCACCCCAGACCTAAAACTTCACTCGACACCTAACGGCTTGGACGACAATGGTGACTTCATCATTGACAACGCCGGCCTTTTCGAAGATGGCCAGCAAGGTGGCGGTGGCGGTGGCGGTCAACAAAACCAAAACCAGGTTCCGTTCTTCCAGTTCCAAGACCAGTTTCGCTATCCGATCTCATCCTTCCTGAATAACGATGCCCAAAGCCAATTGGGAGGTGCCGATGTCGGATTGACCTATGACTTCGGCGGCACATCACTCATGGTGACGGGCACCACGAGATTCGGGCTGCTGGCCAATCACGAGCAAATCCAGATGTCCGGAGATAACATCGCGATGACCACTCGTGCGTCCAATTTGCTGGAGCCCTCGCCCGCGAACGCGAGACCGAATTCATTCACTTCCAAACAAAGTCACACGCACGTCTCGCCGATGTTTGAGCAATCGTTCAACGCCGAAGCTCCCCTGTTCCGATACGTGCCAGTCATCCGCCGAATTGGCGTCATCGAGAAGGCCAAGTTCCGCTTCGGCTACTCGTTCATGGTCATCGGTAAGGTGGTCGATCCGACCAGCAGTATCCTCTGGCAGGGGAATCCGGCTGCGGGGCTCTTCCCGTCGATTAAGGTCAATCGCGACAGCTACACAGCGCAGAGCTACAACTTTGGTATTAGCTGGCAGTTCTAAGGTCGGAGATTCGGCTGAGTCTGGGAGCCAGCCCGCTCGCTGCGTTCATTTAGTCCGCGCAGCACGACCAGCCAGAGCGTGCCGATGAGCACTCCGCTGACGACCAAGGCCCAGAAACCGTCGCGACGCAGACGCACGGCCAGCTTATCCACGGGACGCAATGCGACCGATCGGCGTTCTTGGACTATCGCGATCCAGCCGGTGTTGCCGACGCGACAAAAGGCCGCCAGCCATTCGCCTCCGAAGGACTTTTCGTCGAACTGGCCAGCGGGGTCCAAGTAGTCGTTCATTTGGATCACGATGGGGGCCGCGGCTTGATCGGTTGCTCTCAAATGAGGTTTCAAAACTTTGATGGTGTCTGGAGCCAATGCCAATCGCAGTGTTTCCCGGTCGTCATCATTCCCGCTGTTCAAGTTCTGCTGCCGTAGCCAGGGGTGGTCGAGCAGACGCCAATCGCGTTCGTCGATCAACACGACTGTGCGGTTGACGTCGGGATCGGCGTCCGCTTCACGCGGTTTGCTGGGAGCGAACGGGGACAGCAATTGACCAAGTTCCATGGAACGTGCAATGACGCCCACAACGCGTTCATGCTTTTCATCCCACACCGGAGCGGCCAGTGAGACCACATTTCGTCCCGTCGCCGCACTCACATACGTCAATGACAAGTACGGCCGCGTGATTGGTTGAAGACCTTCCGGCACCGCGTCGGGATCGAACTCTTGCCCAAGACCGTGAAAGTAGTCACGGTGCGAAAAATTCTTGTCCAGCGTTTTCTCTTCCTCCGGTTCGCGCCAGCGTTGATAGCCCTGATGATCTGTCAGGAACCAACTGCGGTCGCGGTTCAGCCCCAGCTTTTGCTGCAACTGGTCGGCACGCGATTTTCCGGGAGCCAGCACGAGCTGCAGTGCGTTGCGGTCCGTCCAATTCCGTTCGGAGGCCGATTCGATCGCTTGTTGAAGATCGGGATCGGCAGCGACCTCTTCCAACTCGGCGCTTCGCTTCTGCAATTCACGAGCAACGCTGCGCGCGAGAATCTCGACCGACAGCACATCACTTTCGAGCGCTCGATTCGTCAGGTTCAGGGTCGCCGAGTCGACCGCGTCCCGCATCGAGTCAAAGTAGAATAAACCCAACGCCAACATCAGCAGGATGGGGCCGAGTCCTCCCAAGGCCAGTAACGGCCGAAAGGACCGCATGCGCTCACGCTGATCAAACGCGTCCAGCACGGCCTGAGCGTTTGAGAATCGCTCGTCGGGATCGGGTTGCAAGCAGCGATCGACGATGTCGACCAGGCGGCGGTCAACGCCACGCCGGCGGCGATGCAACGCCGGTCGCGGACCCGTGCGCACGATGTCGCGATACGCCGACAAGCGTTCCTCCAGCGAGCCGGCCTGCTGAATGCGTCGCTCGTTTTCGGTCGTGCGATGCGGCGGTTCGCCACACAACAAGTGATACAGCACCGCTCCCAAAGCGTACACGTCCCAGCGAGCATCCGGAACAGCCTTGAGATCGGCCTGCTCGGGAGCCATGTAGAACAGCGTCCCCAGCGCGGGATCTTGTTCGAACGACAAACGCGATTGTCCGAAGTCACACAACCGCGGTTCAAAGTCGGAATCGAGCAAAACATTCGCCGGCTTCAAATCGCAGTGCAGGATGCCGCTGCCGTGCGCATGGACCAATGCTTGCAATATTCCTCGCCCGATCCGCACCGCCTCGCTCGCGGAAAGCGGGCCGTCCGCGAGATGCGCCGCCAGCGAGCCATGTTCGAGATACTCCATCACGTAGTACGGCGGATCGCTGTCCCAGCCGACATCCAACAAGCCGACGATGTTCCGCGACGTGTACAGCACCGCAAGCTTCTCGACTTCGCGGCTAAGCAGCGACCAGTCCAGTCCGCCACGATGCGAGTACACCTTCACGGCCACAAGTTTGCCGGTGTTTTTCTCGCGAGCAAGCCAGACGGAGCCATAGGCTCCCTCGCCCAGGCAACGCACAGTCGTCAGACCGGGCACGCTGATCGCCAGCGGATGTCCGCGACTGAGCGCCTGCGCCTTCGCGACTTGTGCGTCATCTTGCCGTTCGGTTCGATCAGACTCCGTCACAGCAGGCGCTATCGAATTGAGGGCGTTATTCGGCATCGGTCGATGAGTGAAAGTTGAAGGTTGAAACACAAACGCCAACGAGATCGTACCGCGACCAAATTCGCAATCCGAAATCCCCAATCCGCGATCACTCCGTTCGTCATCTCAGCCGATGGTTATACAACGCTTCGTAGGAGTCGAGGCAGCGTCGGTAAAGGCCTGTCAGGCGGTCAGGCACTTGATCGGGCTTCGGCGTGTACGGACGAAACGCGGTCGTGGTTTCCACCTCTTTGTACCAGTATTTCGCCCACACCCCGTCGGTTGGACGCAGGCCGGGAGCCCACGAGAGCATCGACTCCTGAAAGTCGATCCCCAACGCGTCGCACAACAACCCCAACGTCCGACGCGGGTTGTTGAGCACTTCCACGGAGTCGATGACCGGTGGCATGAGGCCTTGGTTTTGTCGGACCCAATTGAAGATCTCAAGCTGCTGAGGAAAGCCGGTGTCCTCGTCTGACGGGTCGGGCACGATCTTGATGTACGACGTCAGCACGTCGCGCGGATTCCGAATCAGGAAACAGTTGGTGACTCGACCCAGCCAACAACGGTCGATGTGCGAGAGTAAATGGTGAGTCATGTGCTTCTGGTAAAAGATTGGCTTGCCGTCGGGCGTTCCACCGGTAAGCCACGCCACGACCTTGTTCCAGTCGATTTCGCCAGCGGCGATTATTTCGGCGCGGCCGGGGTGATCCTTGTGAGTTGAGTGCAAGTAGTGCGCGTATAACGGCTCATCGCAGACAACGGTGTCATCGCGGTTGCCCCACGAACGCATCATCGCCGTGGAAATGTTGCGCGGTCCGGACCAGATGGCCACGCGCAGCGGACTGGGTGGAGTCGACATTGGGTTGAGAGGTTAGGGTTGAGTTTGCATTGCAAAATGGCAATTGCCAATTGAAGCCTGGTACATCGCGCTATCTATTTGTGATTCGGAATTTGCATTTTGCAATCCCTTCGGCCACCACATTACCGTTCACTGGCCGCCGTGTCATTGATCGGCAGGGACTCTGCGACACACCAGCACCTGAGCCTGGCCTTGCACCCGAGCGAAGATCAAGACGCCGGCCGACGAGCCGACGAGCGGCAGCTTGCGCCGTGCCCGTTCCACGTCGATGGGCAGGTGACGACATTTGATTTCGACCGAGCCGAACTCGTATGTTCGGCACGCCTGACGGATTTCGCGATCGTTGTTGGGGACGACGTCGAGCAATCGAAACGGCTGCACCCAAGGCGACCCTAGCCGGCATTCACCGGTCAGGTATTCTTCGGCGCTGTCGAGTCGCGACAGTCGAAGTTGCACGGCCAGAAGGTCCAGCAATCCCGAACGGACGATCGCCGGATCGGGGTCGAAAATGAATTGTTTCGGCGGACCGACATCGACCGACTCGGAGAGCGGATCGCCGGCGATCGTCTCGCCCGACGGCAGGGACGTCGCGCGAAAGGACTCGCGTCCGGCGAGTTCGCCGAACCAGACGGTTGCTTCCTTGCACTCGCCGCGCAGACTGATCAACTCGATCTCGGTTCCGGGGAACTTGCCGCCAAAATTGCTAGCGGGGCTGAGCTTGATCGCGCCGCCACGAAACTCCTGCGTGAGTTGCCGCAACAGATCAAGCCTCGGCGAACAATCTTCGATGCGCAGCACTCGTTGCCCTCCACCGGGACGTCGATCGGGATCGATGTGCAACAAGCCATCGCGATCGCGCGCGGTGCTGACGTCACAACACAACGTCTGCACTCGTTCGCGAACGCCGTACACCTCGGCATTCCATTCAGCACGCAGACACATGGCCGGATCGCGGTCGACGCCGCGCACTTCGCAGTGCTCTGCCAGCGCCAGTGTGTCGCCGCCGATGCCGCAGCAAAAGTCCCACACCGGCCCCTCGAAGCGTCGCGCCTTGTGTCGCGCGATCGGTTCCGCCGTGGCTTGTTCGAGGCCGGAGGTTGTGAACCACATTTGTTCCGCTCGCGTGAATTTCTTCAGAGCCTTCTGGCGCAGATCGCGAAGCGTCAACGCGGCTCGAACGAGCGGTTCGGAAAACTCCCGCCGCAGTCGGCGCTGCAGATGAAATTCCGTTTCGCCGGGCCGGACGTCTACAAGTGCCGCGAAGATTTGCGGCGCGCGTCGCAGTTCTGGCAGCAATTGGAGTTCGTCCGCGGACATCATGATCACGCCGTCGTTCAGTCGTCAGTTCGGTCCGCTCATGATTGCCAGCAAATCACTGCGAGCGTCAGTCCAAAGTTGCTTGGTCGTCGTTTCCAGTTGCTGGAGTTTCTGGAAGTCGCCGTGAGCGAGCGCTGTAACGTCCGTCGTCAGAAAGGCCCATGTGGAGACCTCTCCACCGGTCGTCAGATTTCGGCCGTTGAATCTCACCGACTGCATCCGCCTGTGGGCTCGTTCCGCCTGTGCCAAAAGCACCGGTCTCAGGTCTAAGTGCCGGTTGCTGACGTGGACGGCGATGACTCCTGCCGGCTTGAGATGCTTGTGGTAAGTGTCGAAGGCCTCCGACGTCAACAAATGGACCGGCACGCCGTCGCCGGAAAACGCGTCGAGCACCAGTACGTCGTATTCCTGCGGAGATTCCTGTTCGAGCTGCAATCTCGCGTCGCCGAGCACCACGTCAACCTGCGCGGAACAATCGGACAGGTACGTGAAGTACCGATTGGCGAGCCGCACGACCTCGGGATTGATCTCATAAAACCGGAAGTGGTCGCTCGCGCGGCCATACACGGCCAAAGTGCCGGCTCCCAGCCCGACAAATCCGACCTTGCGCGGCTTGTCGGGACGATAGGTCCGCAACAGCACGCCGATGCCGGACGACTCCGCGTAATACGTGGTCGCAGTCTTCCGTTTTCCGAGACCAGTGAACTGCTGTCCGTGCAGGACGCCGCCGTGTTTCATCAACACCGAAGTGTCTCCCGCAGAGTTGGTTCGAGCTTCGATCTTCAGCACACCGAAGAAGTTTCTGGTGGCATCGATCGTGTCACCGGACGCTTGTCGAGCGTGCATCCACAAACTGATTCCGAAAGAACCAACGCAAGCGATCAGCCCGGCCCACGCCCAGTGAGTACGACCGTGAAACAATAACGACGCCGGATCGCGAAAGAATACGAACAACGGCAGCACGCACGCGGCGATGATGCCGAGATGCCACTCGTAAAACCCCGGAAACACGTGCGTCGCGAGGATCCCCACGAACAGTCCACCGGCGGCTCCGCCTGCGGAGATGCACAAGTAGAACGACGTCAGAAAACGCGGATGCGGCTTCAGCCGCACCAGTTCTCCGTGGCAGACCATGCAACCGCAAAACAGCATCGAAAAGTAGGCCAGCAATTGGCCCAGCAGCGGAGCTTTCGCGGCTTGATACATCATCCACACACTCGCCGCCGTCGACAGCAGCAAACCGCCAAAAAAAAACGTCCGCGAATACCAGCGAGTGCTGTCGAAGGTCAGGATGAACGACAGCAAGTACAGCGTCAGCGGCAGAACCCACAGGAACGGAATCACGGCGACTTCTTGACAGACTTGATTGGTCGTTGCCAACAGCAGCACGCAGGCTGTCATAGCCAGTCCCATCCAGAGCAACCAGTCGACGCCAGCCGGCTTGACGATGTCAGCAACCGTTTCCGTTGCGGCTCGCTCTTCGGATGTGGACTCGGCTTCCGAGAGTGCGTTGGCCAGAGCGCAAAGCGCGCAACAAACGGCGAACGCCACGAAGCCCCACGACCAAAGTTGTCCTTGTCGAGCAATCTCGAAAGCCGGCTCGAACGCGAACGGATACGACAGCAGCGCCAGCAGTGAACCGGCATTCGACAAGGCATAGAGTCGATAGGGCGACATCCCCGGACTGATCCGAGAAAACCACGCTTGCAGCAACGGCCCGGTCGTCGACAGCAAAAAATACGGCAACCCAACGCAGACGGTCAGCAGCGACAGAATTCGCGAGGTCGGATCGTCAGTCGCCTGCGGCTTCCAACTGGCGGCCGGAGTGATCGGGCCTAAGAAGACCGCGGCGGCCAGCAGCAGCACGTGCAGACTGGCCTGGATCTCGCGCGGAAGATACCGCGTCGTGACGTGGGCGTAGACATAGCCAGCGAACAACACCATCTGAAAAAATAACATGCAGACGGTCCACACAGCCGGGCTGCCGCCGAACCACGGCAGGATCGACTTGCTCAGCAGAGGCTGTATTTGGAACAACAGAAACGCACTCAAAAACGTCGTGAGCGCGAAAAACGAGGGCATCCAGCGAGCTCGCACCATCAGCATCCCTTCTGAAAACGAGGCATCCGCCTGGAGAACTCTATTCCGATCAAAATAGGCCACTATACCTCGCACGGTCACGACTGGCACATTTGGAGGACGCTTCACACTAACCCGAAGCGTAAGCGAGGCCAGAGGGAATAGTCCCTCGCTAACGCTTCGGATTAGTAGCAGAGTCGACCGTCCGAGGTATATTCTGAGTCAAGCCGCATGACTAGACACTCTGTGGACCAATCTTTGCGCAACCAATCGTGGTGATGCAAGTCATTTGACTTCCCTCAACGCATTCAAGTCGTTCTATTCGAGCAGCCGAGCAAACCCTGGAAGGTCCACACGAAGGGACACAGCAATGCCGCCGGTTGCGTACTCTGACGTTCTCGCCGCTCTGCCTCGCGTGCAGGCCGTGCTGCGGCCGACGTTGTTGCGGGAGTGGCCTGGCCTGACCGAGTTGTTGGGTTTTCCATTCTTTGTGAAGCATGAGAACCATCAGCCGGTCGGAGCGTTCAAAGTGCGTGGCGGCGTGAATCTGGTCAGCACACTTTCGGAAGCGGAGCGGGAAGCTGGACTTCTGGGCGTGTCCACCGGCAATCATGGGCAGTCGCTGGCGTTCGCGACAAAGCGATTCGGAGTGGCCTGCACGATCGTCGTGCCGCGCGGGAACAACCCCGGCAAGAATCGAGCGATCCGACAACTCGGAGCGGAACTGATCGAACACGGACACGACTTCGATGAAGCTCGCGAGTACGTCGAGCAACTCGTGCGTGAGCGAGGTGGCCGGTACGTTCATTCGGCCAACGAACCACAACTGATCGCGGGTGTCGGCACGTTGGCGTGGGAAATCTTCGAAAGCCTGCCTGATCCTGATGTGATTCTCGTGCCGATCGGTTTGGGCAGCGGCGTGTGCGGCACGTGCTTGGTCGCCAAGGAGCGTCGGCCTCAAACACAAGTCATCGGCGTGCAGGCGGAGAATGCGTCGGCGGTCGCTCGTTCGTGGCGGACCGGTCAATGGGTCACCAGCGACCGCGCCGACACATGGGCCGAAGGACTCGCGACGCGCATTCCCGCCGAGATGACGCTCAACATCATGCGGCGATTAATGGACGACGTCATCCTCGTCAACGAAGACGAACTGCGGTGGGGCGTGTTTCAACTCTTGCAACACACGCACAACCTGGCCGAGGGAGCTGGTGCCGCGACGCTCGCGGCCGCGTATCAGCAGCGGGAGCGATTTCGTGGAAAGAAAGTCGTGGGCGTTCTTTCCGGTGGAAACCTCGACGTGGCAGAATTGCCGCGCGTTCTGGAGATCGGCACGCAATTGCGCAAAACTGCGAACGCAGATACTGCGGAGCGACGCTGATCTGAGCCGCGTGCATCCGCCCAATCCACGTTTCGCCGCGTCCCATTACTTCTGCGTCGCACCAATCAATAACTCGGCCTCGTGGAGTAGAGCTTGAGATGCGGAACGAATGCGAGCTACGTCGCCAGTTTCTCCGCGATCCGTTCACGGACGAGCGACAATTCGTCGGGAGTGAAGTTGTCCAATGCGGCAAGGAAGGCTGGAAACGGGATTTCTCCACGGTCCGTCAATTCTGTTCGCAACCGATTCCGAAGAACTTGGGCAATCGTTTCCGAATCTTCCCAGACATCCGCGGCACTCATCACGGGCGCGTTGGGTTCGTGAGGACTGCGATTGTTCATGGCTGTCTCCAAACTATTTGGGCCATTTGATAGACGCCTTCAATCAACTGCTGGCTGAGTGATCTCATCTGCCACGCCCTTCGGGACGACGACGTCGCCGATCAGCGCGTGGAGTAGCGGAAGACTCCGCGATTGAAAGGCGGAAATCAGCGGCCCCGTATCGCTCACAATCATGATTCAAAGCTTACTTCGATTCGATCTTCCGAACCACTCCTCTGTGAATTTCACGAACGGGACAGAACGCCGGCGAGCGCTCGCGGC
>CAZPUJ010000501.1:0-2864 GCA_964589725.1 uncultured Planctomycetaceae bacterium
CCGCGAACGCCGCGACATACTCAGCCTGATCGAGCAGCAGCAACGGCATCTCGAAGACCAGGCGACGGTCGGTGGCTATGACCGCATCCGTCAATCGGTCATCTCGCTGATGGCCGACCGCAAAGTGCGCGAGGCGTTCGACGTTCGCAAAGCCGATCCGAAAATCCTCGAACGGTACGGCGACAATTCGTTCGGCTGGTCGCTGCTGATGGCTCGACGGCTGATCGAGGCGGGTGTCAACCTGGTGCAGGTGAACCTCGGCAACTTCGGAAGCTGGGATCTGCACGGCAATAATTTCCCGATGCTCAAGAATTATTTGTTCCCGCCGACCGACCTCGCCGTGTCAGCTTTGCTGGACGACTTGCAAGAAAGCGGAATGCTCGACGACACACTGGTGGTGATGGCGGGCGAGTTCGGCCGCACCCCGCGCATCAGTCACATCGCTCCCGAAATCTACAAGACCTCTGGACGTGATCATTGGGGAGCCGTCCAAACCGCCTGGTTCGCCGGCGGCGGCGTGCGCGGCGGAACAGTCATCGGAGCCTCCGACAAGAACGGAGCCTATCCCTTCTCCGATCCGCAGACGCCTGAGAACTTCGCCGCCACGCTCTATCACGCTCTGGGCATCCCCGCGGAAGCCGTTTGGCGCGACGCCGCCAGTAGACCGTATCACGTCTACGAAGCCAAACCGATCGAGCGCCTGCTTGCATAACGTAAAGTCGGACGCCTCCGTCCGATTGACCGGACGTGGGCGCCCGGACGACAAAGATGCTCAAAGGCGGGTTACAAGCCTGTCCCGCGCCTAACAAGGTTCCGATGAGTTTTCCAGCGACGCGGCATTCGCTCATTCAGCGGCCGGCGGTGACGGGAGCCGAGAAAGATTGGCGTCAATTCCTGGAGGACTGCCGAGCAGTTCCGCGTCCTGCTCGATCGAGTGTGCGAAGGGTTGACGACCTTCGAAGTCGCCGAGTGCCTGGGGCTGCCGGCCACGACCGTTGAGAATCATTTCAAGCGGACCAAACAGCGTATGGCGGAACAATTGGAGCAGGCGACTCGGCGGCATGTCACGCGATTTTGTCCCGTGGAAGACGTCGATGCGGAGTTTCAAAGCGAGTGGCAGCGCCTGGGCGAGTTTCTCGCCGGGCAAGGCGGCCTCGACGGAATGCTCCGGCAAACATTTGATCGAGACGAAGGCAACAGCCTGCGCCCGCGAGGCTCCGCAATCATGCAGTCGGTCTTGAAAACGCTTGCCGATCAGAGAAGTCAGTAATTGGAGTATAGAGGGGGGATTGCCCGCGCATGAAAAAAGCCGCCACCTTGCGGTTGCGGCTCGGTTGCCCCGTGGGGCAGTGCCTGCGAATGTTTTGTCTTGTTGCGAAAAGACTCACAGGCCAAGGTTGGTTACACCCGCGAGCACTTTATGCTGTTGTGGCTGTCTGTCAAGCAACAAGACTCGCAACTTTGGAGGCACCGTCATGTCTCGCGTTTTGGGTTTGGACTTGGGTTCCAACTCGGTCGGTTGGGCTTTGATCGACGATGCCGATGGTAAGCTGGTCGCGATGGGGGCGCGAATTTTTCCGGAAGGCGTCGATCGCGATCAAACCGGCAGCGAGCATCCGAAGAACGAGCAACGGCGGATCGCGCGCGGGATGCGGCGGCAGATTGCTCGTCGTTCGCGGCGGAAGGGAGTGCTGCGGCGAGTGTTGGTCGAATGTGATCTGCTGCCAAGTGAACTGGAACGGCAACGGGAACTGGACTCGCTCGACCCGTATGATCTGCGCCGCCGTGCGTTGGAGCAAAAGCTGACGCTGCATGAGATTGGCCGTTTGCTGATTCATCTCAATCAGCGTCGAGGCTTCCTCTCCAATCGGAAAGCGGATCGGGCGCGAGCGAAAGAGAACTCGGAGATGCTTGCCGAGATCAACGAACTGGCGGGGAAGATGGGTGAGCAGACGTTGGGGCAATACTTCGCAGCGAAACGCGACGAAAGTCCGCTTGAGCGAGTTCGCGGCAAACACACGTTGCGGCAGATGTACCTTGATGAGTTCGACAAGATTTGGGAAACGCAGAGGTTGTTTCACTCTGAATTGCTCACCGACGAATTGAAGTACGGCCGGCGCGGGAAGCTGTCGTACCCGCGCGAGCCGGAGGCGTTGCGGCATCGCAAATCGAACAACGTGTTACGCGAATTTGGACTGCACGGCATCCTTTTCTTCCAGCGAGCATTGTATTGGCCCAAGTCGGTCGTCGGCCGTTGTGAACTGGAACCGAAACAGAAGCGATGCCCGAAGGGCGACCGCGTTGCTCAGCGGTTTCGATTGCTGCACGAGGTCAACAATCTTCGCATTATTCCGCAACGCGGTGAGCCACGCGACCTGACGCCGGACGAACGCCAAAAGGTCATTGAATTCTTGGCAAAGAGGAAGGAACGCACCTTCGACGAACTCCGAAAGTGTCTCGGCCTGCTGGAGGGCGATGGGTTCAACTTGGAAGCGGGCGACCGGCGCAAGCTGCAAGGCATCCCCGTGGATGCGATCATGGCTCACAAGGATTTGTTCGGCAAAAAGTGGTCTGAGCGATCCGAGGGGGAGAAGAATCGAATCGTCCGCTCGCTCATCGACGAGGGCGAAGAATCGGTTCGTCTCAAGGCCACGACCGAATGGGACTGCTCGGCGGAAGTCGCCGAGCGGCTGATCGACACTGATCTGGGTCAGGGCTACATGGCCAGCCCTGTGAACGTAGGGTTTGAACACTTGGATTTGGGCTTTCTCAGATTGCTTGAAAATGAAATCGTACCGAGTCTGACGGTTGGAACTCGAATCTCAGTCTTTGGCACGAAAGGCGACAAGGATGTTGCTCAGTGC
>CAZPUJ010000502.1:0-18393 GCA_964589725.1 uncultured Planctomycetaceae bacterium
CGGGCTTGCTGAATTAACCGATCAAAGTGGAGAGGCTCATAGTCCTTTGCTGATGATCAGCTTGAGCAAATCGCCGACGCGGTTGCTGTAGCCCCATTCGTTGTCGTACCAACTCACGAGCTTAAAAAATCGCTTGTTCAGTTCGATCCCCGAACCCTTGTCGTAAATCGACGAGGCGTTGCAGTGGATGAAGTCGCTGCTGACCACTTCGTCCTCGGTGTATTCGAGGATGCCCTTGAGATACGTCTCGCTGGCCTTCTTCATGGCGGCGGAGATTTCGGCGTAGCTGGTGTCCTTGCTGGTCTTGAACGTCAGGTCGACGACCGAGACCGTCGGGGTCGGCACGCGGAAGGCCATGCCGGTCAGTTTGCCTTTCACTTCCGGACAGACCTTCGCGACGGCGATCGCCGCTCCGGTTGTGCTCGGGATGATATTCAGAGCCGCCGTACGGCCACCTTTCCAATCCTTCTTGCTGGGACCATCGACTGTCTTCTGCGTCGCCGTGTAGGAATGCACGGTCGTCATCAGACCTTCTTCGATGCCGAAACCCTCCTTCAGCAGCACATGCACCAGCGGCGCAAGGCAATTGGTCGTGCAGCTCGCATTCGAGATAATATGGTGCAACTTTGGGTCGTACTTTTCGTGATTGACGCCCATCACGACCATGATGTCTTCGCCCTTAGCCGGGGCGGTGATGATGACCTTCTTCGCGCCGGCGGCGATGTGTCCCTTGGACTTCTCGGCTTCGGTGAATAGGCCGGTTGATTCGATGACGACGTCGACGCCCATCTGCCTCCACGGCAACTCGGCCGGAGTCTTCGCGCTGACGACGAGTATCTCGGCGCCGTCCACAATCAGGATGTCAGGTTCCGGCTTCACCTCGAGAGCGTGGGAATCCTTCTTGCGAGCTTCTTCCGTGGCTTTCTTGGCTTTCTCGATCGCTGCCTCTGAGATCCGAAAGTTGACTGATCCTTGAAACCGGCCCTGCGTCGAATCGTACTTCACCAGGTACGCCAGATTGTCGGCCGGGACAATATCGCCGACCGCGACGACTTGGACTTCTTTACCGACCAACCCTTGCTCGACCATCGCCCGAAACACCAGCCGACCGATGCGGCCAAACCCATTGATGGCAACTTTCACAGCCATGTGCGCTTCTCCTTCGAGACTTGAAAAACGTGTCGAGGCAAGACAACCACAACGACACGGCAATCACTCGCGGCTCAGACACCAGCCCTCGCGAGCGGACATGTCCTGACACGAAATGACCCGAGTCACCTCGGGTCGGCTGGGGAGTCTAATCGGCTCTTCATGACCCAGCAAGGATGTCTTTCGCAACGTGGTGGTCTGGTGGAAACTCCGCTTGCCGATCTTGACTTTAGGGCTTCAGTGCCTGGTCGATCGCCTTTTCCAATTCGTCGGCGATGTTGACTTCGAACGGTTCATCCGGGACTCCGGCGGCGTCGGCGGTGTCGTTGGCCTTTTCGAGGAAGGTGTTCAGTTCGGCGTCGGTCAGGTGCTCTTTGATCTGTTGCTGGCCATCGGGGGTCGTGGTCGCAATCAACTTCACGAGTTCTTTCAACTCGTGTTCGGGAATCTTCTTCTCGAAGGCTCCTCGAGCGAAGCGTTGCACGGCTCGACGGCCGGCAGCTTTTTCCTCGTCGGTCAGGCCGGACGGCTTAAGATAATTCTCGTCGACGGCCATTACGATGCCGATCGGGAGCAACGGGCCTTTGGCGATCTGCTCCACCACACGGCGGGCCTGTTCCGTGCTGAGCCGGCCGGCTTTGAAGTCGTCCGCCAGGTCGTTGATTCGTTTGAGCACTCGAGCCTTGTCGGCGGCAGGCATCGAAGATTTCTTGACGGCCTCTTCGGCGACCTTCTTCGTGAGATCGGCCATCAATCCTTTCCAACTCAGGGCGAGCCAAACGCCGCCCGCGAGCACAACCAGCAGCAACGCGCCCAGCACGCAGCCGCAACCCATGGCGAACGTGCGGCAGCCGGTCGGTTGCGGCGGCGCGTCCGGCGAGAAGCGGTCGTTGCTATCAGCACGGCGATCATCGTTCCGCTCGGAGAGGAAGTCATCGTCGTCGGTGCGGTCGTCGAAAGTGTTTGACATGAGTGATAAGTTGTGAGGTCCGACGTGACGTGTTTGAGGTCGGACGGAGTTGCGGTCGCCGACAGGTTCTTGCGACCCCTCTCTCGCGTCCACATCCTTGCTCCGACAGGGCGAGGGGATCGATCGATGAGACAGCGATGAGGCTTAGCGTTTTTCGGCTCCTCCGGGTTTCGTTTGGGATTGCCACCAAAGGTGCCAGACTCGCTTGTCGTAGCCGAAATCTTCGTTGGTTAACTTGTGGAGAGCCTCCAGAACCTCGAGGTTTTGCACGAGCCGGCGGACAGTCATGATCCGCGCGGCGGGTTGAGGACCGGAAGGATTGATAATGACTCCGTGCGGCAATTGACCGCTGAGAAGACCCTTTTCGATGTCAGGTGGAAGCAGTGGCGACGTGCCGCCCATCGAGCCGTTGCGGTTGAAGCCGAGATTGAACGTGTGCGGCACGGAGACCTTCATTTCGTGCGACGTAATCAGCGCGTTAATCAGTGCGGGGACGGCCTGTCGCAGCCCCGCGTGCCCGAGCAGCACGGCCGCGCGGCGGATGATGACATTCGAGCGGTCTCGCAAGGCTTGCTCGAAAATCGGTTCGGCGGTGGCTCGCTGTTCTTCGGACAGCGATTGGAACGCGCTGTCCTGCAGCGTGTAGTCCACATCGGCCAGCGCGACGCGAGCCAACGCGGGGACCGGAGCCTGTCCACTGATTTGCGACAGCGTCTGTATGCCGAAGCGACGAACATCGACACGGTTGTCACTCAGCAGAAAATCGACAATCGCCGGAACAGCATCGGGGTCGCGCAATTCGCGAAATTTCACCACCGCATCCGCGCTCTTGCTGGGATCCTGGCCGATCAACCAGCCGACCCACAAACGGATCCGTGGCCGCCAATCGTTTTGTTCCTGCCTCCGGGACTCGCCCGTTGCGAGCAGATCGCGCTCCAAAGTTGTGACGATACGTCCGCGATAACGCACGAAACCTTGAGCCAACAGTTCGGCATCAGCTTCCTCCGGACTGATCCAGCGGTTGCTTTGCAGCTTGTGTCCCAAAGCGAGACGTGCCGGCTTGTGCTCGGGGTTCAGTTCCAGGATTCGTCGCAGTTGCTCGTTACGCGGCTCGACCAGTCTGTTCTGCCGGCACCACTCGGCGAGCTGCCACCGTGCGTCGACTGTGTCGGCCAGATGACGAGCTTGCGATTCGTACTCCTCGACCATCCGAGGGCGCTTGCTGACGAACGCCACTTGGTCCGCCGCGACGGCGATCTCCGTGCCGAGCGGTGTTTCGGTGACAAACTCTGTGTCCGGAGCGGCCGGCTCTGTCGCAACGGCTTTGACAACGCCCCGGATTTCGCCGCCGTTCTTCAGCTTGACGACGTCGGCGTCGGCGATGTTCACACTCAGCAAACTCGCAGCGACGACGACCCAGTCGCCCCAGCCTCGAGGCCACCGCGTTTTCGTGATCCGTGTCGTGCGGGACATGTGAGGCTCTTTAATCTCTTTAGAAATTCTTGGCTTGGCCCGGAAAACTTGCGAGCGTCCGGGCGCGGCGGGATTATCGTATCCGTTGTGACGATCCGGTCGACAGCAAAGATTCGGCGAATTTCGCGAAGGCTTGATCGAGCACCGGCGGGGCGGGCAATCTGCTTGTTGCGTACTGTCGGCAGTCCGGAGCGATTTTCGGGAACGACATGTCTGGCCGGTTCGCGATTTTTACCGCTCGCCGAATCGAGCGGTTAGACTTTCATGCCAACGGTGAGGTTCGTCGCGCCGAGGTTTTTTTCTGCCCATGGCCGTGAGGTGTCCCATGACTCCGATCCGGAAGATCTACCTGTCTTGTTTGGCCTTAAGTGCGAGTTGGGGTTTGTGGCAAAGTCCAGTTCAGGCGCAGTCCGTTTCGGCCAGCGTTGCCGCCGAATTTCCGACCGCACGCCTGTTGAGCCGCTACGGCCTGGAGCAGGCTTGGTGGGGGCATGCGACATTGAATCCCAAGCGGGACAAGATGAAGTTCTTGGTCGTTGACGAAGAAAACGTCTACGCCCAGTCGACCAACGGAGTCATCACCGCATTCGACGCCGACAGCGGCAAGCGTTTGTGGTCGGTGCAATTGGGCTATCGCGACGAGCCGATTTTTCCCGCCGTCAGCAATAACCAGCACCTGCTGGCGGTAAACGGCATGACGTTGTACTGCCTGGCGCGATTCAGCGGTGAAGTGGTGTGGGAACTCAAGCTGCCGGCGATGCCGTCCGCCAGTCCCGCGACGGACGACCAAAGCATTTATATTGGCACGCTCGACGGCAGTGTCTACGCATTCGACCTGCGAAAGATCGATCAACTGTATCGCAAGCGACTGTTGCCGCAGTGGTCGTATGAATCGACTCGCTGGCGCTATCGCACCAGTAAAGAGATCAGTACGCAGCCGCACTCGAGCGGCCGGCTGGTCAACTTCGCCAGCCGCGATGGATCGCTGTACGCGGTCAGTACCACCGAACGCAAACTGACCTGGCAGTTCGAAACCAACGCTCCGATCTCCGCCGAGGTCGCGGCCACGGAAACCTCTTTGATCCTCGCGTCCGAAGACAACTTCGTCTATTGCCTGAATCGAGAGAACGGTTTGGTGAAGTGGGAGTTCGCTTCGGGTTTTCCCATTCGCAGGGCTCCGCGGGTGATCAACGACGACCTCTATGTGCTGCCGGACCGCGGAGGCTTGTTCAATTTGTCGATCGGGTCGGGAATCGAGAAATGGTCGCGGCCGGGTGTCTCGGACTTTCTCGCCGCGAGCAAAACGCGACTGTTCATGGCAGACCCGACCGGCAACGTCGTGATTCTGCAACGCAGCGACGGACGGATTTTGGGATCGTTGCCGATGCGCGCGTTCAACGTCCGGTTCGAGAACGATCGCACGGATCGACTCTTCCTGGCCACGACGACTGGCTTGATCGTTTGCCTGCGAGAGAAAGGTGCCGAGTTCGCGACATACCACAGATTTCCCGATCGTTCGCCACTTGTTCCGGAAATCGAGCCAGACGAGGAACCATCCGGCGACCCCAAAGAGATGCCCGATGCCATGCCGGCTGAGCCGAAGGAAAATGCGGAGGCGAATCAATAGGGCGAACGGCAAATGAAAACCTACCGGTAGCCGACGTCGCCAGACTTCGGGCTTGAACTCTGCCGAGTTCAGCTACGGGGAATTCAGTCTTGCTATTCGCCTGGGAGTGGTGTTGTCAAAAGCCGGGCTTCTGCGAAGGAGCCGGTATGTTATGTGAGTGGACGCAACACGTCGACTTTTGTCATGCCGCTTTCGCGTTTGGACAAAACGGCACTGACGCGGGTTGGCTGTTTCGCGTGGCGTCCAGTTCCAGTTCCGCGACTTGATCGAGCAGCGCGCGGATGATCCGTTCGGCTTCGAGCTTTTCTTCCAGCCACTGCGTGCGTGCAGACCGCCACTGCGATTCGCGCTTCTCCCATTCGTCGGTTTCCGCCTTGAGTCGCCGCTCGCTCATCCGCACTTGTTCCTCGCGCATCGTGAGCGCCGCCGGCGCCTGCTCGCGATCGGCTCGCAGTTGATCATGTTGACGGCGCACGTGGTCTTGGTACTGCAAGCGTTCGAGTTGCAGTTCTTGGCGTTCCGTCGCGATCTCTTCGCGCATCCGCCGAAAGTGTTCGGCGATAGCTGCCCGACCCGCCTCGATGCGCCGCCGCGCCGTCTCCGGATCGACAGCCGGCAAAAGCTCGGTCCAAACTTCTTCCATCGCCAAACGTGCTTCCAACGCCAGTCGGTTGGATTGCTCCATCTCCGTTCGCATGATTTCCAGCCGTTGCCGCTGGGCTTCCAGTTTCTCCGACTCGCGGCCACGCTGTTCTTGTTGCTGATGGCACATCGCCTGCTCAGTCAGTCGTTGCTGCTCCCAGTCCGCGCGATCTCGTTCCAGTCGACGTTGCCCGACCGCGACGTCGTTCGCGCGATGGGCGAGCAATCGCCGCGCCGTCTCCGCCTCACGATCGATGGCCCGCTCGCGTTCGTCGAGCCGATGCCGGAAACGTCGCAATTGAGGCTCACGAAGTTCGAGGTCTTCCTGCCGCCGCGCGATCTCTGACTGCGCGGCCTGCCAAGAACGCGCGACTTCCTGCTGAGCCGCTCCGATCTCGCGCTGCCGATCACCCAATTGGGCCTGCTCGGCCGCTCGTAATCGCTCCCACTCGGCCTTGGATTGCTCGACGGCGATGTATTCGGCCTTCATTTGTTGCGCGTGGTCGTCTCGCAATCGTCGCGAGTCGATCGCGAGCTGTTTGCGCTGTTGCTGCAAATCAGCGAGCGATGTCTGCAGGTATCCATCATGAGCTTCTCGGTCGCGCTGCAACACCGCCCGCTCGGCGTCACGCGCGGTCGCGAACTCTTCCCGCTCACGGACGAACTGCCGCTTCTCCTCGTCGAGGTCCGTCGCCCATTGCGTGCGCAACTGCTGACGCTCGGATTCCCAATTGAACTGCAAACGCCGCAACGCCTCATCGTGTTCACGCAGCAGTTGTTGCCGTTGCTGTTCCAACTGACGCCGAGTCGCGTCGAGGTCCGTCTGTTGCTGCCGCCGCTGGTCGGAACAATCAGTCTGCAGCTTGCGGAGCGCTTCCTCTTGGATCCGTTTATTTTCTTCGAGCTGTTCGCGATCGCGAGCTTGTTGCACGGTCCACGCGTCGCGCTGCTGACGAAACTGTTCGATCTCGCCGTCCAACTCCCAAGCGTATTCTTTGCGGAGTCGCTGTCTCTCTTGATCGATTTCCGTACGCACGCTCTCCAGGATGGCGTTCTGTTCGCGTTGCAATCGTTCCCGTTCGGCGGCCAATTGCTTGCGCTCGGTATCCGCTAGAGCTTGTGAGTGCTGCATCGCGGCTCGGTCGACGTCCAGTTGACCTTGCAGTTGCTGCTTCAGCGACGAGCGTTGTTGCTCCAGCGACTCGTGGGCCTCCGCCAACTCACGTTCGCGCAGCTTCAGTTCGGCGAGAAGTTGTTCGGTGGCTCGGAACCGTTCGGCGAAATCCCGTTCCCGCTGCTCGAGTTGTTCAGACCTCAGCCTTGATTCTTCTTGCTCCAGTGCGCGGAATCGCAACGCGCGCTGCTCACGATCGAATTGCACGAGCTGTTCGTTAAGATTTCGCTCGCGACGTTCCAGCTCGGCGACCTGGGCTCGCAAGTTGTCCTGAATCGTCTGCACGAACATATCGACCTGAGCACGTGGGCCTGCCACGTTCTCTCCGGTCGGAAGTCCAGGCCGCCGAAGTGCGAGCAAATCGTCCAAGGCGACCGCGGATGTGACATCGGTGTCCGAAGCCGCATGATGGTTGCGAAGATCGCTCATTCCGGGAGTCCTTTCCTCGGAGAGCCGTGAAAAAAACTGGCTCGCCCCGCGCACGGCGTGGCGAACTTGAGGTCGAGCTGCAAAGGGGCGAGATTATGGGAGTCTGGCGAAAACGTGTCAATGTACGTGGTACGCGTTTTCCAGGATGCTCCGCCGTGGCGGAATGATTGAGAATTGCCAATTACCAATTTTCAATTTTCGTGGGACGCCGATACGATGCCGCGTCCGTCGCGGGAGGGCGGATAAGAACAGGATTGAGATAGTTCTCACGGGTGCATGGAGGTCACCACCGATTGGAGTCACAGACCGTTGGGACCAGAGTGCCATGAGCCACACAAAATCGGCGGATCACGAGACGGAAGAGGCATTGATACAGCGCGCGCAAACCGCGGTCAGCCAGTGCAACTGGACCGTCGGCGACTGTGCAGCGAAGTGGACCAAACGCTTCGCCCGCGGCCGGACTGATGCCGACTTTGGCGTGCTGGTCGGCATGTCGGGAGATCAGATCTATCAACGTCGCCGCGTGTGCGAGACGTTTTCCGACCTCAAAGAACAGTGCTCGGCGTTGAATTGGTCGCACTTCTACATCGCCCTGAATTGGGACGACGCGTCGGAATGCCTGAGCTGGGCAAACGAAAACGCCGCGACCATCGCCGAGATGAAAGCCTGGCGACGTCTGCAACATGGCGAAGACGTCACAGCCACCGTGTCGGAAGATGACGAACGCCCTGCTTGGGGCAGTGACGGAGCGTCCGTGATTTTTCCGTTCGGCGTGGCGACTGACGGTTCTGTGCGGTCGGCGTCTGATCTCGAACTTCCCGCCGTTCGCGCGCCGCTGCCGACGGGGGTCGAGGCTCGCGGCGGCAAACGTGGGGTGGCGGAACAGGCCGCGGCTGGATTGTCGCAAGGGGAATACACTCCGTATCGTTCCGGAGCCGCGACACCGCCACGCGAGGTGTTGGACGATGTCCCCGGCAGTCATACGTCGGTCAGTGTCGAGCAGAGCGTCAAGCGGTTGGCGATCACTCTGGAACGCTGCGCAAAAGCAATCACGCCAGAGGTTCGTCAGCAGTTCGCGAAGTTGCCGGAGAAGGTTCGTGTCCGGTTTCTCGCTGCCATGAAAGAGCTGCACGAGCAAGCGGCGAAGTTAAAATAGCTTCGATCATGTGTCGCTCCGGAGCACAGTGGTCCGTTTGAATCGAGACGACGATCATCTGCCGGAGAGAGAGGTGTCTCATGGAACCTCGCGACGAACTGGAATGGCCACGAGGACGTAAGAGTCTCGGCCCGTCGGTGAACGGCTGGCTGGTGATGATTCTCCTGGCGCTGGTGCTCGTGATGTTGTACCGAGACTTTCTTCGGCAAGCCGCGTTGCACGAGCGAGTGGTCGAAGCGCGCGGCGATCTGGCCGATGACGAAAAGTCCGCGATCGAGCTCTTCAAGAAGACCTCGCCGTCGGTTGTGCATGTGACAATTCTGGTCAAAGGCCGTGATGTGGAGACGTTCAACGTCCTGGAACTGCCGAAAGGGGTCGGCAGCGGATTCGTTTGGGACGCGAAGGGCAACATCGTCACCAACTATCACGTCATTCAAGGGGCCAAAGCGGCGAGCGTGACTCTGGCAGACAATTCGACCTGGGAAGCTCAACTCGTCGGTTTTGACGTTTCCAAGGATTTGGCCGTTTTAAAGATTGAGGCACCGCCAGAAAGGCTCAAACCAATTCCCGTGGGAACCTCCGCCGATCTTCAAGTTGGACAGAAGGTGTTCGCCATCGGCAGTCCGTTTGAACTGGATCAAACTCTCACGACGGGTGTGATTGGCGGACTGGGCCGCGAGATTAAATCCGTTTCGGGACGGCCCATTCAAGGAGTCATCCAGACTGACGCGGCGATCAACCCCGGAAACTCCGGAGGGCCGCTGCTTGATAGCGCGGGACGATTGATCGGCGTCAACACCGCGATCGCTAGTCCCACAGGCGGTTCTGTTGGAATTGGCTTCGCGGTACCGGTCGACATTGTGCAACGCGTGGTACCGCAACTGATCACTTCAGGTCAAGTCGAGCGACCGGGATTGGGCGTGACCATCTGGGAAGATCGAATTGTGCGTCGCTTGGGTCTGCAAGGCGCACTTGTCTGGAGCGTCCTGCCCGACAGTGCCGCAGCGCGAGCGGGAATGCGATCGACGACCCGTGGGGCCAACGGCGAATTCGTCTGGGGAGATCTGATCGTGGCGATCAATGGCCAAGCGATTCGCGACACGAATGACCTCTTCGTCGCGCTGGACAGCTTGTCCGTGGGCGACACGATCCAAGCGACGGTCCATCGCGACGGGAAGAACCGAGACATAACGGTCACCTTGCAGTCAGTCGCCACCGTGTCGCCGTGAAGCGGAACCAGGAACTGACCGTCTGCGACGCACCACCGATCGCTCTCAGTAGAGTTACGGATGACATCTATCTCCGATGCTCACCCGTCCCTGACTGACATGTCAGAGGGTTATTGACAAGGTGGTGTTCAGGAGTACGATGTTTCGCTTGTGGCGGGCCGAATTCGCAGGGATTGCTGTGGGGCGGCCGCCGCCAATGTTAGATGGATCTCCTTCGGTGCGACGGTTTGCCCCATCATGGCTGTCTTGGTGACTCCTCAAATCCGAAAACGCGGCGACATCACGGTCATCTCGTTCGGCCCGCAGTTCGAGAGCTTGGACGAGTATACACTCGACCAAGTCCGCGACTTCATTTTGGAGTCGGCCAAGAACGCTGCTCCGCCGAAAGTGGTGATCGACTTGAGCCACACCAAGTTTTTCGGCTCGTCGTTCATCGAAGTGCTGTTCCGAGTTTGGAACCGCGTGAACCCTCAGCCTGGAGGCAAGTTCGGTCTCTGCGGCTTGACGCCCTACTGCCGCGAGGTGCTGGAAATCACGCACCTCGACAAGCTGTGGTCGCTGTACCCGAACGAAGACTCCGCGGTGGCCGACATCACCTAGCTGTCGCCAACAGTTCGCGTCGATTACCACTGCTTTGTTGATTCAGCGAGGTCGTTCCGTCCCAGAAGATCAGGCAAATCGAGTTTTCTTGGATTCACGCAAGATGCCGCCATTGCGTCTGAGCGCACTCTGCAAACAACGTCCATGGGGAGGTCGACGTTTGGCGGAACGTTGGAGCAAGCCGACCGGCGACTCCGCCGGTTGGGCCGAAAGCTGGGAAGTGGTTGATCTCGGCGACGATCAAAGCCATGTGATTGGCGGCCCGTTTAACGGCCGCACGTTGCACGAGTTGATTTGCGAACACGGCGCGGAGTTGCTGGGCCCTCACGCGGCGAGCGAGCCGTTTCCGCTGCTGTTCAAATTCCTCGACGCCGCCGAGCGGTTATCGGTGCAAGTGCATCCGAACGATGAACTCGCGCAGCGGCTGAGACCTGGACAACGTGGCAAGACCGAGGCCTGGGTGATCCTCGACGCCGCGCCGGGAAGTGAACTCTTTGTCGGACTCAGATCAGGCGTCGATCGCGCGACGCTCGAGCGGCATCTCGTCGCGGGAACGGTTGTGGACTGTCTGCACTCGTTTCCCGCGCGCATCGGCGACGTCGTGTACGTTCCCGCCGGAATCGTGCATGCGATCGGAGCGGGCATTGCATTGGCCGAAATCCAGCAAGCCAGCGACGTGACGTTTCGACTGTTCGATTGGAATCGAGTCGACGCGGATGGCCGACCGCGTCCGTTGCACCTGACCGAAAGCTTGCAATGTCTCGACTTCGCTCGCGGCCCAGTGTCTCCCTCGCCCCCGCGTCTTTTGAACGAACGTGATTTCGACGTGCCAAAGGAGACACAATATTTCGGGTTGCCCGGCACGAGCGTAGGCCTCGAACATTCAGCCCTGCGATGTCACGAAGAACTCGTCACCTGTCGGCACTTTGAGCTGCGCCGGCATCGCTCCACGAAGATCCCCTTCGCCATTACTACGCGAGGTCGCTGCCACGTATTGTCACTCATCGAAGGTTCTGCGGCGATCGTGTCCGCGACGGACAAACATGTCTTGACCGCCGGCCAGACAATCGTTGTTCCGGCGAGTTGCGGTCACGTGGTCGTTGTCCCCAGCGACTTCTGCGTGCTGCTGGAAGCCGTGCCCGCGTGACACACTTCGCCTCGGTGGCTCAATTCGCCGACCGACTGAGTGCCGTGACCGCTACTTCCAGAGATGAACGTGCTGCCGAACAAACCGGGCACAGTCCTCGTGGCCGTTCGTAGTGCAGAGCGGTCGCAAATCTTTGGCCGTGACCGAACGTTCGATGCGGAGCAGTTCGAAACCCACGGTGATGGCATATTCGTGCCGATCCGACATTCCCCAGAATTGTTGGATGCGGTGATCGGCGCGGCTTCCGACAGGCGGCCAATTCACATCGGAGCCTTCGAGCGAAGATAGCGGGATGTCTCGCGGCTCCAGCCAATGAATGCCGCTGTTGGCGACTTCTACGAAAGCGAGCGTGTCTTCATCGCGATCCGTGATGTCGCGAAACGTGATGGTCGCGTCGTGACGCCACATCGTCGCGGGGCCGCTAACCGCCAAGTAGCTTGTCCATCGCGATTGATACGCCCCTCCGTCGCTCGGACAGGCGTAGGCGGCGACTTGTTCGCGGTGCAGCAGCGAATTATTCGGACCATCCCACGGCTCATCGAAGCGATACCGCCGGTAGAACTCGTTCATTCGCGCGTCTTGCAAGTGTGGGAGCAGCAAAACTCACCAACTGTGCATCGGCCGACCATCCGCATCCGGCACGAACACCGGCGGGAACGCACTGTACTTGTCGTGATAGTAGATCAATGCAAGAGCAATCTCCTTCAGATTGTTCCGACACTGCGCAGCTCTCGCAGGATCACGGCTGGACGTGGTGACTGGCCACAGCAAGAACATCGCGAGCAACAGAAACCCAAAGCTCACCGCGAAGCCGATCGTCCATCGCGTTGGGCGAATGCGTGACATCATTCGGACCTCTCACCTAGCCGCGAGCTATCAGTCAGTCGCCGAGTGTTGACAACTATACCTCGCGCGGCCGGGAATGAGACAGGCGAGCGGGGTGGCGTCAGCCCCCCCGGTCCTGCGGCGAATACACCGGGGGGCTAACGCCACCCCGCTCGCCTGAATGTCTCACGGATGGCCGCGCGAGGTATATACCGAGCACGGGTGAGGATGGCACAAACCCCACCGGGCTTGCCTCGGTGGAAACGGGCCTTTGCACTACGAGCGGGCCAGCGTAGTGAAAAAGCCCAAAAACCACCGAGGCAAGTTCGGTGGGGTTTGTGTCAATGTCCCCCGCGTTCGGTATATGTCACTGTTGAGGACGTGGAACGGCGTCGCCAGACGAAGTAAACGGGAATGCCGCTCAAGACGATGATCAATCCCGGCCAGGTGTAAACCGGTTTGACGATCAGCAGGTCGAGCATCACGGCCGCGCACAACAGCACGTACAGCGCGGGAACCCACGGGTAGCCCAATGCCTTGTACGGTCGCTCGGCGTTCGACTGAGTGCGTCGCAGCACGAACAGGCCTACGACCGTCAGCACGTAGAACAGCAGCGCGGCGAAGATGACGTAGTCGAGCAGTTCGCTGTATGTCCCGGAAAACACCAACAGCACGGACCAGAGACCCTGCAGAAACAAGCCCGCGGTCGGAACGCCTCGGTGGCTCAATTCGCCAACCGACTTGAAGAACAATCGATCGCGAGCCATCGCGTAATACAGGCGGGCTCCCATCAAGATCATGCCGTTCACGCAGCCGAACGTCGAAATCATGATCGCGATGGCCATGATTGACACGCCCAGCTTCGGTGAAACCTGCTCAAGCACCGCCGTCGCCACGCGATCATCCTTGGCCAACGCAATACCACGTTCGCTCGGCTTCGCCTGATCGAGAAATGCGATCCATTGTTTGCGAACCTGCTCCACAGCATCTTTCTGGCCTGCCGCTTCCAAACGCTGAAGCTCTTGATCAAACTTTTCGAGTTCTGTCACCAGCGTCTTATCAGGCTGAATGGGCAGAACAGCCAAATACGCGACGTTCGCCAGCAAATACAATCCGATCACCAGTCCCGCGCCGATCAGCAAACTCAGCGGCAGATTGCGACGCGGGTTTTGAGTTTCTCCGGCCGTGAAGGTGACGTTGTTCCAGGCGTCTGCCGAAAACAACGAGCCGACCATTGCTGCTCCGACCACCATCATGGCGGGGACGAGATCGCCCCACGGCGCGAGCTTTTGACTGGCTTCGAAACGCGGCGTCGTGAACATGCCGCCCCAGAGATTCGACCAGTTCGCGGCAGCGATGTCCGCGTTGGCGGCGATGGTCAGACCGAGGACGATCAACAGCACGAGTCCGATGGTCTTCGCGACGGTGAAGACGTTCTGAACCCACCGTCCATGATCGACGCCACGGCAATTGAGCCACGTCAGAAAGACCGTCACCGCCACCGCGACCAACTGCCCGGCCGAGACCGTGAAGGATTTTCGTTCAAAGAACGTCAGCGGCTCGTTCATCCACGGCAACGTGCCGCAGATCGCGATGTCGAGGTTCTTGATTTCCCAAAGGACATTGTCCGTGCCCAGCGACGGCGCGAGCACCCCCAGATATTTCGCGAACGCCACCGCGACGGCTGCGATCGAGCCGGTTTGAATCACCAGGAACACGGTCCAGCCGTAAAGAAAACCCCACAGCGGACTATACGCTTCGCGAAGATAAACGTACTGGCCACCCGCGTGCGGCATCATGGCGGCGAGTTCCGCGTAGCTGAGCGCCCCCATGATCGTCATCACACCGGTCAGCACCCACACCAGCATCAGCCAACCTGTCGAACCGACGTCGCGTGAGATATCTGCCGACACGATGAAGATCCCCGATCCGATCATCGATCCCGTAACGAGCATCGTGGCGTCGAACAGTCCGAGCTTCTGTTGGAAGCCTGACTCGCTCGGTGACACGGGCTTCTCCGCCGTCATGATTACGGCCCATCTTTGAGTGACCCGGCAGGAGTCGCACCGTGACGAGCCAACTCGCCGCGCAGCTCTTTGCCCAGAATGCTGTGACGCTTGCCGTAGCAGAAATAGATCACCAATCCGAGTCCCAACCACGCAAACAGACGCCACCAGTTCGCGGCCGGCAGCGAGAACATCAGCATCAAGCAAGCGCCGATTCCCAAGATCGGCACGATCGGCACCAACGGGCAGCGGAACGGTCGATGGGCGTCCGGGTTCGTCTTACGCATGATGAGTACTGCCCCGCACACGACGACAAACGCGAACAGCGTCCCGATGTTCGTCAGATGCAGTAGCGCGCTGATTGGTAATAAGCCGGAGAGAACAGACACAAAGACGCCGATCAGAATTGTGCTCCGCCAAGGGGTCTTGAATCTCGGATGCACGTCCGCAAAGAACCCCCGCGGCACCAGCCCGTCGCGAGCCATCGCCAAGAAGACGCGCGGGGCGCTCAGCATCATCACCAGCAGCACTGAGGTGATTCCTGCAACGCCAGCGGTTGCGACGATGATCTCGGCCCACGGCAATCCAGCGTGCTCGAACGCGCTGGAGACTCCGGCATTCGGGTCGATCTTGTCATACTTGACCATACCCGTCAGCACGGCGACGACCGCGACGTACAAGACCGTGCAGATCAGCAACGACGCGATGATGCCGATGGGCACATCTTTCTGCGGGTTCTTGGCTTCTTCGGCGTGCGTCGAGACGCTGTCGAATCCGATGTAGGCGAAGAAGATGATGGCCGCCCCGGCCAGCATCCCACGGGGCTCGCCCGCCGCGTTGACTTGACCATGAATCGGCGTCCCGAAGAAGCTCAGACCCGTCCAATCGTAGGGTGCGAACGGAGTCCAGTTTTCTGGTTTGATGTAGAACGCCCCCACCACGATGACGAACACGACAGCCGCAACTTTGATGAAGACCATTAAGGCGTTGAAGTTGGCACTTTCGGAAATCCCTTTCACGAGAAACGCGGTGACGAGAATCGTTACGAGGATCGCCGGCAGGTTGAACCAAGCTCGTTGATGGTTGGTCAGTTTCGCCTCGAAGTGGGTATCTCCGACCTTACCAGCAATGATGCGGTGCGGCTCGCTTTTCTTGTCCTCACCCGTCTTGTTGACGTTGAAGACCCAATGAATTCCGTTCGCTGGTTGCTTCTCACCATTGGCCCACGCGACAGGCTTTTCCGTTCCGTCTTTCTGGTGCGTCTCGATGAATTTCTGAATCAAGGTCAGCGGCTTGGCAGCCTCTGCATCCTTTTCGATCTCTCCTTCAAGAATCGCTGGCGCGACTTCGGATCGGGCGTATTCGGCAGCAACGTTGGGCACGATGTGCCCCTGGTCGTAGTTGCTGGGCGCTCCCGAAAAAATTAGCGGCAAGACGATGCCCATCTTTCCGAGAATTTTTTGCAAGTAACCCGACCAACCATTGGCGACGGCGGACGCTCCGACCGCATATTCCAGCACCAAGTCCCAGCCAATGATCCAAGCGAAGAGTTCGCCCATTGTCGTGTAGGCGTACGTGTAGGCACTCCCCGCGACGGGAGCCATCGATGCGAATTCGGCGTAGCACAAGGCCGCAAAGATGCACGTCACACCGGCCACGACATACGACAACATCAATGCCGGTCCCGCGGTATTTCTTGCCGCCTCTCCGGTCGCCACGAAGATGCCCGCGCCGATGACCGCTCCCACGCCGAGACTTGTCAGGGTCACCGGTCCCAGGACTCGTTTCAGGCGGTGGTCTCCCGCCATCTCGTCCAGCAAAACCTGAAGATTCTTCTTGGCAAAGAGCTGATTGTTCGACATCGAGAACTCCACTCGCGAAGGCAACAGACCAGCAATGTCGCCCGACGTCGTGCCGGGGAAGGGCAGAGTCTACAGACGGCCCGACGCTTTTGGCAGGAAGATCGGCGGCAGGCGACTCCCTCGACCGCGAATCCCAGGTTCTCATCTTTCTACCATCAATCTTCGTGCCCTCGTGTGGTTCTTGTCGTTACCGCAACTCGTTGATCAGCGCTGCAGCGGCATGGGCTTCTTCGAGCATTTGATCGGTGCTCTGTGAATCGACGGCTCGACAACTGACGGTGACTTGCGTGGCCAGATCGCGGAGATCGGAACGCCAAATCTCAGCGTCCATGTCCGGTGGCGTAAGCTGGCCAAACTCTTCGAGCAGCAACACGAACCGCAGCAAGTGTCGAAACAGAACTCCCTCTTGCTTCACCGCCTGCCGCGCGGAGACCAGCTTGTGAAAATCGCCGCCGAAGCGAATCAGTTCGCCGACCGCCCAGCAGGGTTGCACAAAGACGTCATGCACGTCGGGAAACTCGGACTGAAACAACAGACGCAACTTTTCCGCGAACGTGAGCACTCGCGGTCGATCGTCTTCGTCCCACCAGTCCTCTTCGTCCTCTTCCGTCGTGGCACCGAGTTCCGCCGCCGTGGCCAAGCCGCGACTCAGCAATGTCGGATGCACGTATTCCAACGCCAGCGGTCCGAACGGCAGGATGTCCGGCCGAGGCACTCGCACATACTTCGCCGCCGATCGCGGAATTTCGAGCACGCTCTCGAACGCCTGAATTCGCTCTTCGAGACTCGCCCGGCCGAGTAGTTCGACCAAGAACATCCCGTAAATCGGATTCACACTGCGAAAGGCCATCAGCAGGTCAAGCCGTTCCGTCGGAATCGCTCGCTCCGGACGATAAACGTCTTCCACCGGAGTCAATTCAGCCGACGTGACGTGGCCTCTTTCAGCGGCTTGCGCGATCAGCAACCGAGCTCCCTTCGAAAGCTTTTTGTCTGGTCCCCTCTCCCCCTGGGAGAGGGTTAGGGTGAGGGACGCGATGTTTGTTTGACTTGGTTCACGTGACAGCCCCTCCGATTGTACGTTGATCGAAGCGTTGGGTGTCGCAGGACGATCAATCGTCTCGACACTCCCACTCCGACCCTCTCCCAAAGGGTGAGGATACATAGCGGCATCGTCATCGTCATTGAGGCCCACTCCAAATTCGTCGGCGGGCGGCAAGAGGGTCGGGTGTTCAATCTTCAATTTTCGCGGACGCTCGGTCTCTGAAGGCTCGTGCCGGACTTCGGCTAAATTTGGAATTTGAACACCCGACTCCGACCCTGGCGCGCGCTCCGCGCGCGGCGGCGGCTCGGGTTCCAAGGTCACAAATTCACCGGCCCACAGCGACAGCAAGCGTTGATCGAGTTCCTTCTGAGCCGCGGCAAAGTGCTTGCCGTCGAGCAAACGTTTGTTGACGAAATCTCGAAGCCGCACGACGTCGGGAGACACGCGCAGCAAGTATGCCAGCAATCGCCACGGCAACGGACCTTGACTGCTCAACTTGCCCGGCGGAGCGATTTGCAAACGAGCGAATTGTTCCGGAGTCCAATACTGCTCGGCGTTCCGCCGCGTCGGCATCTTGCGTTTGAGTTCCTTCTTGGCCCTGATGAGCAGCGGATCTTTTGTGTCTGCCGGGATCTGATCGAACCGCTCTTTCCAACGCAAGATTTTGACATCGTCCTCGTGAGCGAGCGAATAAACGAATCCTTGCTTGTCGAACTGCGGCCGGCCGGCGCGGCCGAAAATCTGATGAGCGGTGCTCGGTTCGATCAGCTTCTTTCGTCCTGGTGGCCCCTTCATCAGCGCCGTCAACACGACCGAGCGCGCGGGGAGATTCATCCCGGCCGAGAGCGTTTCGGTGCAGACCGTTACCGACAGCAACTTCCGTTGAAACAGCTCTTCCACGACGCGCTTGTACTTCGGCAGCAGTCCCGCATGATGCACGCCGACGCCGCGCATCAAGATTTGTTTCAGCTTCGGTCCCGCGCCGGTCGACAAGTCGTACTTCTCGAGTGCAGCCGCCAGCAGTTTTTGCTGACCATCCGCCAGCAATGACTTCCCTTTGAG
>CAZPUJ010000503.1:0-8344 GCA_964589725.1 uncultured Planctomycetaceae bacterium
GAACTCCTGCCGATGCGGCACCGCCACGTAGCTGGGCAAACCGTCGCGACCGCTCGGCTTCACTCGTTTGTAAATCGCACCCGCGTCGGGAAACTGATTGGGGATCGTGAACCCCGGTTGCCGCACGAACGGCGTGCGTCGTCCCGACAACATGATCTGCGCTCCGTCGTCGTGGCAAACACAATCGTGACTGCACGACCGAATCAACGTGAACTTGTCCGCCACGCGCGCGTGCCTGGGTAGCAACTCGCAAATTTCCATGCCCGGCACGTTGGTCGAGATCGGCCTGAACGGTCCGCGAATCTCGTCGGGAGCATCTGGCTTCAAGTCATACGTTTCGAGATGGCTCGGCCCGCCGTGCAGATACACGAAGATACAAGACGTCTCCGAACTCTGCCTGGCCCCTTCCGCCGCACGAGCATGCAGCCGCGACCACACGCTCAAGCCCAGTCCCGTCATGCCCAGAAATCCCACCCGCAAAAAATTGCGGCGTCCCGTCGGACCTGTGCAGAAGATCGGCTCTCGATCGGCCATGTGCGGTTTCCATCTTGCTCGATATTTGCTCGACCGTTGCCTTCCACTCAAACGTTGCCTTCCACTCAAACAAAAAGATCGGCGACGGAAAGTTTGATCTCGCGGCGTCCCGGAATCTTCAGCGGAACTTTTTGGCGTACTCCCAGCACCTGCTGCTGCTCGTAGTCCGAATCGGCTCCGCCGGTCTTAGGAGACGAGAAAACTTCCAAACGCCGGTCGAGCAGATTCACGAGCCAGTAGGTCGTAATGCCGGCGCGGGCGTAAAGGTGTCGTTTTTCACGATCCTTGGCGATCGATGTGTCAGCCACTTCCACGATCAGCGCGACATCATGCGGCGTCGGATGCTGGTCCCGATAGTCCTTCGGAATCCCGCGCACGATGGCCAGGTCCGGCTCCGGAGCACTGTCTTCGGTCACGATGACATTTTGGACCCGAATGTACCATCCCGGCGGCAACCGCGATCCGAGCACCAAGTTGATCTGATCGACCGTGCCATCATGGAGCGGGTTCTTCGTCATTTTCTTGACCGGCCAGCCTTCCAAGAGTTCAAGCTGATCGTCCTCGTCGAACAAGCCGAGTTTCACCAGCCGCAAATACTCCGCGACAGTCCACCGATGCACGGGGTACGGCGGTAGCCGAGTCTGAACGTCACGGAGAGCAATCGTCATCGGAAGGCATCCACGTTTCGCAGTAGCACCTCATCCCAGCAAAGCGGCGTGATTGTGGTCACGACGATTTGCAGGCGTCAACGGCTTACGGATTCGAGGGAACGAAGGCTGTGGTGCGGTGCTCGGAGCGAATCGTCTGTGCCTGCGTCTGTCAACTGAGAAATATCGGCCGAGCGTTGCAAGGTTCCAGCACAGCTTTGTAAGCTCCGCTCCCCGTTAAGAACCTGCCAATGCCTGCGTCGGCGTCACGGTCATGCAAAGAGTTCTGCTAACACTGGCCTCGTCCTACTTCCCGGCTGCCACTGCACGGCCGGGCTTCACCTGACTGCGCACCTCTTTCTAACTGCGTGCCAGTTGTCTTGAGTCTTCGTCGACTCCCCCGTTTCATCACCGCCACGTTGGCGTGATGGCTCACTTGGTCATAACCGGCCGGCGCCGTTCCTTGATGGCGCGGTCCGGAAACTCTGCTCTGCGTCGTGTGTGCTGCGACCGACTGGCACCACAGGCTGAGCGATTTTCATAGAAGGACAAATCATGAAAAGTCATCGCACTCGCAACCAATTCCACCGACGATCCGGCTTTACTTTGATCGAACTGCTGGTGGTGATTGCCATCATTGCCGTGCTGATCGCGTTGCTGTTGCCTGCCGTGCAGCAGGCGCGTGAGGCGGCACGGCGCAGTCAATGTAAGAACAACCTCAAGCAGATCGGTTTGGCCATCCAGAACTTTCATGAAGTGAAGGGGACGCTGCCTTCCAGCCGTCTAGGACCGCAGCACGCAAGTTGGTTTGTCCAAATCTTGCCCTACATTGATCAAGCTCCGCTCTACAAACAGTGGAACCTCAACGACACGTATTACTTGCAACAAGCTTTGGCGAGAACCACATCGGTGCCGATGTTCTACTGCCCGAGTCGGCGGGCTCCGATGCTGAGCACACAGTTTGAAATCTCCAGCACGGGCCTGCCCGATACCCAGCAGTATCCGGGAGCCCTGGGGGACTACGCGGCCAACGGCGGGGCGCACGTCAATGCAATCGTGGACAATCCGCTGTGCAACGGAGCCGTGTGCCAGGCGCAGTCACAGCTATCCGGCAGCCAGATCGTGAGCACTCAGTCGCGGACGGCCCTGCGTGACCTGAAAGATGGGACGAGTCACGTTTTCTTGGTGGGCGAGAAGCATGTACCAGAGAGCAAGTTCGGCCAGAGTGGCCCGTCGTGGGGCGACGGCGCGATTTACAACGGCGACTTCCCTCGCAACTACAACCGGCTCGCCGGCCGTGACAACGTGGGCCAGCCGAGGTTCAAGCTAGCGGCCAATGGCGAAGATCTGAGCGGCCCGTGGCATTGCCGCTTTGGGAGCCATCATCCTGGATGCTGTCACTTCGCCTTTGCGGACGGCCATGTCGCGACTCTGAATGTTTCAGTTGATATCGACGTGCTCCATAAACTTGCCGTGCGAAACGACGGAAAACCCGTGGAAGATTTTTGATCGAGCCCATGTCGATCGAGGTCGCCATTGGTCCTTTTTCTGGAGCACCTTCGTGTCTCTTCGCGGGTTGTTCGTGTTGGCTGCCTTGTGGGTCGTCGGCTGCAGGCAGGAAATCAAAGTCGAGTTCGACGGTGTCCCACCTCCGCCGATCGAGACAAATTTCGATCGTCTGCCAACGCTTCTGGCTGGCATTCCGAAAACGGGAGTGTCGCTGCTCTTCGAAGGTCTTCCGAGTGTCTTCTGGGAACCCCAGTTGTTGGAGCAGGAGCTTGCTCGGACAAAGACGATCAAGCTTCACGGCTATCCGTTCTACGAGGAACTGCTCGCATTGCAGGAGACCGACGGCGAGCAAATCACGGCGTTGTTCGCCGCTCAAACTTCGTTCGCAAAGTACACCGACGGGAAGAAAGGCGGAGGCTTTCAAGCCGACTACGGCCTGGAGTGGAGGACCGCCGAGGGAAGCACTCACGCGATCATCTGCCTGGAAATCGGCGAGGTGGAGTTGTACGGACCCAAGAGTGAATTGCACTGCGATATCAGCCCGGAGGCCGCGCAGAAACTCCGGCAATTGCTCAGTCGCTATCGCAAGAATCGCCCGGTTGAGACGTCGAGTCCGTAAACCTCAGTCGCGGAGCGACTGAGCTACGTAGTCCGGTCGCTCCGCGACCGGAATTCCGCGACTCGACTTGATATCGAGTTCGCAACTGCCGAGCGGCGTTCATCATTACCGTGAGCTTGGCCGTTGCCACTTGTGCGGACGCCACCGGGTTATCGGCGAACGTAGCGAAGCCGCAGTCGGGGTTCAGCAAGACGCGATGCGGCCCGAAGACACGGATGGCTGCCTCGGCCTTGGCAATGATTTCTTCGACACTTTCGATCACGTCGAGCTTTTGATTGACGACACCGACGCCGATGCGGCAGTCGTCCGGAAGAGACGCCAGCACGTCGATCTCGCCGGCGCGCGGAGTACACAACTCCAGGAAAAACGTTCCCACCTTGAGAGACCGCAGCAACGGCACGAGCGGTTTGTAGCTTCCGGCAAGTGCCACAGACTCGTCGCGAGTCCAGTTGCCTCGGCAGATGTGCAGCGCCGTCCGATCGCGTGGATGTCCCTCGACGACGCGGTTGATCAGTTCGCCCGCGAACGCCAGTTCCTCCGCAATACCAAGCTTCTCGCTGAGAGCGCCACACATGAAGCTGCGGTTGCCGGCCGGTTGGCCGAAGACCACTTCGGTAAGCACCGGTTCGTCGAACTGCACGAGAGCCGCACCCGCTGCGAGTAGCCCCTGTAACTCTTCACGCAAAACGAGCACCACATCGTCGGCAAGTTTTTCACGAGTCTCGTAGGCGCGATCGGTGATGCAGTCCATCCACATCGTGCGGGTCAACAGGTACGGGCCAGGCAGAGCGACTTTGATCGGCCGGTCGGTCAGCGTTTTGGCGAAGTCGATTTCGTGAACGGCCAGTGGTTGGCTGCGACGGATTGGTCCGAACACAGCCGGATGCCGCACGCTGCCGGCCGGCACATCGAGCGCCCGCAACTCGGCTTCAAACTTCACGGGGTCATCGACGTACGGCAGCAGATCGGTGATCGGAATGAGTTGGCAGCCATCGAGCAGTCCACCGACGAAACTGGCGTAGCTGTCTCGACGCTGCTCGCCGTCGGTCACGACATCGACACCGGCCTTGAGCTGCGAGTCAACGGCGAGCCGTACTGCGTCGTCACCGATCTCGTGGAACTCTTGATCCGACAGCCGACCTTCCATGTGCTCGTGAATTGCTTGCAGCATCCAGCGCGGTCGCGGCCAGCTCCCGATGCCCATCACCGACAGCGGCACGATCGCCGGCACAGCAGCGGGCGACTGCTCTGTTGTGGGAGCAACGATCGGACTGGCCGATGTTCGGGCCGGTCGAGAAACATTGGCGGGTGATGGGCGATCGGTTGGTTGAAGACGATCCGCGAGCGGCCCTTTGCACACCAGAAAACGCCATTCCGAGTCCACTCGGACACACGAAACCAAGTCATTCTTAGTCATGCGGCACCAAGCCGGAAGATCCGCTTCGACACTCGATTCGGTAGATCGAATCTCGAGTAGTCCGCCAGTTCGCAGCGGATCCATGTGGCGACGAATGAGCAACAGCAGCCCGCTGCCGCAGTCCATGTCACCGCCGTCGAAGCTGACGTCGGGTTCCAATGCGTGCCGATCCACGTACTGCATGTGGCATCCCTAGTACGACACGCAGGGCGAGCCATCCGAGAGAAACTCAACCAGCTTCGCTCCGCCGGCGATGACCGCTCCGGCGACCAGTTTCTGGTCATCAAGCTTGCGGCGTTTGAAACAGGGTGAGCAGACATAAATCTTGCCGCCGCTCGCCGCGAAGTTGGCCATCAGATCCTTGAGCGGAGCAAAACCCTCCTCATGGATGTCGTCCGCGTAGCCCTGTTGGGAGAGTCGGACCGCTTCAACGCTCAAGAAGACGAGCGTGTCCTTCTCGCTTCCAAGCGCGGCGTTGGCGATGACAAACCCGACCGTCGCTTTGTCTGCGTTGTCTTTGGCGTGTGTGATGCTGACACAGAATTGACCGGCCATGACTCAGTTCTCTTTTCGTTGGATGAAGAACACCGGAGGCGACATCGCCACCAGACGGTTTTTCGTGACTCGGCACCAAGCCGCGATGTCTATTCGAGCCGCCGGATCGTTGGCAATCAACTTGAGCACGGCTCCGGGCGGCATCGCTCGTATGTTCTTGAGCAATTCCAACACCAAGTCTCCGCAGGCCAAGTCGCCCGCGTCCCACTCGACGTCGGCTGACACAGTACCAGTCGGGAGGTTGTTGGCACTCGTCGGATTCATGCGAACGCCTTCCAAGATCGGAACAATCTTGATCCGTGGCCGTGTCTGAATCCGCGGGGTGTTTTCTTTCCCCCGCGAATTCAAGCACCGCCGCGGATTCGCAACACTCAAACGTTCCCACAATCGGATCGGTACTATCCACGCAGAGTCATTTAGGGCGACGGCAGAGCAACCTGGTCCGGTGACATCAGGTAACCGATCAGGTCTCGCACTTGGTCCTCCGTCAGATTCTGGAACAGCCCGTCCGGCATCAACGACAGTGTGGAAGTCTTTTGCTCTTCGATGTCGGAGCGTTGGATCGTGACGCGGTCGGTTTGGGTTTGGACGGTCAGTGTCTTCTCGGTCTGTTCGACGGTGACGCCGTTGATGACTCGGCCGTCGTTCATCGCGAAGACCGACATGCGGAAGTCGGCGGCAACCGTCGCGCTCGGGTCGAGAATGTTCTCCAGCAGATAATCCAAATTGCGGCGGTTGCCACCGGTCAGGTCCGGGCCGGCCGATTTGCCGCTGCCGAACAGGACATGACAGTTCGCGCAGCTCTTCTGGAAGAGTGCTCGGCCGTGACTGAGGTGCGCGTCCTTCAGCCGGTCGGCGGTGAGCGACGACTTCCACTGCGTCGCGAGTTGCTGCTTTTCGGCGCTGGTCGTGCGGACCTCGCCCCAAACTTGGATCAGTTGCGTCGAGACTTCGTCGTTGCCGAAGCTCAGAATTTGTCGCGCATGAAAAGCGGAGATCTCGCGGCGCGGAACCTGCTCGGCGGCAACAGCGGTCAGCAGTTCCTTCGCGTAGCTGGGCCGCGAGACGAGCGTGTTGATCGCAATCGCTTTCCCTTCCGGGCTGAGCCGCGTGAAGCGGTCGAGCACTCGGCGCGGCGTCTCGGCGTGATCGAATGCGGCAAGTCCGCGAATCGCCTCCACGATCAGCTCGCGGTCGTCGAGCAGTTTGTGCAGCAGCGGCAACAGGTCATCTGGCTTCGCCGTGACGAGCGTTCGTAACGCCTGCTCGCGCGCCGACACGTCCGCCCCACCGTCGGTGACCAAGGCCTTGAGTTCGTCGATCGCGCGCCCATCGCCAAAGACGACGGACAATTCGCGAGCAATCACTTTCAATTCGTCCGACTGACTCGTCGCGGCAAGTTCGGCGACGGCACGCCAATTCTTCGGCGGCTTGACCTTCGTCCAACCGCGCATCGCCTCCGACATGCCGCGCAGGATGTCGGATCGAACGTGCTCGTCCTGCGCCTTCGTCGCCACAATCAACAAGTTCTCAATCGCCTCCGGCTGCCGATCCATTTCGAGCGTCAGCCTCCGCGAGACATATTGCCGAACACGCTCGATCTTCGTTCGCTCGACGAACTGCACCGCGCGATCCGGCTCGCGCGAGACGGCCGGTTCGAGGCCATACCAGATCATCAGCGGCAGCATGTTGTCATCCTCGAACTTGTCGCTGCTCGCCAGCGATTCGGCGATGTCCCAGCGATCGGGCAACGGCATCCGATTCAACGCCGACGCCAGATAAAGCTGCACCAGTCCCGACGACTCCTTCGCCGCCAACTGCTTCAACGCGGCCGTCACCTTGGCCGCATCCGCCGCATCCTTCGCAACGAAGTCTTCGTCCGCCAGCAATCGCACCGCCCACTTGCGCACATGCTCGTCTTTGTCGCCAAGTTGCTTCACTAGCCAACCGTCATCAAGCGCATCCATCGACGCCAAGCACAACATCGCTCGCACGCGAACGACGTCCTTGGGCGCCAACCCCAACAGCGTTTTGTCGCGGCGGTCGCCTCCGTCGTCGAACAGTCGGAACAGGGACTCGCGCGCGGTCGTCATGTCGCGTCCCTCGGCAGCACGCTCTTGCAACGTCCGCCGAGCTCGCCGAGCAAACCAATCCAAGGGAAGAGTGAGCCCCCTCACCAATTCATCGTCCCGCGTGGCTAACGAGTCAGCCGCGGATGCGCTGCGCGACGCCAGAAGTGCCGATTTGCAGACGATCTTGTAGATCCGTCCCGACGTGCGATGTACGCCGTCGTTTTCGTGGCATTCGCCGATGTCGGACCAATCGGCGAGATAGACGTCGCCAAGAGGTGAGCCGATCAAATCAATCGCGCGAAACCACGGATCGCCCGCGAAGAGAAAATCCGGCTCGTGCTTCGCCGTGTAGCCGGCGAGATGTCGCTCCAGCCGGTCGACATTCAATCGGTGGCCGTGCAGGTTCACGGTGAAGGCTCGGCCTTGATACTTCTCCGGCCAAGTGCCGCCTTGATAGATCATCAAACCGGAGTGAGCGTGGCCGCCGCCGGCAGCCGAGGTCGTGTCGGTCACGCCTAGTTTGCGGATGTCGCTCCAGGCTTCTTTCGTGTCCCAATGAAAATGGTCGGCGGTTTGTTCCATGACGCCGAACAGGTACGGGTTGAAATGCGTGCCGTACATTCGCCGGTAATGAGCGTTCGGGACGACGTGCCACAGATGGCCGATGACCGTATTGATGAGAAACATCTCGCCGTGCTGGTCGAAGTCGAAGCCCCAGGGGTTGGTCGTGCCGTGAGCGACCGCCTCGAAAACCTTTCGCGTCGGGTGATACCGCCAGACGCCGCAGTTGATCTTCGTCCGTTGCGACTCGCTCGCCCCCGGTGCTCCGACCAGAGACGTCGCCAGGATGCCATGCCGGCCATAGAGCCAACCGTCCGGCCCCCACTTGAGCCCGTTGACGATGTTGTGCCGCACCGCGTTCGCGTCCCAGCCATCCAGCACGACCACCGGCGGCCCGTCCGGCACGTCGTCGCGGTCGCGGTCGGGAAAG
>CAZPUJ010000504.1:0-3014 GCA_964589725.1 uncultured Planctomycetaceae bacterium
GAACAGGTCGGTGAACCCGCCGATGTGCGACAGCGACGCCAGCGCCAACGCGACGTCGCCCGGGACGATGCACGCCTCAGCCCACCACGCGACCAGCGCCGCCGCTGACCGCACCGTGTGCGTCACGCCCTTCGCCGGCCCTGTACTGCCGGAGGTAAAGAAGATCACCGCCGGCTCCTCCGGGTCGCCCCATCGAAGCGATACGGGCCGTGCTGGCGCCACGAGCATGTCGGCGAACCGCCTGCCCGAATCGTCGCCGTCGACGATCGAGCCGAGCGGAAGCTCGCGCGCCAGCGCGCTCGCCTCCACATCACGCCGACGGCTTTCATCGAACACCAGCATCCGCGCCCCCGACACACCCAGCGCATGATCGATCTGCAGCGGCGTGTACCGGTAGTTCAGCGGCGTCGCCACCAACCCCGCCCGGAAGCAGCCCAGGTAGTGGATCGGCAGGGCGTCCCCCTCGGGCAGCAACGTCGCCACCCGGTCACCGCGGCGCAAACCGGCCGCAACGAGGTGGTGCGCGTAGTTCCGGCTCGCCTGATCGAGCTCCCGCCACGTCCAGCGTCGCCGCACCGATATCAACGCCACCTCATCCGGCGCCGACGCCAGCCCACGATCCAGAAATGCAGACAACGGAACGACAGGATCCATGCCGCGAGTATCCACAGGCCGGTCGTCGGGCGCAACGGCGCCCCGGAGAAGGCCAGGGACAGCGTGTCTCCGAGAGGCACCGACGAGCGGCCGCCGAGGAAGTTCGGCTTCGATCTCTCAACCCGGCACTCGACGGACTGGGAACTGCCCTCAAGAGACTGAGGCTGAACCCGCACCCTTTGCATCCTTCAGGTGTAGCCACGCTCGCGGCGGCCCCTCAGCGGAACGCCTCGATCAGGTTGTCGACGAGCCAGGCCATGTGCGCCGCGACGTCTGTCCCCTCGGCCGTGACGGGCGAGAAGACGGCCGTCGTAACCCCTGCCTCGATCAGTCGGGTAACCTTCTCGCGGCACCGCTCCGGGCTGCCGGCGACCGTGAAGTGATCGATCATCGCCTCGCTCACCAGCTCGTAGTGGAGCTCGCCGCGCGCGTAGTCGTCGCGGATTACCTCGACGTCGGCGTGCGTGAGTCCGTGGTCGGTGAAGAGCGACAGGTCGGGCTGGGTCGCGAACCAGCCAAAGAACGTCGCCAGCAGCGGCTTGACGGCGTCGCGGGCGGCCCGGTCGTCCTCGGCCACTGACGTGAACAGCAGGGCGCCAAGGTCGATGTCACCGGCGGCGCGGCCCGCCCGCTCGGCGCCGACCCGCACGCGCTCGCCGGCTCGGGCGACGGCCTGGGGATCGCCAAAGAACGGCAGGATCCCGTCGGCGACCTCGCCGGCCAGCTCCAGCGCCTTCGGGCCAGTCGCACCGAGATAGATCGGCAGGTCAGCGCGCTCCGGCACCAGATCAAACCGGATCCCCGCACCGGCACTGAAGACACGCCCCTGATACTCCACCGGCTCGCCGGCGAAGAGCCGGCGGATGATCGCGACCGTGTCCCGCATCGCGGCGACCGGCCGCTCGTGCGGGATCCCCATCTGGGTCTCGATCCAGAGCTTGATGCCGCCACCAAGCCCGAGGATCGCACGCCCATTCGAGACCTGGTCGAGCGCCGCCATCTCCATCCCGAGCAGCACCGGGTGACGGGTGTACGGATTCACCACCGCCGTCCCGATCCGGATCGTCTTCGTGACGGCCGCGATCGCGCCGAGCGAGCTGAACGCCGCCGGATAGGCCGTGTCCTCGGGCACCCAGTAGCTATCGAACCCGAGGCGCTCCGCCGTCTGCGCGCACGCGATGTAATCGCGAGCGTTGACACTCTCGGTCAGAAACCCGATCGAGCGGAGCTTCGACATCGCTGACGGCCTCGGCTTTCAGAGCAGCGGAAACGAGCCGCGAGGGCGGGCCGCTTGGAGCGGCCAACGATACCAGCCGCTGACCGAGCCGCGGCACGGGACACGATCGGCGCTCGGCGCCTCGGTTGAGGCGGCCGGCAAGAGCCATGGCGCACGGGCGAAGAGCGCGCGGCGCGGCATGCCCGTACTCCAGGCGCCGGACGTGCTCGCCCACTTCGGCTCCTGAGGCGGCCCGCCGGTTCGCAGGTCAGGCAGCGATCGGTCGCAGCGTGCTACGCACCCGGCGCACGGTAGGCGGGGATCCGCTTCAACGCGGCGTCGACCTGCTCCGCCGTCACGAGCTGCGTCAGCGCCACCCGCGCGCCGCCGCCGGCGGCGACTGCCATGCTGAGCGCGACCCCGTCCACGAGGTCGGGCATCTCGATGACGAGGAAGGCGTCATCATCGCCGAGCGCGAAGTCGAACGAGTGGACGGTGCCGCCCATCCCGTCGACCAAATTGGTCACCAGGGCGACCCGCGACGAGGCACCCTCGGCGATCACCCCCCGCACACCGTCCACGCTGTAGGACACCTTGCACAGGTACCGCGACATACAGGCCCTCCTCTTCCGGGTGCGCGCCGGGGTTGTCCCACCGCAACGGCGCGAGCATACAGCACGAGATCGTGCCCGCGAAGGTCGACGCGTCGACTGCGACAGGCGGCCCGCGCGGACCGCGGGACTCGACGGACTGGGAACTGCCCTTGAGATATTCAGGCTGAACCCCAACCCTTGGCGGGATGGGTAACGGCCGACCCGCGTCGAGACGGACATCCATCAGAGACGTCGCGCCGAGCGTCGAGTGTCCCCTTCAGGTGCCAGAATGCCGTGATGGGAGCAACGATGCCCGCGACGCCGGCGGAGGACGGGTTCCGAATGCCGGGGGAGTTCGAGCGACACGACGGGACATGGATCGTCTGGCCAGAATCGGGCACGAACTGGCGAGATGGGGCGCGGCCGGCGCAACGCGCCTACGTCGAGGTGGCGCGCGCTATCGCCACGTCGGAGGAGGTCGCCGTTGGCGTCTCGGAACGACAGTGGGAGAACGCGCGGGTAGCGCTGCCGAACGACGTCAGGGTCGTAGA
>CAZPUJ010000505.1:0-7175 GCA_964589725.1 uncultured Planctomycetaceae bacterium
CTGCGGCGGCAGAGCTTGATGGGTGACGCGATCAGTCACACTTCGTTACTGGGGATTGTGGCCGGGTTTGTGGTGTCTCAAGGCTTGGTTCGAGCCGGCTGGATTGCCCCATCCACCGAACCATCGATTCGGCATCTGGCGATGTGCGCCGGCGCGGTCGTGGTGGGTGTACTGTCGGCGTGGTTGAGCGAGTCATTGCAGAAGCTGGGCAACGTCGAAAGCAGTGCCGCACTGGGAGTCGTCTTCACCTCGCTGTTCGCGCTGGGCCTGTTGCTTCTGCGGGCAATCGCGGACAACGTCGACCTCGACCCCGATTGCGTGTTGTACGGCACGATCGAAACCACGGTGTTGGAAACGGTCGGTGGCAGCGGCGTGCCGCGAGCCGTCGTTGTCAACGCAGTCGTGCTGGTCATCAATCTTCTGCTGACCATTGGACTGTTCAAAGAACTGCGACTGAGTGCTTTCGATCCAGCGTTGGGGACGACGGTTGGCATTCCCGCACATGTCATGCACTATGGCTTGATGGGCATCACGGCGATGACGCTTGTCGCCGCGTTCGAGAGCGTGGGGAGCATTCTGGTGATCGCGATGTTAATCGTGCCGCCGGCGACGGCGTACTTGCTGACCGACCGCTTACCGCGGTTGATCGGGTTGAGTTTGTTCATCGCGGCGCTCAGTTCGTTGTTGGGGCACGTCGGGGCGCTGACGTTGCCGCCGCTGATCTTCGACGTAAGCGACGCGAGCACCGCCGGCATGATGGCTGCCGCGGTGGGTTTTCTGTTCGTGCTGGCGATGTGCTTCGGGCCGCGATACGGGTTGCTGAGCCGTTGGCGCCATCATGGTCTGCTGAAACTGCGCATCGCCGGTGAAGACGTGCTCGGTCGGCTGTACCGCTTGGAAGAAACGCCAAGCTCGAATGCCGACGTCGGACGGATTGCCAATCTGTCTCACATTGCCGCGTCACCTGATCGTGCGACGACTTTGCGAGACATCACGACATGGAGCTTGTGGGCGCGACTGGCCACGTCCGCGCTGCGCTGGCGCGGTTGGATCGTCGGCCGCGAAGCGGACCTGCACCTCACCGAGCGCGGCCGCGAGGCGGCTCGGCAATTGGTTCGCTCACATCGATTGTGGGAATCATTCCTCGCGAAACACTTCGTGCTCGGCGAGGGCCGCTTCCACGAGAGTGCCGAACAGATCGAGCACTTCCTCGATGGCGAATTGATCGCCGAACTCGATCACGATCTCGATCGCCCCGGCGTCGACCCGCACGGCCGCTCAATTCCCAGCCGATCGAAGTGACACTAAGGCAGCACGCGAATCCGCAGTTGCTTGAACTCGACCGGCGAGCCTTCGGACTCGAGGCACAGGAACCCAGTTCGCGGTTCGCAGCCAGTGCCGCCGGAGACTTCGTCGCCGTTGACCCACAGCCGGACCTCGCCGTTGATCGCGCGGACGTAGTAGTGGTTCCACTCGTTGATGCCCTTGCTGAGATTTTTACGCGGGAAACTGCGGCTGCTGTTGGGCGCCACGGGCGGAAACGGGGTCATCTTGGACTTGCCGACGGGAAAGACATCTCCGTGTGTCGTGAACCAGTCGGGCTTCTTGCCGTTATTCTTCTCATATTGCTCGGCGTAACCGTGGTCGAGCACTTGGACCTCGATCCCGTGCGGCAGTTGATTGGGTTTGAGGGCGCTGAGAGACTCTTCAGTCGCCCACACAAAGATTCCCGAATTGCCACCTGATTTCAGATGCCGCCACTGCGCGACGAGTTCAAAATTGGTGTACGGCTCCTTGGAGCGGATGACGCCCACGGGGCTGCCGGTGCAGCGACCGACGCCGTTCTTCCAGGACCACGTTTCGGGATCGAGATTGACGTGAGCGAAGTCCTCCTCGCCGAGTTCCTTCCAACCAAGGCCCGTGCCGTCAATGACCGCCTTCGGCAAAACGGGCGGTTCTTCGGCCTGTGCGGTGGTTCCGCGGAAGACGCTCAAGATGCCAGCGGTAGTGACAATCAAGGCAAGTAGAAGTTGTGGCTTTGAGTTCATGGGTCGTCCTCAATGTGGTCAATCGGCAATGCACCAGTGCTCCCGGGCCAGCACTCCGAATGCTTCCCGTACCCGAACGCTCGGACTCGGAGCATCGTGGCCCCAGATTGGCCGACTTGCAACCGTGCGGCAAATCCATTCCAAGTGTGTCGCGCCGCGACGCCATACGACGCATCCACCACGCAATTTTAGCGAGCTTGGCAATGTACGACTTCGTTCTTACCAACGGCACCGTGATTGATCCGGCAGCCGGATTGAATGCTCAGCGAAACGTCGTTCTGCAAGGGGGCCGAGTGGCAGCGATCCTTGATCCGGCCACCACGGTAGTGGCTCGGCAGACGCTGGATTGCACGCGCCTGTTGGTCGTGCCGGGGTTGATCGACTTTCATGTGCATGTCTTTCCCGGAGTCAGCAACTTCGGTGTTGATCCCGACGAGACGTGTTTGGCTCGCGGAGTGACGACGGTGCTGGATTTCGGAACGGCGGGTGGGTTGATCTTTGATGGGTTTCGGCGGTTTGTGATCGACGCCGCGAAGACTCGCGTCAAAGCGTTGATGTTGATTGCCGGGCAAGGGCTGATCAGCAGCAACGACACGAAGCCGGCGCTCGGCGAATTGTGGGACATCGCATATTGCGATGTCGCCGGCTGCGTGCAGGCGGTCGAGAAGCATCGCGACTGCGTGGCCGGTATCAAGGTGCGGTGCATGGACAACATCTCGCGCGACGGCCAGAACGAGGCCGAGGGCTTGCGGCGTGCGCGGCTGGCGGCCGATGAAACCAAGCTGCCGCTGGTCGTGCACCCGGCCAATTCGTCGCTGAAGATTCACCACATCCTGGAGACGCTGCGAACCGGCGACGTGTTGACTCACTGCTACCACGACAAGAACTGCAAGCTGGTCGACGCGAGCACTCAGGTTTGGCCGATCCTTCGCGAGAAGCAGCGCGAAGGAGTGCTGCTCGATGTCGGTCACGGGTCCGGCAGCTTTTCGTGGCGTGTCGCGGAAGCGATGTTGGATCAAGGCGTCTTGCCGGACTTCATCGGCAGCGACTTGCACTCCTACAACGTGCATGGGCCGGTGTTCGACTTGGTCACGACGCTCAGCAAGTTCCTGCATTTGGGAATGAGCGTTCCGGAAATCATTCGTCGATCGACAAGCAACTGCGCGGCGTGGCTCGGCATGGCGGACGAAATCGGCACTTTGAAGCCCGGAGCCTGCGCCGACATCGCAGTGCTGGACATCGTCAATGGCGAATTCCCGCTGACGGATGCGGAAGGCTTCACCGAAGTCGCAACTCGTCGCCTTGATGTCAAAGCGTGCTTTCGCGCTGGTCATCGAGTTGGCGTGCTGCCGAAGCCAGATGCTCGGCAGCCGCGCATCTGACGTTGCTCGGACAGATGCAAAGCGAGCGTCGCCTTGGTTACCGCCCCAACGTCGTCTCTTCGCGGAGCAATTGTGTGTGGGCGGTTTCGGTCTTTTTCAGCACGGCCGATTCGCGCGGGCCAAGCTCGTGCCAGGCAATCGTCCGGCCTCCGGCGGATTTCAAGAAGACATGCACGCTGCCATCACCGAGTACCTCCAAATGATTACCTCGGACGATGAGCGCCGCCGGCTCTTCGACCGCCAGACCGACCATCTGTCGTCCGGTACCGCGCCGGCCCCTGAGCTCATCAAGTCGTTGGGAATCTCGGAACAGGCCAAGAAATCGTTCCAAGCGTCCGCCACGTGACTGGAAATGTTGTTCCACGATCGCGCCAGTCATCAGTCCGAATCCATGCGCCGCGATGGCATTGGCGGGAGCCTCGTCATGTTCGCGTTCTGACCAGAGCGTCATGATTTCCGGAATCGCGGCGGTCCCGGCCGAAGTGCCGCCAACCACGCCGCCTCGCGCGAGCACGCGGCGCAATGCAATTTGAAATCGCGTTTGATCGGGATGATGGGCCACAAACCGGTAATTCAGTCGCAACTGCGAACCACCCGAAAACCAGACGCCGGTTGCCTCGTTAATTGGCTCCACGAACGAACGGGAATCGGCGTCGTCCGGGTCGTCGGTGTAAAGAAACTCGAAGTTGGAAACTTCTTGGCGTTCCCGTAAACTCACCCATCCCGAATACCGAAACTCCAGGGTCGCGACCAAATCGTGCTCGCTTTCGAAATCACCGACTCGATACCCAGCCGATGGCACGAACACGATCTTCGCTCGCTGGCCTCCCGCCAATTCCACGAACCGATCAAACACATCGTCCGTGACCGTGCCACCGCCATGCAACACCAACGCGCCCGGCTGCTGCGGATCATTCGGCTTGGGCAATCCCAGAATGTTGTCATCGCCGAAGGTCGTGAACACGCAAAGAAGCAGGCACGCCGTTGCCAATCCCGTTCGAGAAAGATTCCTCATTCGTTCATCCGTTTTGCAGCACATCCCAGATCGGTTCGCCGCCGTGGGCGATGTGGACCGGACGGCCAAGGGGATCGGGGACGGTCAGATGCGGGTCGATGCCGAGCAACTGATAGATCGTCGCGACGATGTCGCCGGGCGAGACTGGATGGCTGATCGGGTACGCCGCCTGCTTGTCGCTTTCACCGAAGACGCAACCGGGCTTCACGCCGCCACCGGTGAGCAGGCTGAAACCGCATTGCGGCCAATGGTCTCGGCCGGCCTTGCCGTTGACCTTCGGCGAGCGGCCCATCTCGCCCATCACGACGACCAGCGTGCTGTCGAGCAGGCCGCGCGATTCGAGGTCTTCGATCAGCGTGGGATACGCCTTGTCGAGGATCGGCAAGTTCGCGTCTTTCAACATTCCGAAGTTGTTTTCGTGCATGTCATACGAATGTCCGTACTTTCCGAAGATTTCGGCATGGACGCTGATGAACGGCACACTTGCCTCGACGAGTCGCCGGGCCACCAGCAAGCTTGAGCCGCTCATATTGCGGCCGTAGCAATCACGCAGCGAGTCTGGTTCGCGTGACAGATCGAAGGCGTCGCGCGTCTTGCTCGACGTCAGCATGTCAAACGCTCGTTGTTGGAAGTGATTGAGTCGCTCGACGGCTCCGGACTGGCGCGTCTTTTCGAACTGAGCATCAAGCTGGTCGAGAATCGATCGTCGACGATCCAGGCGATTCGCGGTGACGTCCGGCAGTTCATCCAGCGACGCCAACTTCGGTTCGCCTAGGGGGATGACCTGAACGTAGAACGCGAAGCGCGGTTCGCGATCGAACTTCGGTTCACAGACGCTGAAGAGCGGATCGTATTGGCTTCCCAAGAACCCGCCGTATGGTCCCGGCCGCCGAATGCCGGGGTACATTGAACTCTCGCCCCATCCGGGATAACACGGCATGCAGACCGCTCCCGGCATGTCGTGTGGGCTCATGCCGAGATACTGACAGATCGCGCCGATGTCGGGCGGGTCAGTCGGTTCAGGCCGCAACTGAGCGAAGTTGCCGCCGCTGTAGCCAGTCATGATATTCAGCGGGTTGTGAGCGTTGTAGCCGTGCGTGACCGACCGAATCAGACACGCCTTGTGCATGAGCTTGGCTGTGTTCGGCAAGTGCTCGCAGATTTGCAGCCCCGGCAGCGACGTGCTGATTGGCTGAAACTCGCCGCGTACTTCGATGGGCGCGTCCGGTTTCATGTCGAACATGTCCTGCTGGCTCGGCCCGCCGAGCAGATTGAACAAGATCACCGACTTCGCTCGCCCTGGCCGCGTCGCCGGATTCGATTCCGCTGCGCGCAGCAATCGCGGCAAGCTCATCCCCGCGAACAGCGACAGCCCACCGACTCGCATTAACTCGCGGCGAGTCACTCCGTCACACAGTCTCGACGACTGGCCAAGAACCGTGAGCATGGCGTGATCTCCAGGCAAATCACTTCGGACAAAACAGCAGCATTGTACCGGCGGCTGTCGCGCCGCTAAACCCCAAAGACACCAAATGGCTTCTCTCGGATTCGTTCAACGTGGACAATCGGCCCGTTCGTCGTTCCCGCTTTAGCCGGTTGCATGGCCGTCGGTTCCGCCTGAAGGCGGGACGACGAACTCCTTCAGGACATCCTCATGACCACGCCACTTTCAATTCCTCGTATCCCACCACTTGCTGGCTTATGTGATTTCGAGGCCGCTCAACGACCCGGAATGTCCGTGGCCGAGTGCGTCGATTGGCTGAAGCGAAACCATTACGTGCTCGCGCGACTACACGGCATCTTCACCGCTCGCCTGACGGCTGAGCCGCAGTATGAGCTCAAGACCGCCTTCAGCCATCACGCGTACCTTTGCGCCGAACACGTCACCGCGATTCGGACTCGCGTGTCGGAGATGCGCGAACCACCACTCGGCTTGGACGAGGTGCCGCATCCGGCACTGGAGTTGTTGTGCAACGAAGTGCTGTGTGCTCCGAACACGGACGAATTGTTGTGGGGTGTGTATGTTGTGCTGGTGTCGGCACTGATCGACTCGTTCGAGAACTACATCGCGACGACGAATCCGTTGGTCGATGCTCCTTCGGTGCGAGTCGCGCGATTCGCTCTATTGGAATTACGAGACCTCAAAGAATTTGGTCGGCAAGCGATTGCGGCCATCGAGACGGATAAGGGAACGTGTTACTGGGTGGAAGACCTCTGCAACTGTCTCTTGGCGGCTGGCGGGCTGTCTGGTCGGCAACCAAAGTCCACTGTTGAGTTGCGGCCGGGCTACTCCTTAAAGCCGTTCGAGTTCGAATCCGTCCCGAGGCGAGACGCTCGCTTTCACGACTCGTACAACGGCGGCGTGAACCCTGAGGCGTTCTTGTACGACGAGCGGTTCTCGCCGCGCGACAAGGTGCTGATGCTGTTCTACAAGCGGCTGCGCGAGATCGACGTTCCGGAAATGATGGCCAGCATCATTCATCAAACACGGGGCAAGCCGTGGAAGTTTTATCGCGACATGTCGCGGCAACTTTGGGATGAGGCTCGGCACGCGATGCTCGGCGAGGTCGGCTTTGTCAGCCAGGGGATCGATTGGTCGACGATCCCGATCAACTTCACTTGGTCGCTGAACCTGAACACGCAACTCACGCCGCGCGAGCGTCACGCCGTGCTGTACTTCATCGAGCAAGGCCTGATGCCCCGCGCCGGCAAACGCTACGAATGGGAGGT
>CAZPUJ010000506.1:0-3598 GCA_964589725.1 uncultured Planctomycetaceae bacterium
ACCAGGCATGGTCCTTGATGTTGCCGACGTAATGCTGGTGGTCGGCGATCGTCTTGATGTCCTCGAAGAAGTATTGGTCGAAGTGCTGGCCACCTTGTCGCTGATACCGCGCTCCTTGAATGATGTGGTACAGATGCGGAATCACGCAGGCGGTGATAAAGGCGTGGCCGTGTTCGTTGAAGTCCACGCCCCACGGATTGCTCGTGCCCCAGGCAAAGACTTCGAAGACATGCTTTGTTGGATGGTATCGCCAGACTCCCGCGTTAAGCGGCGTTCGCTCTTCGTCCTTCGTGCCGGGCTTGCCGACTCGCGAATGCGTGAAAACACCGTGACAGCCATACAGCCAACCGTCCGGTCCCCAGATGAACGCGTTGAGTGTTTCATGCGTGTCCTGCCAGCCGAAGCCGTCGAGCAGCACGGTCGCGCCAGGCGGGACGTCCTTGGGGAATGGAAGGCGAGCGGGGGGCGTCAGCCCCCTGAGGGCTGCGTCTGGCTTCTTCGCATCCGATGATTTCGCGTCTGGTGAACTGGACGCATCAGGGGACTGACGTCCCCCGCTCGCCGGTACAGGCTCATCCGGCACGTCATCGCCATCACGATCTGGGATGAACATCAAATACGGGGCTGCTCCGACCCACACGCCACCGAAGCCGAGTTCCAATCCGCTGACGAGATTCAAGCCCTCGATAAAAACTTTTCTATTTTCAAAGCGGCCGTCGCCATCGGTGTCTTCCAGGATGATAATCTTGTCTTGGCCCTGACCTTCGGGTGCTCGATTCGGATACGTGTGAGCTTCCGCGACCCACAGTCGTCCGCGCGAGTCGATCGTGAACGCGATCGGCTGATGCACCAGCGGTTCGCCCGCCGCGAGTTGAACTTTGAAACCGGGCGGCACAGTCATCTGCTTGGCGGCGTCTTCGGGCGAAAGACCATCGGCCATCGCGACGCGTGGCTTCGGCTGCGCCTTGAGCCACTCTTCCTGAGTTACCTTTTCGCGTTGATGCCGCAGGATGTGAGCACCCTTCATCCCGCCGGCGACGATGTCGGGCAGCTTGTCGCCGTTGACGTCGCCGACCACAAGCTGCCGGCCGATGCCGGATTCCTCGTCGGCCAAGAACGGTATCCAATCGACTGTTGGTCCGGGAGCTGACGCTCCCGGCTCGCCTTTGTTGCGTTGGAGCTTGAACCAATAGACCACCGCGCCAGCATCCCACATCGGGCTTTGCCGATGATGCGACCAATACGTCTTGCCAGTGACGATGTCCATCAGCCCGTCGCCGTCCATGTCATGCAACCCAACGGCGTGCGGCTCCGTGAACAACACGCCGTACCGATTATCTTCGGGCTTTTCGCCCAGGATGAGGTGTTTCTTGAACGTGACTCGATCCAAACCGTTCTGGCTAGCGGGGGGCGTTAGCCCCCCGGTTGGTTTCGGGTCCACATTCGGATTCGACGAACCGGGGGGCTGACGCCCCCCGCTCGCCGGTGAGCCAACTTGCTCGAACCACGCCAGGCCAAACGTGTGAGCCGCCAAGCTGGTGATGACATCGTTGTCGCCGTCTCCATCCACGTCGTAGGCAAACATGTCCGCTCCGCCTGGCCCAGCGAATTGGTATTTGTGGAACGTCCACAGCGCATCGCCATCGAGCGACTTTTGCTGCTCGTACCAGCCACCTTTCCAAATCACATCCTGCCGGCCATCGCCGTTGACGTCGCCGACGCCCAGGCCATGCCCGAACGGATACTCCCCGACCTCACCGGAGATCGCGTGCCACGTCCACGTCTCGAATGGCTTCGACGTGTCGAACGTCGCGTAGCCAAACTTGCCACCGTGATTGCAGACCAACTCTGGTTGCTCGTCACCGACCAGATTCACAAACTGCGGCGATTCATTGCCGACACCGTCGAAGACCTTTTGAGTCTTCCAGTGATTCGTTGCTTCCAAAACTTTCCCTTCGCCCGGATTCACAGACAGCACGGCTGGCGAACCGGGCAGGCCGACGCTGACGAGATCATTCCAGCCGTCGCCGTTGAAGTCGAAAACCCACGTGAAGAAGTTATTGGAGTACCCGTCGCGGTTCTGCGGGACTGGCGGGCAAATTTCCCGACGAACTTTGAACTCCGGCCCTTCCCACCAATACGGCCCATGCACGACGTCCGGCTTGCCGTCGCGGTTCAGGTCGCCGAAGTTCGCCCCTTCGGAGAAGTACGTGTCCGTGAGCTGCACACGATCGAAGTGGTGCAGATGGAACTCGTCGGATCGGGCGGTCGAGTTCGCAAGACGGAAAAGACCGAGAACAGCCAGGCAGACCAAGAAACGAGACATCACAGTAGCCTCCGTGTCGGAATGACCCAGTAGAATTCGCTCCCAAGGCTGGTCAGAGTACGCACCCGAATGGACCAGAACAACGCTCGACCGCTTCAATCTTGGCAAACTCCACCATGGCCATCATCCTTCCGCCGTAAAGGATCAACTCCGTCAACTAGGACGATTTGTTATGCACGTCACGATCACTGCCGTCGGACCGGACAATCGCGGGCTTGCCGATCCGATCATTCACTATCTCGCGTCGGCTGGAGCGAACATCCACGAAATCCAGATGTACGACCATGACAGCGAGAAGCTCTTTGCGATGTTGTTGCGCACGGAGTGGCCGGTCGATCAAGAACCGATCGCGACGCTGCGGTCGCGTATGACGCAGATCGGTCAATTGAAAGGTCTGTCGGTGCGGACGTGGTCTCGCGACGAGCATGTTCGGCCGCCGCATATCGCCATCTGCGCGACGTATCGCTCGGAGCCGGCCTTGGCTGTGCTGCGAGCCATCCGCGATGGACGGCTGAAAGCGACTCCGGCGGTGATGATCGGCAACCGTCCCGCGTGCCGCGGCGTCGCGGAACAATTCGGCATCGACTGGCATACCATCGGCGACAGCAAAGGCGATCCCGACAACGGCCGTATGATCGAACTGTTCGATCAGTACGAGGTCGATTACATCCTGCTTGCACGCTATATGCGCATCCTGCCTCCCACCACTTGCTGGCGATTCGCCGGAGGTCGCATCATCAATTTGCATCATGGCCTGTTGCCGCCGTTCCCTGGCTTCCGACCTTACGAAGACGCCTTTGCCCGCCACATGCTGACGTTTGGAGCCACCGTCCACTTCATCGTCCCGGACCTCGATGCCGGAAATCAGATCATCCATCAGAGCACGTTCACCGTCGAACCGGGCACCCCGCTGGAAGCCATCAAACGCCAAGGCGAGTCCGACCACGAACCGTTGTGTTTAGTCGAGGGAGTCCGCCGCGTCGTCGATCGCGAAGTGGAGTTGCACTTCCACCGCGTCGTGCGGCGTGCGATGCCGTCCTAATCGAGCACGGTCATTTTAGGAGACGACACCGAAAAACGATTTCAAAGCGATCACGACGCCGATCGCGTCGCGGTGCCGGGGAAGGGTTCGTGAGGCAACGGGTATGGTTTTGGGGCGAAGGGCGGAAGCCGTGTCGAATCAGCGACCAACCAAATCTCTCATGGCATGTCCCACTCCGTAGCCACGCTCGCCAAGAGCGTGTGTTTCCCGCGAATCTCCCCACGCTCTTG
>CAZPUJ010000507.1:0-3508 GCA_964589725.1 uncultured Planctomycetaceae bacterium
TTGGAGGACAGGGAAGCACTCGCAGAATGGGCTGAAAAATCCTACTCCGTGAGCCGGAAATCTACTTAATCACTTTCATGCGCTCGATCTTACGCAGGCCCGAGGCGAGTTTCGCGGCGAAGGCGCTCATTTTAGAAGGGATCTCCTCGGGTTTTTCCGATTGGATCTTTTTGAAGTAACCGTCCGGGTCCATAAGATCGGGATCCGCTTCAAAGGACTTGGCCAGCTGAGTTCTTTTAAAGTCCGTCGCTTTGGGGCGCAGCTCGGCGGCTTTCCCCGGCTGACCCGCCTTTTCATAATATTTCACGAGATTTTCGTATTGATCAAAGCGCTCGAATTTGTCAGCTAGCGCTGTCATCTTGTCCAAAAGAGCGGCGGCGCCCGCCTTGTCGTTTTTGGCAAGACGCGCGTCCGCAAGATCATACCCAAGTGAGTCAAAAGCAAGATACGTGTGGTCCTTGGCCCAGATGCTTTCGTCCCCCAAGAGCACCTCCCCAGCCTCATCAATCTTCATCTTTTCCTTGAGCCGGTAAGCGACCATACGTTTCACCTGCGCTTTGAAAAAATTATCTTTGATCTTGGCGTAAAACTCTTTGAAATTTTCCAGGTCACCGGCTTTGTCCGCGAGCGAGCATAGTTCGACGTAAAACTGTTCCTGGTTCGTATCGGAATCCGGTTTGTCCCACGACTGGCGCTTTGGCATTGCGGCAAACGTGCTTTCGAACCCGGTGCGGTCGCCGGCTTTGAGCTTGAGCCATGCTATCTGCGCGTACGAACGGGGAAAGAGGTAGGGGTCAAACGCGTTCTCCTGAAGGCTGCCGATCAGGGTCCCCGCTTTTTGGATGTCCCCCTTTTTAATGAAGGCGTCAAAAAGTTCCCGTCTGGCGTAAACGACTGAATCAGGGTCATTGTACATCATCGAGACAACGGACTCAGCCTTGGGGAGGTCCTCGATCCCAATGTACATCGAGGTGATATGTTTCCGGGACCAACCTGAGCCTGAGTCCAGCTTCGAAAGATCAAAAGAATCTGCCAAAGCGCGGGCTTGGGCCGTTTCACCGGCGCTGACCATCACTGAGCAAAGATTCTCCGCGATACCGATCAGCTTCGATAGAGAGTACGCGTCCTGAGGAAGGGTCGACTTATATTCCTCATACAAGGGCACCGCGATCGCGAGGAGCTTTTTCGCGGCAGCGGTATCGCCTTTATCCGCTACGGCTTTGGCGAGTTTCGCGGCCGCCTCCAGCTTTATATTATTGGTTGTGATCTTTTCAAGAAGGAGCATTGCGTCTTCAGCACGGCCGTTTTCACCGAGCGATGCGACAAGGGATACGAACACATAGTCCTGGGAGGAATCCGTGATCTCCTTGGCGTAACGCAGTGCTTTCGACGCGTCCTTAAGATAATAAGGATATTTATTGGCCATCGTGCCGTAGACGGCGAATTTAGAAGAGGGCGGGAGAGTCATCGCGATCTTCTCAGCGGCATCAAAGTCTTCTTCGTGAGCCAGTGTGACGGCGTAGGACTGCCGGGCGTAGTTTTCATCCCGGAAACCCCCCTGCAAAAACAACGGTACAAGACCCAAGGCCTCCTCGATCATTCCCGAGCTTGCGTAAGCGTCAAAAACATAGCCTATCGCGGTCGCGCGCGGTGCGGCGTAATCGGGCCCCTCTACAGGCAAAGCTTGTGAGAGCTCGATGGCTTGCTTCAAAATTTTTCGGATCTTGGCTTCGTTGGCGACTTCGAGCGAGGTAAGCTCCTTTTCGATCTGGGTGCGCTCGGGCGCTTTGGGAACGCTTAAAATGTATGCGCGAAACCACGCCATCGCTGCCAATTCGTGTCCCGCCTTCGAATGGGCGAGCGCGAGATTAAAGTAGACCGGGAAGTAAAAGGGCTGCCCCTTCTCAACTTCGGAGAAATATTTGATCGCGAGGTCCCACTCGTTCTGCCCGGCGGCGGCCATGCCTTTGTCGAAGGACATTTGAAGCGCTTCGGGGAGTTCCTGTGAAAATGCGCTGGGCGCGGTCCCTGTGAGAAAGAGAGCGGCCGCCAGAAAGACCATCAGAGCTTTTTTCATTTTTTCTCCTTTTGAGAGCGTTGGAATTCTTCGTCCAAAATTTCCATAAAGGTATCTTTCTTAGGTTCGGCCACAGGCCTGGCATCTTTATTTGTCATCATCGAGACGAGGTCTTGCCCCGCCGAGGGCGGCAAGGATGTGGCGGATGCCGGATTGGGTGTCACATCCAATGTGGGGTCGAATTCAGGACCCTTTACGGGCAGGGGAGTCGTATCGAGCGTAGGATCGAATTCGGGGATCTGCGTGGCTTTTGGTTTGGGTGCGACCGGCGCGGCGGGTTTAAACTTTAAAACATCCGTATTGACGAGACCGGATTTGTCTCTTAGGTCGACCACTGAGCTGTCGACGGCGGCGCTTGTCTGCGGGTTTTTCGAAGTGTCAAAACCTTTCCGTGCTTTCATTGAGGCGTCTTCTTCGGTTACCCCGCTCTTGGCTTCTTTGCCTTTGGTCCAGGCGTTTTTAAGCTGGTCCCAGGCGGAAGGTTTGTTCTCGGGCGCGGCTCCCTTGAAAGAAAGGCCGCTTGCGGGAGCGGTTTGCACAGTATTCTGCGGGGCGCTCAAAGAAAAGCCGGAAAGTTTTTCTTTCATCCGCTGGCCAGCTTGGGCTAGATCTTCCTGACTTTTTCTTTCAGCTTGGGCCCGCTCTTGCTGGATCCGGAGCTGCTCTTGAGCGTCTGCTAGATTATCCCTTATGACTTGGCTGTCGGGTTTCAAGTTCAGCGCTTGCTGGTACGCTTCGACGGCCGCCGCATAGTCCTCACGTGTGTAGGCTGCGATACCGGCTTCGTTGAAACCTGTGCCGCGGGCCATTTGGACGTTGTTGGCGATGACGGGATCCGAGGGGTTGGTCGCGTGTGCCTGTTCGTAATAGGAGAGTGCGTTTTGCCAGTCACCTTTATTGGCATAATCGATACCGATCTGGTTTAGGCGGACGGCTTCCTGCTGAACGGCGGCGAGGGCGTTCGCTTCTTGCTGCATACGTCTCGCTTCAGCGCGATCGGCCCAAGTCGGGCCGGAGCTTTGGTAGCCGTTGGTGTAACCGTAGGTGTAGACGTAACCCGAGCTTGATGAGCCTGAACTTTCTCCACAGTGGTTGACGCCGTCAGCCGTGGTGTAGCAGTCGCCCGCGCGTACGCCGTCCAGGGCGAAGGCAGGGGATAGAAGGGTTAAAGATAGGGTAGCGAAAAGAAGTATGGGGCTGGGTCTCATAGGGGTTATTCTAAAGAGTTAAATAAAAAAGGACTATCAAAAAATCTGATAGTCCTTTTTTATTAAAACGTGCGGAAGGAGGGATTTGAACCCTCAAGCCGTGAGGCACATGCCCCTCAAACATGCGCGTATGCCAGTTCCGCCACTTCCGCAAAGACTGTTATTCTACAATAAAAATGGCTGCCCCGCTAGGATTCGAACCTAGACAAGCAGCTCCAGAGGC
>CAZPUJ010000508.1:0-17761 GCA_964589725.1 uncultured Planctomycetaceae bacterium
AGGTGTGGGGATCGCCCGCGTCAGGATCGGTCGTGGAGAAATCGCCCACGACGGTGTCCTGCGGAGACTGCTCCGGCACACTGTCACCCACGAGCATCACGGCCGTGGGCAGTTCGTTGACGTCCGTGACGTTAATCGTGAAGGTCATGGAGACAGTCAACTCGCCCGAGTCGGTGCTGAGGACCGTGACCAAGTAGCTGGTGGTCGTCTCGAAGTCCAGCAGGCTGCCGTCGGCGACAACCAAGAAATTGCCGGAGATGGCGAATCGTCCTCCGGCGTCGTCCGTCAGTGAGTAGGTGTGAGAATCTCCCGCGTCAGGATCGCTCGTGTAGAAGTCGCCCACGATGCTGCCCGGCGGAGACTGCTCCGGCACACCGCCGCCCAAGAATTCCAGTTCCGTCGGCGCGTCGTTGACCGGCGTCACGCCGATTGTCCGAGTGGCGTTGCCGTTCAACGCACCGTCGTTCACCGAGAACGTGACCGTCCGGTTCGCTGTGCTGGGGTTCTCGCTGGTGTTGACGTACGTGAGCGACCGCAGCGCCGTCTGGTAGTTGGCAACGCTGGAGGTTCCGGAGAGGGTCAGGACGCCCGTCGACGCGTTGTACGCTCCCGAAATCCCGTTCTGATTCGCGAATCCCAACACATCCTCCTCCGACGCGAACCCGCCGGTGATCGCCACCGTCGCCCCCACGTAGTTCGCACTGCCGGGGTCAGACGTCGTCAACCCCGGATCGATCGCCGTCGCCGGGTTGTTCTCCGTGTAAGAGAGCGCGCTGGCAGTCGTCGTGATCGTCGGTGGAGTTGAAGGAGTTAAGTACGTAAACGTGAGTTTTGGCCGGTTAGCAGCGGTGGTCGCTTCGCTGGACTCAAAGGCGACACCGTCGCTGGACGTCACATAATTCTGAATCGTGACGCCGCGGTTGGTCGACGGTGTGTCGATCCATTTCTGCACCAACGCAATCCCGTCCAAATTCAGATTCATCGTCACAGAGCCCGGGTTCGGAGAAGTGAGGGAGGCCAAAACGGCTGCGGCACGATCGACGCCAATCTGCTGTGCTCCTGCCGTTCCCCACGCCACTCCGGGGGCATACTGGTTCCAGGTGGCGCCGCCTTCCGTCCAACTCCGCAAGAGTTCGTAAAGCTGATAGGTGTTGTTGGTGGTGTTCGTCGGAATCGACAACGTGATCGAGGCCGATTGGACAATGCTCCCCATGGGAATCGAGGGCAATTCCCAACGCAGGAGCGATCCCTTATCCGGGTCGCCGAAAGCTTCAACGATCACGGCCGACGCACCCGTCGTCGCCGTCGGAAAATTTCCTTTGATTGTGGTATCAATCGTCCCGGCGTAGCCGTTGACCCCCTCCTGAAAGGAGAGCGTCTGCAGCGTGTTTGGGTCGGGATTGACGGTGATCATGACTGTCGCAATGTTGCTCTGGTTCGGACCATCGGAAACGCGGTACGTGAAGCTGTCGCTGTTCGCCGTGTCGTTGTTTTGGGTGTACGTGAACGTTCCGTTCGGGTTCAGGGTGAAGCCAGATGCATGCGTCGGCCCGGTCACCAAGACCGCCGAGAGTGTGCTGTTCTCCGGGTCCGTGTCGTTGACCAGCACGCTGTCGTCGTTCGTTCCTGCCACGGTGCCGATCGTGTCGTTGGCGTTCAGCGTCGCTCCCCGATTCACCGAGTAGGCGTTGCTATTGGCCGTGGGTACCTCGTTGACGTTCGTGACGTTGATCGTGACGTTCTTGGAAAAACGCAACCCAGTCGAGTCAGTGCTGCGGATCGTGACCGTGTGGCTGGGTTTCGTCTCGAAGTCCAGCAGGCTGCCGTTGGCGACAACCAGTTGATTGCCGGAGATGCTGAAACGTCCGCCCGCATCGTTTATCAGCGTGTAGGTATGCGTGTCGCCCGCATTAGGATCGGTCGTGGTGAGCGTGCCGACGACCGTATTGTTGGCGGAGTTCTCCGAAACGGTATTGGGCGACAGGGCCAAGTTCGTGGGTGCCGAGCCGGGGCCGGTGTTTGGGGAGGTGATGAAGAACGAATCCACGGCGTCCGCGTTGTCTGCCCGAATATAGGACACCGTGAGGTCGGTGGCGCTGACGTCGATCTTCATGAAACCCTGATTTGCGACGTTGGTGCTCGCGCCGCCCGTGCCAGCGATCACCTCAATGAGTTGGTTACCCTCAGAAAAATGAGAGCCGCCCTGGCTGCGGTTGTAGCTGTGAACGTGTCCGCTCAGAACCACGTCGACGCCCGCGGCGCGGAGTTGATTGGCGAACACATCGGTGGCGGGCACAAAGCGATACCGCGGGTGGTGATAAACAACGATTTTCCATTGGGCCGTGCTGGCTTGCATGTCGGCCAGCAGCCAGTCGGCCTCCGCGGTGCTGATGCCGGCTGTCTTGGAGATGCCGTCGTTACTGTCAATGATCGCAAAGTGGACATTGCCGTAGTCGAACGAATAGTTGTTCTCCGCTGGCCCGTCGGCCGGCCCATTTACGGAACTGGTCACTCCGGCAACGGGAATCGGGACCGCGTAATTGTCGCGTGACGCCTGGCCGGCGGCTCCGAGATCCTCATCTCCGATCGCCCAGTATTCCACATGACTCGCGTTGTACAGTGTCGTCGGAGCGTTGATCGTCGGATCGAAACGGCTATCATAATTCGCGTGCGACCCGCTGCCGTAGGCATTGTCGCCCATCAACACGGAGAACGACGAAGTGATCGTGTTGATGCGGCTCTGCACGTTGAGGAATCCCGTCGGCGGCGACTTCGCCGAGTCGCCGTAAGCCACGAACGTAAACGGTTGGCTCGAACCCGTGGGAAGCCGCGTGTGGAAGGTGGCTTGATAGTCGTTTACGACCGAGGCGTCGCGCATGTGCCGCACGCGGTATTCGTAGTCAGCGTCATAGTTGAGCCCGGTGATGTCCACGAAGCGGTTGACACGGTTCTGAACTCCCGTGTCGATCGTGCTGCTCGGGCCGGCATCGATCCAAGTCGCTGCGCCCGCGTTCCGGTACTCCACCACGAAACTGTCGTTTCCGCTGGCGCTGCCAGGCATTGTTTGCCAAATGACCTGAGCCCGGTCCGATTCGCTGCCGGCGAAACCGGCCAACGGCGCGTTGCCAAGCTGAAGATAAGGAGTGTGGTTGACCAGGAACGTACTCAAGAGATAGCGGTCTTCCAGCGTCTCGAAACTGGGCCCGCGACCAGCCGCGGTATTACGGCGCGCTCGATGATGGTGCCGAACGACTCGCTTCCATTTGGAGAATGAATCCCGAGCACCAGCGAAAAGACCCATCAACATTTTCTGACCTCACCATTTGAATAAGTTGTGACCCAGACTCTGACACGCGCTTTGCGAAAGGAACTCCGGCCCTTGGCTCAGACTTCTTCTTCCTGACAGATTTGGCCTCGTGGCTATACCGCACGCGGCCCGAATCGAGACGTTGGCGAGCGGGGCGGCGTCAGCCGTCAGCCCCCCGGTGCTGTCTCGGAACCGGCCGGCTGACGCCAGGCCGCTCGCCTCAAATTTCTCACGGTCGGACTCGTTTCTAAACTGTTGTTGTCAGTAGGTTTAGACTCGCGTGGCATCCGCCGGTAAGGCGGTGGCTGAGCACCGGTGTTTGGGAGGAAGGTTCCGAGTCACGCAAGGCGCAAGCGTTCAGATGTTTTTTCGACGCAAATGTCCCCCATCTCGTCTCATTCAACTCATAGCACTCAAACGTTTCAGTCATCCCAGAGATACACTCCATCACACCGAGCTTGGGAACGAAAATAATGGCCGGCAGCCCAATTGTCAATTTAGGATTATTAGGAAGAATAAAATATATAGAATAGTAAAGATGTAAACGTTAAATTGGTAGATCAAGAGTTTTGGATAAAATAGTTTAGGCTGCGTCTCAGAGCATTTTCGTGGAGAGCACGCGACGAATGTCGTTGCCTCGGAAGACATTGCTTCGATTATCCACAATTCCAAAGACCGCAAGGACGCGCGATGCACGATCCACCGCAGGGACTTACCGGGTGACTTGATCGTGATCTCCGCATAGGAGATGAGCGTTGGGGTCGGTCTCGTTGAGTCACATCGGTGTGGGCGCTATCATCCGCACCGTACCGCTCAGTCGACCACACAACGGAACTGACGAAGGAGGGGCACGATGTTTGATCTGCGTGCGTATCTCCTCAAAGAACGGGCCGGGCTACTGAAGCTCTGCGACACCTATGACATCTTCGACCCGGAAACCGGCGAGCAGATCGGTGTCGCCAGGGAAGAAATCCCCGGCTGGGCGAAGCTGGCTCGGCTGATCGTCAACAAGAAGCTGTTGCCGACCACCGTGAATCTGTACGCAGGGAGCGATGGGAGCGGTGAGCTCGCGTTGTCGCTGACACGTGGCGTGGCTTTGTGTCGGCCGAAGGTCGAAATCTTCGCGACATCGGGGAAGCGGCTGGGCTATTTCAAGGCGAAGTTGTTCTCACTGGGTGGCGGATTCTTCGTTCACGGCAACGACGATCAGCAAGTCGGCGAGGTCAAAGGGGACTGGAAGGGCTGGAATTTCCGCTTCCTTGATGCTCAAGGAAATGAGCTGGGCAGGGTTACAAAGAAGTGGGCCGGCCTGGGCAAAGAGCTCTTCACGTCGGCCGACAACTACATGATCTCGCTCAACGACGGGGTCGAGCTGAAGCCAGCCGTCGCCAAGTTGCTGCTGGCCGCCGGCATTGCCATCGATACGGTGTTCAAAGAAGGGCAGTCATAGACTGCTTGGCGAGGGATACGTCTCGAACCGAGAGACGCCAGCGAAAAGATATCCCTCGCACGGGCAAGTCTGACACATTCGGGAGGCGCCCACACTAACCCGAAGCGTGAGCGAGGACTGAGATGACAGTTCCTCGCTGACGCTTCGGGTTAGTGTCAGACTCGGCCGCGTGTGGTATCAAGCCCAGGTCTCCGCATGAACGCAGACCCGGGCTTTCAAGAATGGATCGGGCGGACGGCTTAGAAATTCAACTGTTTCTCGAAGGCGATGCCGTACTTCTTCATTTTTTTGTAGAGCGTCGTGCGGTTGATGCCGAGCAGGTTGGCCGAATCTTGTCGGTTCCAGCCATTGGATTCGAGAGCATCGAGGATCATTTGCCGTTCGGGGGCAACCATCGCGGTTTTCAGGGAGCTGCCAAGACGACCGGCGGGAAGTTGCACGAACGGCTCGTTCTGTCGCAATGTATCTGGCAGGTCGCTGATGGTGATCACGGTTCCTTTGCCGAGCACGACGGCTCGTTCGACGACGTTGACCAGTTCGCGCACGTTGCCGGGCCAGCGGTAACGTTGCAGCACCTGCAATGCCGCGTCATCGAAACCACGCAACGGCTTGCTGTTCATTTCGCAGAATTGTTGCAAGTAGTGGTCGGCCAGCAACGGGATGTCGGTGATCCGTTCGCGCAGCGGCGGCTGCGTCAGCGTGATGACGTTGATGCGGTAGTACAGGTCTTGGCGGAATTCGCCTTTGGCCACGGATTCGGCGAGGTCTTGATTCGTCGCCAGGATCACGCGGACATCCACCTTGTGAGTCTTGTTGCCACCGACCGGTTCGAATTCTCGGTCTTGCAGCACTCGCAGCAGCTTGACTTGCAGCGAGGGGGAGGCGGTGGCGACCTCATCAAGGAAGATCGTGCCGCCGTCGGCCTGCAAGAACTTGCCGATCTTGTCGTGATTCGCTCCCGTGAATGCGCCGGCGACGTGACCGAACAGTTCGCTTTCCAGCAGCGTGTCGGGCAACGCTCCACAAGCTACTTCGACGAAAGGCTTGCTCGCTCGCGAGCTGAGCTGATGAATGGCTCTCGCGGTCATCGTCTTGCCGGTGCCGCTCTCGCCAAGGACCAACACGGTCGTCCGCGTGTCGGAGACACTCTCGATCAGGTCGTACATCTTGAGCATTTTGTAGTCGTGGCCAATCAAGTTCCCCATGCCAAACTTCTGATCGAGTTGTGCCTTTAGGGTCTTGTTCTCTTCGACGAGTTTGCGTTGGCCGAGCGCCTTCTGCACGGCGAAGTGCAGTTCATCGTCAATGACCGGCTTCGTGAGGTAATCGAACGCTCCCATGCGAATCGCTTCGACCGCGCTCTCGATCGTGCCGTAGCCAGTGATCAGAATGACGGATGCATCCGGGCAATGCTCGGTCGCCCATTCGAGCAACTGAAAGCCGTCGCGACCGCCGAGGTTCACATCGCACAGGACAACCTCGAAGGGAAACTCAGCCATGCGGTCCATCGCGTCGTTGCAGGACGAAGCTGTCTCGGTCCGATGGCCCAGACTGCGCAAATAGTCGGCCATCGCCTCCAGGATGTGTTTGTCGTCATCGACCACCAACAGGGAACCGTGATTCGTCTTCATGGGTATAGAATCTTTGTGGTTTCTCGCCGAGTCGGAGAAACGAAAATGGAGTACGGACCAACAAACTCTCGGTGACTGGCGACCGGAAGGGACGATCGCCAAATCCAAGACGCGAACTGCGACCGCTGCGGCAATCCGCCACGGCACACAGAGCGAGGGGAAGAGTCATTCGGTCGCGGTATCTCCATCACGACCGTCGTCGCGGACCAGCATCCAGCCAGTCCAGACGATTCACGTTCACGTCGGCATGATGCCGAGAGGACACGCCAAACATAGGTCACGAGTTGGAAAGCGGCAACAAATTCTGAGAAGTCGTGCCCAATCCGAAACTGGCCCTGGAGGTGGGGCCGAAAACAAGCGGATTCGACGCAGGCCATAAGCCGCTTTTGGAGTTAGAGCCGATCAACAGCCGCGCGTCCGGTTCGTCGCGGTTGATTTTGCGATGCTTTCGCTCGACAGTGTTGCCTTGTCGCGACGCCGTTCGATCGCCACATCAACGTCCTTTTGCCAATTGAGGTTTCGCGGAGACAGCTCTCAACTCAATCCGCATTTCGAACATCCCAATCCGCAATCCATGTCAAGGTTCAGCGTGTTCGACTTCATCGCCGAAGGAACCGAGCCGAATCAGCGGTGGAAGCACGTGCTGTCCGAGGGGCGGACATACGTGCTCGGTCGCGGCGTCGATGTCGACTTGCCTGTCCCTTGGGATCATGCGATCTCCCGGCGACACGTTCTGATTTCAGTATCTGCGGACCGCGTGAACGTCGAACGGCTGGCCGAAGCCGCGAATCCGCTGTGTCACGCGGGAGAAGTTGTGGAACGCTGCGAGTTGCACAGCGGTGATCGGTTTGTGGTCGGCGGCACGCTGTTTCATGTGACCAAACAATCGTCGGAAGCGTCGTCGGCGGCCGAACCACCATTACAGGAAGTGACCTTCGATCAGCAGACGCTGCGTCAGGTGCGGTTCCGCGACGCCGATCGGCAGATGGAAGTGCTGACGCGTTTGCCGGATGTCATCTGGGGTGCGAGAAACGATGACGAGCTGTTTTATCGGCTGGCGAATCTGTTGCTGGCGGGCGTGTCGCGAGCGGACGTGGTCTCGATCGTGCGAGCCGGCTCCGGCGACAAAGTTGATGTCGTTCATTGGAATCGCCGCCGCGAAACAGCCGGCGAGTTTCGCCCCAGTTCGCGGCTGGTGACCGAGGCGATGCGGCGGCGGCACAGTGTCTTGCATTTGTGGCAAGCGTCGCCGCAACTGAATCCCGCCTACACGGCGGCGGCGGAGTTGGATTGGGCATTCTGCACGCCGGTGCTCGATGCACCGTCGGCGTCGTGGGGATTGTACGTCGCCGGCAAACAAGAACGTCAGCTCACGAACGGCAGCTCACAGGTTGTCGAAACCGCGCACTTGCAGGCCGACGTGAAGTTCACCGAACTGGTTGCCGAAAGCATCGGTTCGGTGCGGCGGCTGAATTTTCTGGAACGTCAGCAGGCCGGTCTGCGGCAGTTCTTCGCTCCTACAATTCTTTCCGCACTCGGCAACGAATTGAACACAGAGATCCTCGCGCCGCGCGAGTGCGATGTGACCGTTTTGTTCTGTGATCTGCGCGGTTTCAGCCATCACTCGGAAGAATCCGCCGGCGACTTGATCGGCTTGCTGGAACGGGTGAGCGGCGCCTTGAGCGTGATGACGTCTCACATCTTGCAGCATCGCGGCGTCACCGGCGACTTTCAGGGAGACGCCGCGCTCGGCTTTTGGGGTTGGCCATTCTCGTCCGATGAAGCTCCGTTGCAAGCCTGCCGGGCGGCGCTCGGCATTCGCAAGGCGTTTGCCGACACGACACAGCAAACGGGCAGTCCGTTGGCCAACTTTCAAATGGGAATCGGGATCGCTCACGGCCGAGCGGTCGCCGGCAAGATCGGCACTGCGGAACAAGTGAAGGTCACGGTGTTCGGGCCAACGGTTAATTTGGCCAGTCGGCTGGAGACGATGACCAGTCAGTTGCGAGTCCCGATTCTCCTCGACGAGACGATGGCACGGCTGGTTCGCGAACGGCTCGACTCACGCGAAGGCCGAGTCCGTCGGTTGGCGAAAGTGCTGCCGATTGGATTGGAGACGCCCGTCATTGTTTCGGAATTGGTCCCTTCCGTCGAAGACTTTGCGGAGCTGACGGACGCGCATCTCGCGCGGTACGAAGAAGGAGTCGACGATTTCATCGCGGGTCGCTGGGAAGCGGCGTATCGCTGTCTGCACGACATGCCGGCGACCGATCGAGCCCAAGATTTCTTGCTCGCGTTGATCGCTCAACACAACCGCAAAGCCCCGCTCGACTGGGACGGCATCGTGCGACTGACGGCAAAGTGATCCAACCTATCTGAGTATCGAGCGATCCCACTTAACACCAGCGGTCTTCGCGGGCTTCTGTTCCGGGGGGACGCCGAGTTGGATCAAGGCTTTGTGCAGAATCTTTCGCGCGGCGGGTGCGGCGATTTCGCCGCCGAAGTGTTCGCCGCTCGTGGACGGTTCGTCGACCATGACCAGCACCATGACACGCGGATTCGCAGCGGGAGCGCCGCCGACGAACGAACTGGTGTGCAGACGATTCGAATACTTTCCGGTCTGCGGGTCGCGCTTTTGAGCCGTTCCCGTTTTGCCGAAGACGGTGTAATCGTCGAGCTTTGCTTTGCGACCGGTCCCGCGTCGTACGATTTCCGTCATCACTGACTCAACCATCCAGCGGGCGATGTCAGGGTGAACCGTTTCGGAGACCACGGCCGGGGAGGTCCGGGCGGCTTCGTCGTTTGATTCTTCCGACTCGTCCGGGCGATCTAATGCAAGCCTCGGAGTCGCCAGACTGATGTTGTGCAGCCACGGTTCGCGAGCGGAGGTCCGTTTGTCGCGCTCCGGCCGCCTGGCCCACGGTCTGCCGGTCGGCGCGGCTGGCTGGTCGCAGACCAGTCGGGGACTGATGAGCATCCCGCCGTTCGCGAGAGCCGCGTGGCCCGCGATCAATTGCAGCGGTGTGACGGCGATTTCCTGGCCCATTGGGACGGAACCCGTTGAATACGATGTCCATTGCTTGAGAGGTCGCACGAGACCGACAAGCTCTCCGGGCAATTCGATGCCGCAGCGGCGACCAAAACCGAAGATCGTCGTGGCCTTGTGGAGTTCCGCATTGCTCAGGCGTTCGCCGATCTTTGCCATACCGATGTTGCTCGACTTGACCAAGACGTCCGTGACGTTCAGCACTCCGTACTTGTGGTGGTCGTGCAGTACACGGCTGCCCATGCGGTACTCGCCGTGTTCGCACTCGAACGACTCGTCGCGTCGAATGAGTCCTTGCTCCAGGCCCCAGGCGACGATGAACGGCTTGAACGTCGAGCCGGGTTCGAAGATCGCCGCGAGAGCCTGATTCTTCCACGCCTCTTCCGAGACGTTCAGCAGTTCGTTCGGGTCATACGTCGGTCGCGAGGCCATCGCCAGGATCTCGCCCGTCTTCGGATCCATGACGATCGCGGCGGCATGCTTCGCACGCCATTGCGACATGACCTTGTCGAGTTCTTCCTCGGCGTGAAGTTGGATGACCGTGTCCAACGACAACGTGACGCATTGCCCATGTTCAGGAGCTTGGTCGATGTCGGTTTGTACCTCGATGACCTTGCGCCGCGAATCCAGTACCAGCCGCCGAAAACCCGATTCTCCAGCCAGCCAATCATTGAGATGTTGCTCGACGCCGCCGCGGCCAACGCCGTCGATGTCTCGACCGCCCAGCACATGCGCGGCCAAATGTCCTTGCGGATATTGTCGCAAGAATTCTTCGCGGAACCCGCCCAGGTCACGCGGCAGTTTGATCGCGTTGAGCCGCGCAATCATGTCCGTGTCGGCGATGCGACGGCGGACCCACAGAAAATGTTTCTCGGCATGCTCAGAAATGTTCGCTTGCAATGGATCGGCATCCAGCTCGGCCGCGTCGGCGATGCGTCGCACGAGCTGCCACTGCTCGGGATGCTGCTTCAATTGGCTGGGGATCACGAAGAAACTCTTCGCCGCGATGCTCGTGGCCAGCAAGCGGCCGTCGCGGTCGAAGATGTCTCCTGGTCGAGCAGCGACTTCTTCCAAGAACGTACTTTGCTGTTCCACCTGGTCTGCGAATTGCTGTCGGCTGAGGTATTGCAATTGGACCAAGCGACCCGCCAGCGCCAGCCAACAGCCGCACACGAGCACAACCAGAAACCGAATTCGCCATTCCAGAGCACGATTTGCAGCAGACAAGACTTCACCGTGAAGGGGTCAGATCGTGAAACCGTGAGAGGGCCAGGGTCACTGCGGTGGCTTGGACACGGGACGCTGAGGCAACTTCAGTTTCAGTTCGTCGCCGTTCTCCTCGAGCGACTTAATCGTTCGCGCCGGGGCTCCCAGCCGCTGAGCCTTGAGCCGCAGCTGGGCGTGTTGTTCGATGAGCACATCCAGGCGATAACTCTGCCGCGCGATCCCGCGGCGATATGCCAGGCTCTGCTTCTCCAATGCCACGCCGACCAGCGAGATCACTACCGTCAGGACGATCGCCGCGCCAAATCGAAAGTACATGGACCAACTCCGGCAGAATCTGCGCCTTGGAGTTGGCTATCGGATGTCTGGCTCGGCTTCGACCAGTCGAAGTCGGGTGGCATCGTTGGGCAGACGCAGTACTTGGCCAACGTCCAAATTGCCGGGGTTGGGTAGACGCTCGCGATTGAGCTGATAGATCTGTTCCGAGCGACTCTTTCGGCCAAGGTGAGCTTGCGCGATTTCGCTCAACGTGTCATCTTTGCCGACGCGATACCAGGCCGCTCCGTTTTCATCGTGAAACAAACCCGGCGACTGCGACTCGTTCGAGACCTTCTTGACCGCGTGCGGCTTGTCCTTCTTGGCCTCGGTCGCCTTCTTCGGCTTCGCAATCAATGCGGCGTGCTGCCGTTCGAGCGTTTCTAGTGGCGGGGCCGAGATGATCAACCCTGGCCGCATGCGACACGGATCGGCGACGCGGTTGCGATTGTGCTCGGCCAGAGCAAGGTAGAACTTCTCGCTCCCGTACAGCTTCTTCGAGATGATGCAGAAGTTGTCACCCAACTCGACGATATATTCGCCTTCTCGCAGCGACGGATGAGCTTTCTTTGCACGCGCCGGCAACAGGTCGGTGGTCGGCCGAGTTGTCGACTGATCGGCGTTGTCAAAACCAGCAGGCACACTCTCAGCGAAGGCATCTTCTCGCGGCGGAGTCGCTGGTCGGCGAGTCCGCAACGGCGCTGTTCCAAGATCATCGCGCGGTTGCTGTGCGACACGAACGGACTCCTCGAACTGCTCTTCGATCGGCTGCTTCAGTCGAATGGGCTCCGATGGCTGAGTCAGGTCTGTCTCGTTTTCGAGAGCCATCGCTTTTTCGTCGATCGTCGCGGCCGGCTGGTCTTCGACATCCAAGGTTCGCGACGACGCGGGACTGTTCGGTTTTGCCGTCGCGACTTCAGGCTCGAACTCGTCATTCGCTTGGTTGCGAGCACTGACGCTTGGTGCGCTGACGGCTTTGGGGACATCGTCGAAGGGATTGAAGTCGTCGTCGCTGTTCTGAGCAGCAACACTGGTCTGCGCGGCGGTCTTCATGGGAGGCGGCTCCGACTGCCCGTCGGTAATGTCCAGGCTGTCGTCGGATAAATTCTTGCCGCGCGGCCGGGGCGGCTCGTTCAGAGCAAACTCGTCATCGAGATCAAGCCCCTTGGCCAACGGTTTGCGCTTCGTCGTGTCTTTCGCGGGTGCCTCGAACTGAGTCTTCGTCACCAAGGCGTCGTCTACGAATGGATCGTCGTCGGAGTTTTGTTTCTTATCTCTATCCGAGTCCGCATCATCCGTCTTTTGGGCGACGACTTGACCAAGGTTCTTCCATTTCTTAATGACTACGAAGGCAAACGAGCCGAGCAACGCAACGATCGCCACCAGGCCGATCGTCACCTGGCGCGACCGCCGCGGTCGCTTCATCGAGAAGCCCCACGCTTTCGCGAGTTGATCGTCCGACTCGCCGGGGCTGTTGGCCCCGTTTACGTCGGCCGCTTCGCCGCCGCCCGCAGCTTGGCCGAGCGGGATCGGGGATTGATTCGGATTTCCGGAGGGCTGGGGCACACTGGTTTTTTTGTCAAGGGTTGCCATCGTGACTCATCCCGAAATGAGTGTTTGACCAATCGATCTTCCAACGAGTGAAACGCAATCACCACCAGCCGACCGCCCGGCTGCAACGACTCGTACAGGCCGTGCTGCAGGGCATCGTCCAATTGTTGAAGTTCGTGATTCACGGCGATCCGCAACGCCTGAAAGACGCGAGTCGCCGGTTCTTTTTGGGCCTGGCGTCGGACGGACGCTGGGATTGCCGCCTCGACCGCCGCGATCAAATCTGTCGCCGTGCGGACCGGCTGGCTCCGCCGCTGCCGCACGATCTGCTCGGCAATCGCTCGGCTGAATCGCTCCTCGCCGAAGTCCCGAAAGATCGTTGCCAACTCGTCCGCCGAAGCACGCGACAACAGTTCGGCCGCAGGCTCGCCCTGTAAGACATCGAATCGCATGTCCAACGGACCAGTGGAGCTGAAGCCGAAACCTCGTTGCCGGTCCGCCAACTGATCCGACGACAAACCCAAGTCGATCAAAATGCGATCGACGCCGGTGATGCCAAGTTGGCGAAGCACGATCGGAAGATCGCAGTAACTGGCGTGACACAAGTGACTCCGTTCGCCTTTCACGACCGCCGCCGCATGATTGAGCATCATGGGATCGCGGTCGAGACCGATCAAGATTCCGTCTGGCGTGATTCGTTCGAGGATTTGTCGACTATGCCCGCCGCCGCCGACGGTTCCGTCAACGACGATAAGCCCCGGACGCAGATCCAGCGCTTGAAGTGATTCCCGCAGAAGTACGGGGACGTGAATGGCAACCAAGGAATTAAGTGCCGGAGGGCTCCGGCCTGGGAAGGGCTGTTTCGACCGAAAAACGCCGAGAGTTCTTCACTCGGAATCGTTCGGCCGCAGGAAAGTGGGCAAGGTTGTATGCCAGTTTGAGGAATCTTGAAAAGAGCAAATTCCGGGCAGACGAAATGCGTCGAACTCCCAAACGAAAACGCCTGGGTCCGAATCCTTTCGGCCCAGGCGAATTCGTGAGGAATGTGGACGCACGCACATTCCTACTTCGGACTGGCGATCATCCGTGATCACCAATTCCCGCAGAGCCCGGTTAGCCAGCGGAAAATCACTCGTGCCTCCGTTCGATTCTCCAGCCGCGTGTGGCGGCGAAATTATTAACGATATTCATGCACTCAAATCATGCACTCATTCGTCCGATTGCCGAGTTATGCGAAAGCGGCCTGAGCCATCTCGTCGAACCGTGCCGCATGTTGTTCCAGGAACTCGGTCCAGACTTGTTTGTCCCAGATCTCAGCATGGTCCTCAACTCCCAACAGTACGACATCTCGTTTGAGCTTGGCAAATTCAGCCAATCTGTCCGGGATGCGGATCCGTCCTTGGCCGTCTAGTTCTACCTTCTCGGCTTTGGAGTAAAAGAATCGTTTATATCTGAGGATTTCGACCTGGTTCGTCGATTTCGCTGCTAACCTCTCGGCCAACGCTTCGAATTCTGCCGGTGCGTAAACTGATAATGAATTATCCTGTTGAGGAGCCACGAATAGCTGCGTGATCCCATCAGCGGAAAACTCATCTCGCAGGGTCTTGGGGACCGCGATCCGGTTCTTGTCATCCAGTGATCGCTCGAACGTACCGGTGAGGGCCATCAATCACCACACTTCCCCACTTCCAACCACGAGTCCCCATAGTGACCTTCCTGTGCCGAACCGTCAAGCAAGTTTTTGGGAGGAATGCGGCTCCTGCGTGTCTTGCTTGACGCAGGTCCAAGAGAGCCAGTCGATTGCCACTTGGATTTTTTTTTCCGCAAGCCCATTGCGGCGACGATTACGACTCTTAACCGAGCACTTGAATGAAGAGTTGTTCGTATGAAGCAACCATGGCGTCGAGTGTAAACCACTCTCTCACAGTCAGTTGTGCATTTTTAGCGAGTCGTTGGGCGAGTTCTGAATCGGTCAACATGACCTCGATCTGGCGTTCCAGATCGGACACAGAATTTGGCTCGACTAAGAGGCCGGTCTCTTCCGGACGGACCAGTTCGTCCGTCCCTTCGACGCGTGACACGACAACCGGTAGTCCCGCCGCCATGGCCTCCAACACGATGTTGGGCATCCCCTCCCAAAGCGATGGCAGTACTAGGCAGTCGGCTCCTTTGAGCAGTTGGGGAACATTTGATTGACGGCCGGTCAATCGAATGGAGCGGACAAGACCTCGCTTGGTGATCCAATTTGTGATTTCATTCCGCAAAGGCCCATCACCGACGAGCAGCAGTTGCCAACTGGGGTGTCGTTGCAGCAAGTGCTCGAAGGCGTCAAGCAAGATCAACGGTGCTTTTTGTGGATCGAGCCGTCCCACGAAAATCACCAGCGGAGCATCGTTCGAAAAGCCGAGCGCCTCGCGCGCCACAGCGGTCGCCGTCGCGAAGCGTTCAAAGTTGACTCCGTTTGAGATGCTGCAGACTTTGGATCGCTCCAAGCCACCGTCAAGAATCGAGAACTCCGCGACAGCTCGACTCACGCAGACATTGTGATCGACAAATCCTTGAGTCAGCCAATCAAGCCACAGCGGCCAACGACTGCGGCGTTCGGCAACTCGAATGCCGCAGATAATGCGCGGAATTCCCGCCCACCAACCGGCAAGTCGGCCTACGATATTCGCGTGAAACAAAACGCATTGCAGGAGCGCCGGACGGAACTTTCGCAGTTCAGCGGCCAGTCGCCACACGACGCCGATTTGCCAACAGCTCTTTGCTCCGAGACACGTCACCTCGACGTTGCTGGCTGCCAGACTCTCAACCAATTGGCCGGGGCCGGACAAACAGAAGACATGAGGCATCCAGCGTTGACGATTGAGTCGAGTCACCAACTCAACCAGCATTCGCTCGGCCCCGCCAGGATCAAGTTCTGTGATGCAGAATGCGATGCGAGTCGGATCAAGGGAGCCTGGGATGGAGTTCGTCCGACGTTCGTCGGGATGAGATTCAGACGATACCATTCCGTCAGTCATCGAAGGCTCTAATCCCTGTCTTGCCACAGTTGCTGTGGCATGCGATGCGACCTTGTGAAATCTGATCGGCTTATAGCTGGCCAATCTTTTCGAGGTAAATACGAGCATCCCGCATGTCGAGCGAGTTGAATTCCGTCGAGTTTCCTTCATCATCCGGTCTGCAGCGACCGTGGGATCAAGTTTCGGCATACGACTACGAGTTGCCGGAAGAGTTGATCGCAAAGGTACCGCTGCTAGAACGGGATGCCTCACGGTTGTTGGTGCTCAATCGGCAGACGGGCCAACGAAAACATCGCAGCATTCGTGATTTGCCGAATCTGCTTTCACCGGGTGATTGCCTCGTGTTGAACGACACACGGGTGCTGCCGGCGCGTCTGCTGGGGCAACGGGCTGGAACCGGAGGTAAGTGGGAAGGGATTTATCTCGGTCAGTCCGCGAGTGGAGCGTGGCGCCTGATTGGCCAGACGCGGGGCTACTTGAAGCCGGGCGATCAGATCGTCGTCTTGCCGTTGGGCGACAAAGTTCGCGACGAGTCAGACTCAGGCCAGTTCGGCGATTTGCTTCGGCTGACGTTGATTGATCGTGAGCCTGATGGCGTTTGGCTGATGCGTCCGGAACCGGCGGGTGATCCAGTCGAATTGCTGAACGAATTCGGCACGATGCCGCTGCCGCCATACATACATCGAAAAATAGCGACGGAGTCGGACTGGCAACGTTATCAAACGACGTACGCCATTCGGCCGGGTTCCGTGGCGGCGCCCACGGCAGGGCTGCATTTCACGGAATCGCTTTTACAGGCAATTCGGCAGCGCGGCATCGACGTCGTCAATGTGACGTTGCACGTTGGACTAGGCACCTTTCGCCCGATCAGTACCGAACGATTACACGAGCATCGCATGCATTCGGAGTGGTGTGAGATTGCCGAATCGACGGTGCGTTCGATTCAGGCCGCGCGGCAGCGAGGCGGCCGAGTTGTCGCCGTGGGGACGACGTCAGTTCGCACCCTGGAGTCGGCATCGTCAACGGGAACGCTCCAGCCGTGGCGTGGTGCCACGTCACTTTTCATCCGACCGCCGTATGAATTTCGGTGTGTCGATGCCGTGTTGACAAACTTTCATTTGCCGCGCTCGACGCTGCTCGTTTTGGTGTCGGCGTTCGCGGGGATCGACGCGGTCAAAGTCGCGTATGCCGACGCGATTCGCCAGCGATATCGCTTTTACAGCTATGGCGATGCCATGTTGATCATCACCGAGACTGGCTGCACAGAGTCTCTGGAATCGTGACGACGACAGAGACGACAGAAAAACCCAACGGTCTTCATCGCCTCGATGACGCCTGCTACGATCCGTCGTCGTGAAAGAGTCACATAACGATAAGTTGCCGCGGCACGAAAAATTCATGGCGGGACAGGCGAACGGAATCGCACAATCAGTGGAGCTGAACTGCAGGACGCGTGGTCAACCCTCGCGCCGTGTTCGACAGCTTGGACGCAATTTGCGAGCGAGCCGTATCGATGGCGCGTTCTATGGCGTGACGATCGGGCTGGGCGAGACGTACTTGCCGCTGTTCGTGCTGACCGTCGGGCTGAGCGAGGTGATGTCCGGTCTGGTGGTCAGTGTGCCGGTTCTGATCGGTGGCGTGTTACAGATGATCTCGCCGTGGGCTGTGCGCGGATTGCGGTCACACGGTCGATGGGTGATCTGCGTGGCCATCTTCCAAGCGGTGAGCTTTTTGCCGCTCATTGCCGCCGCACTCTTCGGGCACATCTCCGGATGGGCCGCGATGGCCGTCGCCTCGTTGTATTGGTCGGGGAATTTGGCGGCCGGGGCCGCGTGGAACGTTTGGATCGGGACGCTGATTCCACGTCCGATTCGAGCTCACTTCTTCGCCAAGCGAGTTCGATTGCAACAGTTGACGGTGCTGACGGGTTTTCTGGCCGCCGGCTTCGCGTTGCAGTTCGGAAAACAGCACGATTGCGTGCTGTTGGTGTTCGCGGTCTTGTTCACGATCGCCAGTCTGTGCCGTTTCGTGTCCGCCGGGTTGCTGTGTTTACAGAGCGAGCCGCTGCCGCTGCCAGCCAACATGCGTCAGTTGCCAGTGTTCGAGCAACTGCGGCAGTATCGCAGCAGTCCGGGTGGACGATTGCTGTTGTACATCATCTTGGTGCAGTTCGGCGTGTGGATTTCGGGACCATACTTCACGCCGTACATGCGA
>CAZPUJ010000509.1:0-3983 GCA_964589725.1 uncultured Planctomycetaceae bacterium
CCCACTCCCTCGCCCAGCGCATCACTCGCGCGCGCCGCCCCGCCGTCAAATCGCCATAGACGGCCACCGCCCGCGCCGCACACCGCGGGTTCCTTCCCTGGAGGGTTTCGGACGCCGGCCCTCAGCGCCGGTGGATAGGCCGCGACGGGCCGGCATCCGAAACCCTTCACAAGAGCCCGCGCTCCTGTCGCGCGAAGCGCACGGCGGTTAAGGGTCGATTCCGGCGGTTCGATAGTGGCCCGGCGAACGGCGGTTATCTGCGTGTCAATCGGCGCGGAAGCGGGACCCGGGTTCAGCGTGCAATCGGGACCCATACCAGCGGTTGAGGCGGTCGTCCCCGGAGTCCATGGAGGGGACCCGCGCGCGACGCGCGGTGCCCTCACGAGCGAGGGAGCGGCGCGCGTGGGGAGGCGCTGTGGGCCCCCGGGGGCGATCCGCGATGGGCTCGGACGGTGATGTCAGGTGCGGTTCTTGAAACGCCAGCTCTCGTTGCCGGTTTCGAGAATGTCGCAGTGGTGGGTGAGACGGTCGAGCAGCGCCGTTGTCATCTTGGCGTCGCCAAACACGCTCGGCCATTCGGCGAAGGTGAGATTGGTCGACAGGATGGTGGAGGTGCGCTCGTAAAGGCGGCTGATCAGATGGAACAGCATCTGGCCGCCGCTGACCGGGAACGGCAGATAGCCGAGCTCGTCAAGGATGACGAGATCGACGCGGACGAGTTGGTCGGCGAGGCGCCCGGCCTTCCCGGCCCGCGCTTCGGCCTCGAGCTGATTGACCAGGTCGATCGCGGTGAAGAACCGCACGCGCGCGCCGGTGCGCACGCAATTGGCCGATCGCTATCGATACGTGGCTCTTGCCGGTGCCGGTGCCACCGATCAGCACGGCGTTGCGCTGGGTGGTTAAAAAGCCGCCCTCGTGCAGCTCGCGCACCAGCCCCTGATTGACCGGCGAGACCGAGAAGTCGAACTCGGCGAGGTTCTTCATCACCGGGAAGCGGGCAACACCCATCCGGTAGGCGGTCGAGCGGGCGCGATTGTCGGCGAGCTGGGCGAGCAGCAATTCCCCGATGATGCGCTGAACCGAATGCTGGGCGCGCAGCCCCGCCGTAATCACCTCGTCGTAGGCGGCGCGCATGCCGGCCAGCTTGAGTTGGCCCATCAGCTCGATGATCTTATGCCGCTCCATGGGTCAAGCCCCCTCGGGGTAGACCTCTTCGAGCGGCGGGCGGCGCAGCTGGTCGTAGCGGGCGCAATCGGCCACCGGTTCGATCGCCAGCGTCAACGCCGTCGGCGTTGCGACCGCAGCGGGCGGATCGGCATCGCGCTGCCGCGCCAGGATGTTGAGCACCACATCGCGGCCAAACAGCCCAGCCGCGAGCGCCTCGGCGCAGGCCGCCTCGACGGCGTCGAGCCCGGCTTCGGCAACCTCCGTCAGGATATCGACGAACTGGCGCCGTCGGACATGGCGCCATCGTCATGGCCGGCCAACCGCCGGCGGATCTGCGCCAGCACCGGCGGCAGGTCCCAGTTGCGGAACGGGTCGCCGTTGCGCAGCGCGCCGGGCTTCCTCGCCAGCACCGGCAGGTAATGCCAGGGATCGTAGGCGGTCTGGCCGCGCCCCAAGCGGCGGGCATGCTCTCCGACGATCTCGCCGTCGCACCAGACGACGACGCGGTCGGCATACGCGCGCAACTGCGCGGTGCCTCGCGCCGCCTTGACCGCGACGCTGTAGCGGTTGTGGTCGAAGCGCGACCCCGCTGCTCTTCGACACCGTGACATCGACCTCGTGGAAGCCGTCGAAGGGGCCGCGGTACGCGATCAGGCTCGCTCGCTCGCCCTCGAAGACCTCCCATACGGTCTTGTCACTCTGCTCGGGATGCGCGCTCGAGTGCGCCTCAGCCAGGCAGCGCGCCTCCAGCCAGGCATTGAGCTCGTCATATCAGGCAAAGTGCAGCCGGGGCGTGAACAGGTGCTCGCGCGCATTGCCGACCTGGTTCTCGACCTGGCCCTTCTCCCAGCCCGCCGCCGGCGTGCACGCCACCGGCTCAACCAGGTAATGCGAGCACATTTGCTGGAAGCGCCGATTGAAAATACGCTTCTTGCCGACGAACACGGCATCCACCGCCGTCTTCATGTTGTCGTAGATGCCGCGCTGGGCTGCACCCCCAAACAGTTGGAACGCCCGCTCGTGGGCGTCGAACACCATCTCCTGCGTCTCGCGCCGATAGCCCCGTATGAACGGCATGCGGCTGTGACAGAGCCGGACATGGGCGGCCTTGACCGTCGTCGTCACCCCGCCCAGAACCACCACTTCGTGCGACCAGTCGAACTGATAGGCCTCGCCCGGCGCGAACCACAGCGGGATGAACACCGCGCCCTGCAACGACCGCTCTCGGCGCCAGGCGCGCGCATGACGCTGCACGCTGTCGTAGCCGCCTTGGTAGCCTTCGGCGCGCAGCAGCTCCAACAGCCGCTGCGCCGTCAGCCGCTCACGCGCCGGCCGCTTGCTGTTGGCCTCCAGCAAGCCATCGAGCCGCGCCACAAACTCACCCAGGCGAGGCTGCGGCTGAACCCGACGCTCGTAGCGAAACTCGGTCGACGATCCCCAGATCGCCTTGCGAACCCTCTTCCGCGAAATCCTCAGCTCGCGAACGATCTGGCGGATCGGCTTATGCTCCACCAAAAACGCCCGCCTGATCCGACCAATCGTTTCCACCGTCACCATCCCCGGCCCGCTCCCCCAACGCAACCAGAGGGAGCATTCAATGATTCGCGGGGCGGGTCCCTATTCGACGCTGATCACCCCCCAAGCCGGGTCACTCTTCCACGCTGTTTTCCAACGGTCTTGGCCATGATCCCCGCACCCTATCGCTCGGACGCCTCGCCATCACCGTCTTTTGCGCGACCGTTTACCCGACGGCAAGCGGCTATGAAGCGACCGGCAGCGGGCGCTCGTCGAGGGTCAAGCGGATGGATTGAAGGATCGGGATGCGGCGTCTTCGGGCGGTCTCGAAGACGGACCTGACATCGGCGTAGAGCGTGGCGCCCCACTGCGAGCGGAAGCAGTTGGTGATCTTGCGGAAGATCACGCACGGGCGCAGCGCCTGTTCCGAGCCGTTGTTGGTCGGCGGCAACGCCCGGTTGGTGACGAAGACAAACAGGTTCTGCCGGTACTTCTTGATGATCCGGAGCAATTTCTGTCCCTGCCGATTGGCCGGCTCGATCTGGAGCAGCCGGCCGAGCTTTGCTTCCAGCTTTGCGGCATAGGCGACGAGGGTGGAATCCTTGAGCCGGTCACGTCGGCGACCGATGGCGACGGCCTGTTTCAGCAGTTTCTTGATGGCCGGCGCGAAGGCCCCATCGCCGGCGTCGATGGCGTATTGCACATCGCGCAGGAGATGGGCGAGGCAGGCCTGATGGCCTGTCCTGGCCCAACCCATCTGGGCGCCGAACCGGTCGGACACCCAGAAATCGGGGCGCACCTCACCGAGGAACTCTTCGACCACGGCCTTGCCGCGGCTCGGCCGGATGCAAAAGAAGGCGCTGTCGCCGTCATGGAACACCCAGGTCCACCAGGTCTTCTTGCCGACCCGCGCGCTCGTCTCGTCGGATTGCAAGATGGTGCCGGACAACAGCCGGTCGCGGATCAGGCTGGTCTGGCGCGCGAAGGCGTCGCCGCTGGCTTCCAGCTCGGGCGAAGCCTCCTTCGCCCTGAGTTGGCGAGGGCGCCCTCGCTGATCTCCAGCCCGAGCAAATCGGACATCAGCCGCGCCAGTCTCTCGAACGGGATCGCCTGGGCGAAACGCAAGTACAGCACGAAAGCCCGCAGGTTCGGGCCGAACGGCGAGCCCGGCGCCAGCCCGGCCGGCGGCGCCGCCCGGAACCGCCGCCTACAGCAGGGGCACAAGCCGCCATGCAGCGTTACGCGCGTCACGTCCGGCACGATCTCAGGGATCTCGATCCGGTCATAGGCGTGGATCGCCG
>CAZPUJ010000510.1:0-3442 GCA_964589725.1 uncultured Planctomycetaceae bacterium
CGATCAACGGCCTGGGCGAGCGAGCCGGCAACGCGGCACTCGAAGAAATCGTCATGGCTCTGCGTACGCGAGCCGACCACTACAACGTGCAGACGAATATCAACACGCCCAAACTATTCCCGACCAGCCGCCTTGTCTCACGCATCACCGGCATGACCGTGCAACGCAACAAGGCGATCGTCGGCCAGAACGCCTTCGCTCACGAAGCCGGAATCCACCAACACGGCATGCTGCAAAACCGCACGACCTACGAAATCATGCGGCCGGAGGATGTCGGTTATGTCGGCATCAATTTGGTGCTCGGAAAGCACAGTGGCCGGCATGCGTTGCGCGATCGCGTGGACACGCTCGGCTTCACGCTCGAAGGCGAAGTCTTTGAACGAGTCTTCCAGGAATTCATCACGCTGTGCGACAAGAAGAAGGAAGTCTACGACTCGGACATCGTCGCGTTGATCGAAAGCCACGTCGCCGAAAGGAACGAGGCCCCGGATCGCTGGAAGCTGATCAGCGTGCAGACGTTCGCCGGTGCCGCAACGATCCCGACGGCAACGGTTGAATTGCAATGCGAGGGCGAAGAACAACCGCGCCGCGATGCCGCGACCGGCGACGGACCGCTCGACGCGATCTTCCTCGCCATGAAGCGGATCACCGGCGTGTCTGGCGATTTGCAGAGCTTCCAAGTTCGCAGTGTCACCGGCGGCGAGGATGCTCAAGGCGAAGCGTTCGTAGAGATCCGAGTTAATGAGAAAACCTATCACGGCAAAGGAATCAGCACGGACATCATTCAGGCGAGCGCCGACGCGTATCTCAAAGCGCTGAACCGAGCGATGTCCGACAAACAACCGCAGCGCCGCGTGCTGGCTCAGCACGATTAGGTCGGTTGTCGCGCGTTCAATCGTTCATCCTTCTTGACAATCGTCGGGACGAAGATCGCCGCCACGTTCGCACGGCACTCCCCAAAAGAAAACCGGCCGAGGGATCCTCCTCGACCGGTTCTGTGACCGATGACCAAGCCACACAAGCGTCTGCTGGACGAAACTAGTCCTGGTAGTCGACTTCGATCGAATCCTTTTTTACTCGGATATCGACGGCATACTTGCCGTAGTCATACCTGACCTTCTTGCCGTCCTTGCTGCACTTGATGATTGGCGGACAGGCGCACTGCGGCACGCAAATCTCCACATTGACGCAGCGTGGTTTCTCACCACACTTACACGGATCCGGTTTCCAACACGGATCCTGCACCTGCACGACGAGCGGCTTCGCGTCGCAGGCCTTCTCATGCACGTCAACGTATTTCACGCACTGGAACAGATCCGCCGGAGATCCCGGAGCGGCCACGCCTGGAGCATCCGAAACCGGATCTGGCGTCGGGGCCGGCGGCGGATCTGCACCCACCGCCGTTGAGACAGCCAACGCACCGACAACCAATAGACTCAACAGCTTCTTCATTCTCTCACTCCTTGTTGATGGACACCCAAGTCCCAGCCGACGGTTCACAGCAGCGTCAGCCACTGAAACATACTCCACCACTGGCGGGACGAGGCACCTAATAGACCGAATTGTGTTCGGCAGTTTACGGGCTTGAACGAGCTTGCCGATTTCTTCCGTTCAACCGACGGAGGGAATGATGGAGACCTCTCGCAGCCTACGCAAGTAATTTGATCAGAAAACTTTCTCGGTTTTCGCCACTCATAAGACTTGGGTTAATTCACGTACGAATCAAACACGCGCACCTGTTTCCAAGTGGACTTGTTCGCTTCGATGAATTGAATGTGTCGCGGGTGCTGCTGATAGTCATCGTGAGCTTTGCGGCTGTCGAACACGACGTGCAGTCCGACGTGAAAGGCTTTGTCGTTGACTGGCCGAGACAGGTCCGACACGAGCGTCCCGGCCGCGAAAAAAACTTCGCCCGGATGCCCCAACAGATACTTGTGACACTCGTCGACCAACTGCTGTTGCGCGGCGGGCGACGCATCGTTGAGCGTGAAGTAAACGTTGTGAGCCAGGCAGCTCGTGGACTGTTCAGCCATCGTTGTCATTCTCCGCAAGTTGACAGTCATCGGTCGGTCGTTTGCGCGGAGCGGTATTCTGGCGGGGCGCCGAAAACCCGGCAAGCCGGTTGCCGTTTGCCCGTCCTGTCGCGCCCGCTAGACTTCGCCCGCCTTTCGGAGACCCATGAATGAGCGATCTGGCGAACGTGGCCGAAGACCAACCCAAAGACCGGCGACTGATTCCGCACACGCCCGAGTGGTTTGCGTTCCTGCGCGACACGTTGGGCGAGGCGGCGTGTCGGCAATTGGGGTTTTATGTCATTCCGCCCGACTGGGTGCTGTCGGTGGTGATCCCGGTTTACAACGAGCGGGAGACGTTGATGTCGCTGGTGGATCGCGTCCGCTCTGTGCCGATCCGCAAGGAACTGGTGTTGGTCGACGATTGCAGTCGCGATGGGACTCGCGATTTGTTGCAGCAGTTTCAGGCCAAGCTTTCCGCCGCTGAGCCGGATCCCTGGAATAGCTTTCAGATTTTGTACCACGAAAAAAATCGCGGCAAAGGGGCTGCCGTCCGCACCGGATTTCAGGCCGCTCGCGGCAATGCCGTGATCATTCAAGACGCCGACCTGGAGTACGATCCGTCGGAGTACCCGGTTCTGCTGCACCCCATCCTTGAAGGCAAAGCCGATGTTGTGTTCGGCAGTCGATTCCTAGGCGACCAGCCACATCGTGTGCTTTATTATTGGCACTACCTGGCCAATAGATTCCTGACGACGCTGTCGAATTGCTTCACGAACCTGAACCTCACCGACATGGAGACTTGCTACAAAGTCTTCACGCGCGAAGTCATCCAGCAGATCGCGCCGACTCTGCGGCAAGAGCGATTCGGCATCGAACCCGAAATCACTGCGAAGGTTGCTCGGCATGGCTTCCGCATCTTCGAGATGTCGATCAGCTACTCCGGCCGCACGTACGAGCAAGGGAAAAAAATCGGCTGGCGCGACGGCTTTAAAGCCTTGTGGTGCATCGTCCGCTACGGCCTATGTGACTGAGCCACTGACCCAAGACCGTGCGTCTCCGTTTGTGGCGACTCTTTCACGGCACCGTTATCATCCCTCCCCTTCGATTGGTCGTCTTGATTTCGCATCGGTCGAAACGTATTACCTGTTCAAAGGCTGACGATGAAAATCCACGAGTATCAGGCCAAGGTGTTGCTGGCCAAGTCGGGTGTGCCGGTGCCGAAAAACGTTGTGGCTCGCACGGCCGAAGAGGCTGCGGCGGCGTTCAAGCAGTTGGGCGGACCGCTAGCGGTGGTGAAGTCGCAAATTCACGCTGGCGGACGCGGCAAAGGACGCTTCAAAGAGTATCCCGATCAGCGTGGCGTCGTGCTTGTCCGGTCAGCAGAGGAAGCGGAGCAGAACGCTCGGCGGATGCTCGGCCACACGCTG
>CAZPUJ010000511.1:0-7543 GCA_964589725.1 uncultured Planctomycetaceae bacterium
GTTTTCCGAAAAGAGCACTTGGATTCTCGGCGGCCGATTCCTGATGACTCGCGCGTTCAACGACAAAGGCGAAGTCACCTCGATCTGGCTGGCCACCTACGAGCCGTCCGAGAAGTCGAATCACTTTTGGTTCTTCAACGCGGATGGTTCCAGCGGCCAGTGGCGACTCACTTGGGACGCCGCGTCGCGCGGCTTCCACTTTCGTTCGATCGACATGCCCGCCGGCTGGATCGGCACCGGCTTCAATCGCTGGATCAACGACGACACGTTCGACAATCAAGCCCTCATCAAAGACGAAAACGGCCGCGTGCTGCTGGACTCGACGCAGGACAAGCGGCGGAGAAAAGGAGGGGAGTGAAACACAGAGGCACGGAGGGCACAGAGTTTTGAAGAGAAGAGAGATATTCTGTCTCCGCCTCTCTCTTTCTCTGTGAACTCCGTGTCTCTGTGTTTCAAAACTCTTCCCTCTCCTCCCACAAGAAACGTCATCATGGAAACAAACGAATTGACCCAAGCGATCATCGGTGCGGCCATCGAGGTCCACAAACGCCTTGGCCCCGGGTTGCTGGAATCCGCCTATCGCGTCTGCCTGGCCTACGAACTTCGCAAGCGCGGCTTCGAGGTCCAGGAGGAGAAGCCGGTCCCTGTGATCTACGACGACGTGAAACTGGAATGCGGCTTTCGAGCGGACTTGCTGGTCAATGGGGCGATCGTCGTCGAGCTGAAAGCGAAGAGCGATATCCATCCGGTGGACAAGGCACAGACTCTCTCGCACTTGCGACTGCTGAATCTTCGCTTTGGGCTGCTGATCAATTTCCACGAGGTCAAGCTGGTCGATGGCTTGCATCGGATTGTGAATGGGTATTGAAGGGGCGGGGGGATTTGAAACACAGAGGCACTGAGGACACAGAGTTTGGTTTCTGTGCTCCCTCCGTGATTCTCCGTGCCTCTGTGTTTCAAATCGACTTCATCAAAACCGGGGAGAAACTCATGCGCACGTTCGAGTACAAAGTGCTGTCGAGAACTCACAAGGGCTGGCTGGGACTTCGCTGGATCACGTCGCGGTGGTACGACGAGCACGACCAACCGCTCGCCGAACTTTTGAAAGACGTGCTGCCTCCGCTGGGAGCACAAGGCTGGGAGGTCTGCGGCGTGGGGAGCGGCGCGAACCTGTTTCAGTGCCTCACGTTCAGTGTTATTTTGAAACGGGAACGAACGACTGACGCATAGCCAGATCGTCCGCCGCGTCGCGAGGTTTTCACTGGCGTTCGATCGGCATGCCGGCCCTCTGGATCGTCACCGGCTCCAACCGCTGGATCAACGACAACAGGAGCGACAACCAAGACCTCATCAAATACGAACAGGGCTGCTTGCTGCTGGACTACACTCAGGACAAGCGGCGGATCAAATGACCTTAACACCCAAGACCAAGGAGCAACCAACATGCGTCACGCTTTCTTCCCGACTTTCATTCTTGCGTTCGCAACCCTCGGCCTGGCAGCGGCTGCCGAGCAGGGGCCGTCGAAGGACATTCCCGAATTAGCACCGTTGAACAATTGGGCGGGCGCTTGGATGGGTCAGGTTGAAAAGCCGACGCCGAGACCCCCTGGTCCCAGCAACGGCGAATGGATCGTCGACGGCCGGTATCTTCAACAGAAGTGGAAGATCGACGTAGACGCGAATAATCCGCCGCTGAGCGCGACGGTCATCTCGACATACGACGTCAATGAAAAGGTCTATCGGCAATGGCAGTTTTTGTCGGACGGTTCGACAACACAGGCCACGGGCAAGTGGGACGAGGCAACTCGCACCATGACTTGGACCGATCGCAGGCCGGATGGCGCGACCGTGATCACCAAGGCGAGCTTTCCCAACGCCGACCTTCAGCTTTGGACAATCACGATGACCGACCGACAGAATAAGATCGTCTATGAAATGAGCGGCAACAGCAAACGGCGAGGCAAGTGATGCACGCAGCTTGAGGAAAACATCGGCCAATGGAACGGCAGCGAAGACAATTGAAACAGGGAAGGCAATTGAAACACAGAGGCACAGAGAACACAGAGCGTGCGATTGCCAGCGTTCCTCTGTGAACTCTGTGCCTCTGTGTTTCAAACTTCGTGGCTGGCCGTCGTTGCGAAGTTGACCCGCAGAGAAGGTTGGTAGGCTGCTGATGAAGATGTCGGGCTTGGGATTTCAAAGGATATAATTCGATCCATGAAATCCGACGATCAACAATCCGATTCTCGACCGAACGACGGTGGCGAGTTCGCTACGACGCAGTGGAGCCTGGTTCTCGCGGCGGGTGAGGGGGCGAACTCGAAATCGGATCGAGCCCTGGAGAAACTATGCCGGACGTATTGGCCTCCGTTGTATGCGTACGTCCGGCGGCGGGTGAGCGATCTGCATGAAGCCCAGGATTTGACGCAGGCGTTCTTCGAGCGATTGTTGGAAAAGCGGTTTCTGGCTCAGGCCGATCCTGAACGCGGTCGCTTTCGCGCGTTTCTGATCACGGCGTTCCAACATTTTCTCGCCAAGGAATGGGACAAGGCGCGGGCGCAGAAACGGGGCGGAGGGTTGCTCACGTTCTCGCTCGATTTCGCGTCGCAGGATTCCAGTGGCAACAACTTCGCGACGGACCTGACCGCCGAACGACTCTACGAGCGGCAGTGGGCCATCACGCTGCTGCACCGCGTCATGTCACGCTTGCAACGTGAGATGGAACGCAGCGGCAAGGTCCGGCAGTTTCAGGTTCTCAAGGAGTTAATCGGCGGATCGGGCGACTCGTCGTATGCAGCGGCGGCCGGCGAACTGGACATCAGCGAATCGGCCGCCCGCATGGCTGCCAGCCGGATGCGCGGTTTCTACCGCGAACTTCTCCGCGATGAAATCGCACAAACGGTGTCCACTCCGGAAGAGATTGACGACGAAGTGCGGCACCTGTTCGCGACGTTTGCGGATTGAAGGGAAAAACTGGTTGCGCTTTAAGGAGATTCCGTCAGAACACCATGAGCGTCTCACAGAAAGTAACCCGAAGCGTGAGTTTTGAAGTTGCGCAGTTTGAGGTCGTCGCGACGGGATTGATCGAGGAAATTTGGCAACTTGGCAAGACCCCGTCCGGCTTGCCCGGATGGTGAATCTGATGGCGGGCTAATCAGGTTCGACCCACCTTCCGCCCCCGTTTTCCCGCAGTTCGCCGCCTTCGGCGGCGAACTGCGGGAAAACGGGGGGATGGATCGTAATGCTCGCAACTAGCCCACCATCGTCTTCACCATCCGGGCAAGCCGGATGGGGCCGAATCAAGAAAAGCGCAACTTCAAAAGCGTGAGCGAGGCCCAGTTTTGCCGCTGACTTAAGGACTCCCTCGCTCACGCGTCGGGTTACTTTGGCCATTCTGTTAAACGCTCTAAGAAGGCCCCTCGGAGACAACCAAATGAGCGATTCCAAAACCTGCCCGGATTGTGGAACGGCATTGCCGCCAGACGCGCCGATGGGCGTCTGTCCGAAGTGCCTTCTGAAAGTCGGAATGAGGGACTCGGTCGCTGACACCGCGAACGAGGCGACGCTGATCACCAACGGTCAACTTCTGGCAGACTCACCGACGATCCCACCGACGGAACACGATCGCGGTGTCCGGGTCAGTGCTGCGGAGATCGGCACAGCGGAGATCGGCACGAAGGTCAGGTACTTCGGTGACTACGAGTTGCTGAGCGAGATTGCTCGCGGCGGGATGGGAGTGGTCTACAAAGCTCGGCAGGTGAAGCTGAATCGCGTGGTGGCGATGAAGATGATTCTGGCCGGGCAGTTTGCGTCGCAGGAAGACGTGCGGCGGTTCTACGTCGAGGCCGAGGCGGCCGCGAAGCTCAGTCATCCGAACATCGTGCCGGTCTTCGAGGTCGGGCAGCATGAGCAGCAGCATTATTTTTCGATGGGCTTTGTGGACGGGAAGAGTTTGGCCCATCGCATCGCTCAAGGCGTGCTCGAACCGCGTGAGGCGGCGCGGTTGCTGAAGGACGTGGCCAGCGCGATCGCCTACGCGCATATCGAGGGTGTGATTCACCGCGATCTCAAGCCGGGCAATATCCTGATCGACAAAGACGGCACTCCGCGAGTGACCGACTTCGGTCTCGCCAAACGAGTCGAAGGCGAAGCGAGCGGACTGACCGTCACCGGCCAGATCCTTGGCACTCCGAGCTACATGCCGCCGGAGCAGGCACGCGGCGAATCGGCGGAGGTCTCGTACCTCTCCGACGTGTACTCGCTGGGAGCGGTGCTGTGTTGCCTGGTCACCGGCCGTCCGCCTTTTCAAGCGGCCAACGCGGTGGAAACGCTCTTGCAAGTCATGAGTCGCGAGCCGGTTTCGCCACGGCAATTGAACGCGAGCGTGCCGCTCGATTTGGAAACGATCATTCTCAAGTGCCTCGAAAAGGTGCCGTCACGACGGTACGCCTCGGCGCAGCATTTGGTCGATGAGCTGACGCGGTTTCTCGAAGGCCGGCCGATTCTTGCTCGTCCGGTTTCGGCGGCCGAACGTGGTTGGCGATTGTGTCGGCGTCATCCTGCGATCGCCTCGCTCACGGCGGGCATTGCGGCATCGCTCGTGATCGGCACGCTGGTCTCTTGGTCGTATGCTCAAGTCGCGAACGCCAACGCTAAGCGTGCCGATGACAAGGCGGCGGAGGCCACCACGAATGAGAAGCGTGCCGACGAGAAAGCCGCCGAGGCCATCGTAGAGAAAAAGCGAGCCGACTTGAAAACGGATGAGGCACTGGCCAGCGCGAAGAAGGCTCAAATCGAGAAGGACCGCGCGGACGCCAAGGCGGACGAGGCCCGCCGAAGCCTGTACGCCACCCGCATGAACCTCGCGCAAATGTCATGGGAGGATTCTCGATTGACCAGAGTCTTGGCGTTGTTGAAGCAATATGAGCCACAACCGGGTGACGAAGACCTGCGCGGCTTCGAGTGGCATTACTGGAACCGCCTAGCCCATTCCTACCAGTTGAATCTTGAAGGGCACACCAGCGCGGTCACGAGCGTAGCATTTAGCCCGGATGGGAAACGGCTGGCGTCCGCCTGTGGCGACCTCATGCGCAAGCCGGGAGAGGTGATCGTGTGGGACGCCATGAGCGGTCAGATAATGCTCACATTAAAAGGGCACACCAGCGGGGTGACGAGCGTGGCGTTTAGCCCGGACGGGAAATGGTTAGCGTCCGCTAGTGGGGATGTCATAAGTCCACTTCTGCCACAGCCCGGCGAGGTCAAAGTGTGGGATGCCACGAGCGGAGAAGTGTTGTTCACATTAAATGGACACACCGGCCCAATCAGTTGCGTGGCGTTCAGCGCGGATGGGAAACGACTGGCATCAGCCGGCGGAAAAGCACTTGGATACGACATTCCCGGTGAGGTGAAGGTGTGGGACACCACGAGCGGCCAAGAAACGCTCACATTGCAAGGGCACACGGGCTTTGTCACTAGCGTCGCGTTTAGCGCGGACGGGAAACGGCTGGCGTCGGGAAGCCAGGATCAAACGGTAAAGGTCTGGGACGCCACGAGTGGTCAGGAGACGCTCACGTTGAAAGGACACACCCTCTTTGTTTTGAGCGTGGCGTTTAGCCCGGACGGGAAGCGGTTGGCGTCGGCAAGCTGGGATCGGGCGGTGAAGGTCTGGGACGCCACGAGCGGTCAGGAGGCGCTCACGTTCAAAGGGCACAACTCCATGGTCAGTAGCGTGGTGTTTAGCCCAGACGGAAAACGGCTGGCATCGGCCAGCCAGGATGACACGGTGAAGGTTTGGGACGCCACGAGCGGCCAAGATATTCTCACGTTGAATGGGCACATCGCCTGGGTCGTGGGAGTAGCGTTTAGCGCGGACGGGAAACGGCTGGCATCGGCCAGCATGGATCGGACGGTGAAAGTGTGGGACGTCACGAGCAGCCAAGAGTCGCTCACGTTGAAAGGGCATATCAACGTTGTCACGAGCGTGGCGTTTAGCACGGACGGAAAACGGCTGGCGTCGGCAAGCCAGGATAAAACGGTGAAGGTGTGGGATGCCACGAGCGGTCAGGCGACGCTCAGCTTGAAAGGGGGGCCCAACGAGTTCTTCGAGAGCGTGGCGTTTAGCCCGGACGGGAAACGGCTGGCGTCGGCCTGCGCAGATCAGACTCAGACTGTGAAGGTGTGGGACGCCACGAGCGGCCAGGCGACGCTCACGCTGAAAGGGCACACCGAGAGGGTCCGTTGTGTGGTGTTTAGCCCAGATGGGAAATGGCTGGCGTCGGCAAGCGACGATTTGACAGTGAAAGTGTGGCATGCCACGAGCGGTCAGGAGTCGCTCACGTTGAAAGGGCACACCGCCGCGATCACCAGCGTGGCGTTTAGCGCGGACGGGAAACGGCTGGCGACGGCAAGCTGGGATCGGACGGTGAAGGTCTGGGACGCCATGAACGGTCAGGAGACTCTCACTTTGATAGGGCACACCCACATCGTCAGCAGCGTGGCGTTTAGCGCGAATGGAAAACTGCTGGCATCGGCCAGCTACGACCAGACGGTGAAGGTGTGGAACACCACAAATGGTCAAGAGACGCTCACGTTGAAAGGACACACCAACCAAGTCATGAGCGTGGCGTTTAGCGCGGACGGGAAACGACTGGCGTCAGCCAGTCAGGATCAATCGGTGAAGGTGTGGGACGCCACGAGCGGTCAGGAGACGCTCACGCTGAAAGGGCACGCCGGCTGGGTTAACAGCGTGGCGTTTAGCCCAGACGGGAAACGGCTGGCGTCGGCCAGCGCCGATGGGACGGTGAAGGTGTGGGACGCGACGCCGCGTCCGTGAACCGACACGATTCGCAGTGATTGAGGTCCGCACAACCGACACGGACCTTGTCGTCGAGAAACGCAGAAAAAGTGCCGGATGAGCGGCACCGTCAACGAAACCCGCAGGAACACCAAGATGCTTGATGTCATCAATGGAATCGCCGACCTGATGTGGAACTCCTCTCAAAGCAACAAGATCGCCGACCTGAATCGGGAGGTCGATCGGCTCAAGCAGTCCGCCCGCTCGTCGGCAGTGACAGACCCGACTCAGGCTCAATTCGAGGCGCTCCGGGCGGCAAACGGTGAGCTGCGCTTGTATGTCGCCACGCTGTTCCGGGTGTTGGAGCACAAAGGGATTATCGGGCGTGATGACTTGGTCAAAATTTTGCAACAGATCGACGAGGAGGACGGACGACGCGATCAGTCCTACGGCGGCGATGTGCTGCCCTGACGGCGACCGTGATGCAACTCTTTGATCCCATAAGTTGTTGCCGTTGAGTCAAGTTTGCAGTTCATCCGCGGAAGCGATTTGGTAGCCGCGCTCGCCAAGAGCGTGGGTTTTCCGCGACATCCCCCCACGCTCTTGGCCAGCCTGTTGATTAAGTCGCCCCTGAGCTTGCCTCAGGGGTTCAAGCGTTTCTGCACTACTCGAATTCCTCGGGAAAAACGTAGTGCAGAAACGCGTAAACCGCCGAGGTGAACTCGGCGGCGGATTAATTCAACAAGCTCT
>CAZPUJ010000512.1:0-5209 GCA_964589725.1 uncultured Planctomycetaceae bacterium
AGCAGGGTGGCGAGAAGCAGGGTGGCGAGAAGCAGGGTGGCGAGAAGCAGGGTGGCGAGAAGCAGGGTGGCGAGAAGCAGGGTGGCGAGAAGCAGGGTGGCGAGAAGCAGGGTAGCGAGAAGAAAGGCGGACCATCCAAATCCGGCTCAAAAGGGGGGAAGGGGACTGGTGGTACGGGGACCCCATCGCCGGGTGCGGGTTCCACCAGCAGTGGCGAAGGGCTGCCGACCGACAAGGACGCTGTGCCGTTTCGTAACGGCAATGGACAGCAGAGCGAAGGGACTTCTTCCGACGGCTCGCCCGAAGAGGCCAATCCCGAATTCACTAAAGAGGCCGCAAACCTAGTGCTTAAGCGGCTCAAGAACGAACTCGACCGCGGCGAGGTTGATCAAGAGTTGCTCGATGAACTGGGCTGGACCCCCGAACAAATGAAGAAGTTCGTCGAACGCATGCAGCAACAACTTCACGCGTCCGAGGATGATCACACTCCCTCCGCAGAGGCCAAGCGACGTCAGTTCGAGGAAATGCTGCGGAACTTGAATCTCACGTCGAAGACTCAGCGCCGCGACGACACGAATCAAGACAAACAATCCGGCGAAGCGGTCGGACCCGCCCGCCGCCCGCCGCCCGCCGAGTACAAAGAATGGTTCGAGTCGTACACCAAGAGCCTGTCGAAGAAGCAGGCGGCGGAGAAGAAATAAACCTGGAGTGCGGCGGCTTGACGCCGCCCTCCATTCATTCAGGGGAAACCGTTTTGAAGTTGAAAACATGCAGTCCTGGCAAGAGTCAATGAAACAGTGATCTCACCCTCGCGTTGCCAGGCTTCCCGAGCATTGTTTCTCGCGACCGAAGGGAGGGCGACGTCAAGCCGCCGCTCTCCAGGGTGGCTACCGCGACGTGCGGAACGGCGAGGCGGGGAGACCTTCGGCGTTCATCAAGTTCGGCTCGGCGAGCTGATCCCAGCCGAAGCGCACGGCGGCGGGGTCGGTGATCTTTTCGCTCGAAACGACCACGGCATTGCCCTCAATCTCGGCCTTGGCTTCGACGAAGTCACCTTCTTTGCCAGCGATCGTGAACCATGCGAGCGGTTTGCCGTCGCGCGACTTGAGGCCGCCACCGTGATCGAACTCGATGCGGACCTTGTTGCCATCGACTTTCATCGACTTGTACAGCGGGCCGGAATACACGAGATCGGACTTGCCGTAGGTCTTGGCCAACGCCCACAGTGCCAGTCGCTTGCCGACGTCTTGTTTGTTCGTCGGGTGGATGTCGCTCAGGTTCGTGATGTCGGTGGTCACCGCCATGCCGGTGTTCTTCATCGCCAGCACTTTGGTCTGAGCCTCCCAAATCTGTGGCAGCAGAAACTGCGGATCGCTCGGCCCGTATCGGTACGGCGCAAGCTGCACGTACAAGAACGGAAAGTCCCCCTGCCCCCAGACGCTCCGCCAGCCGTTGATCAGCGCGTGCATTCTCTGTTCATAGGCCACACCCTGACCGCGGTTCGATTCCCCTTGATACCAGATCGCTCCGCGGATGCCGAACGGCACCAGCGGGTGGACCATGCCGTTGTAGAGATGTGTCGGTGCGCCGTGATTCGGTTTCGCATCGCCCGGATTCTCCTGCTGAACCTTTGCCGCTTGGCTGATTCCCTTCAGCGACTCCACGGAATCGAAGCCGGCGATTGGCGTCCACGGCTCGATGGCCGTGCCGCCCCACGAGGTGTTGATCAGCCCGACCGGGACGTTCAACTCTTTGTGGAGATGCCGCCCGAAGAAGTACGCGACTGCGGAGAAATTGCCGATCGTGGCGGGCGAGCATTCGGACCATTCGCGGTCGAGCACCACTTCGGCCGCCGGTGTCACCGCCGGAGTCTTCCGGACGTGAAACAGCCGGATGTTTGGATACTTGGCCGCCTCGATTTCTTGCTGTGGATTGAGCGAGGCCGCGACCGACCACTCCATATTCGATTGCCCCGACGCAACCCACACCTCGCCGATCAGCACGTTGGTCAGCTTGATTTCGTTCTTGCCTTTGACGACGACCTCATACGGACCGCCGGCAGGCATCTCCTTCAGCTTGACCGACCATTTGCCGTCCGCTCCGGCTTTGGCGGACGCTGTGTTGTCTCCAACCGAGACGGTGACTTCCTCGCCGGGCTCCGCGGTCCCCCAAATCGGCAGGGGAGCTTTTTGCTGCAAGACCATGTTACTGCCGATGACCTTTGGCAGTTTGACGTCGGCTCGCACCGGACCGGCGACCATGAAAATGCTGAATCCTAAACAGACCACGCGCAGCCATGAATTGAATTGTCTCACGATGTTTCCTCCTGGGAGATGACTGTTCGCCGCCGGCATCGGCGGCCCATTGAGCGGACATTCGTAAGAGAGCCGAGGCGACACGTCAACTCGCGCGGAGGCGAATGACACGGCTGGCTAATTCTTCAATCTGCGTCCTGGCTGAAATACAAGCCCGAAGCGCAAGCGAGAGATTTCCGCGCATTTCCCTCGCTTGCGCTTCCGGCTTGTATGACTGCACAGACAATGCAACCGGGCCAATTAGCCGGCCATGAGGCGAATGAAGCACCGGCTTGGGCCGACTGACGCCGCGATGCCCGCCAGTCAATTCCGCATCAGGCCGCGAGGCCGCAGGCCCTGACCAATCGGCAGCAGCGGTTGCGGCAGAATCCCCAAGAAGTTTTTGAGAGCAGGCTCCAAGAGCGGCACGGCTTCGATTTTTGTCTCTGGCTGACTGAGTTTTCCGCGAACTTTGATGCCGACCCAGCCTTTGGTCGCTTCGCCCAAGATCTCGTGAACGATCGGGATCGGCACTTGGTTGCGAGGCAGCATCGAATAGAAGTTCAAATTGACGCTGCTGTCGAATCCGACCGAACCACGGCCGCGAAAGCTGACCGAGTCACCTTCCAGGAAGATGCGGTCGAAGTTGAACCGGGTGTCTTTAATATTGAAGTCAAACATCGCATAGCTGAACGTGCTTTCTTCGGGCTCGGAGAGGCTGAGGCTGCGATACATCTGCAACACGACAGGCAGATTGAGCAGTGCTGCGGGGCTGATCTGGATCTGTCCATTACCGGTGACGTCTTGCGGTGACGAGCCTTTGCCGCGGAGGTTGATCCGACCGTTGGTAATCCCGCGCAGGTTGCGTTGCTTGGGCGCGTGCAAGGCGGCGAAGCGTTCCAGTCGGGCGTTTTGCAGGTTGATCAGCACTTGGTATTCGGGCTGTTCCGTGAGTGTCGCCGCACCATCGAGCAAGACCACGCCGTCGAATAATTTGGCAGTCAGCCGTTCGCTGGGTTTGAGCGACTCCGGCGGCCGAGTTCGCTGCGTGTCGCCCGCTCCAAACATCAGCACGCCATCCTTCACGCGGAATGGGCCGCGAATGTCATCGAGCACATAATCGAGAATGCGAGCTGATTTCAGGTCGACGAGTCCGCTCATCTTAGCTCGCTCGCCGTCCCAGTCGCCTTTTGCCCGGACGCGGCCATGCAAGTCTTTGAAATCCAATCCCGTGTGAATCGTTCCGCCAGAGAAAAACGTGTCCAAGTCCCACGCGGCGGTGATCGGATCGTTGGGGTCTGGCGTCCCACGCAATTCCATCACTCCGTCCATCCGTAGCGTTTGATTCGGATCAAACAGGCCGAAGACTTGTCGCAGCCCGGGCAAAGCTGCCAGCGACTTGAGAAACTCGTCGTTCGGTGTGAGATTTTCGATCGTGAACTTCTCGAGGTGAACTCGCCAGTCGCCGTTCGGTTCCATCTTTTGATAGCCCGAAACGGAAGTCGTCATCTCAGCGTGCCGTCCCTCCAATGACTGCACCGAGAGTTTCTGCAAACCGTCCTTGTCCAGGCCATAGGCAAAGCTGGCTTGCACGTCGTCAAGCCGATACGGCAGCGTCTTGAGCGTCAAGCTGCCATTCGACAGCGCGACGCGCGGCATGCGAATGTCCGCCGACCGATCCGTCAGCCAGTGGATGTCGGTGACGACGTCGAGCATGCCGGTCAGAGAGAACTCGCGCCACACCCGCTTCAAACTCGCGGGCACCGCTCGGAACAACGATTCGTCCAGCGGAGCTTGTTGAGTGATGACTTTCAGCTTCAGCTCACCGACGTCTTTCAGCTTGGCATACGAGCCATCGGCAGTGAGTACCGCCGTACCGTGCCGGCCAGTCAGCTCGTGAAATTCCCAGTAGTTGCCGGTCGCCGACAAGCGGCCGGTCAAGTTGTCGACGCCGTACGGAAACGCTTCGTAGTCGATCGAACCATCACGCAGCAGGGCCGTGATGCGCGGCACAATCGGCTCCCTGGGAGCCTTCGTCAGTCGCACCTTGCCGTCCATCACGCCCGTCAACTGCATCTTGCGAATCGCCGCTTGCAATTCCGGTTTGCAGGCTCGCAGAAACGTTTCGTCCAGAGGCAAATCGTTACACTCCACATCGAGAATCATGGTGGAGTTTGGTCCCGGCTGCGAGACGATCCCTTTGAGCGTGATCGGCCGACCGCTCGCCGTGCCTTGCATGTCGATGATCAAGTCGCGGCCTTGCTGCTCGATCGTGCCGTTCGCGTTTTCGATCGGATACGGAAACGAGTCGTGAGCGACCGAGCAATCCTTGGCCGTGACGATCAAACCCTCCGGCCGCCAACGGCCTTCCTGGTCATGTAGGATGAAGCAGTGCAGATCGAGGTCGCCCGTCGGATGATGAGCGTCGTAGATGCGGCCGAAGCCGATCGACAACCGGCTACGCAAGCGGGCATCGCAAAGCATGTTCGAGATCTGCACTTCAAACTTGCCGGGGTATCCGGCGTCGCGGCCTTTCAGCGCTCCGTCGATCAACACTTTCGTCGTGCCGTCGTGTGCGGTCAGCTTCGTCACCTTGAAACTGTCGTTGTCGACGTACAACTCGCCGCGAAGGTTCTGCAACGGGAACGGCAGAATCGGATTCGTGATCTCGCCGTTCTTCACGCCCATCCAGACATGAAAGAGGGGCGTCTGACCAGCCTCGGGACGCGACACGCAAAAGCCGACGTTGGCGGTCGCTCGCAGTCCCAAGATCGAATCCGCCGAGCCGATACGGCCGGATGCGTTTGGATCATTCGCCGCATTAGGTAACGACACAGAAAACGGCAGGCCGCTTTGCGGATCGGCGGGCCGTGACAACAGCTCCGCCAACTTCGCTTCCCAGTCTTCCAATTTGG
>CAZPUJ010000513.1:0-9999 GCA_964589725.1 uncultured Planctomycetaceae bacterium
GGGAAGTTCGGCATGCCCACCGCGAAGCCAGCGGCACCGGGACGACTCACCGCGCGCTCGAACCGGTTCGGTCCGAAGGCATCTTCCAGATGGAACCAGCCGCCGGCCGGGACGTGCCAATCGTTGGCTCGTGCCGACGGCACGCCGACCAATCCGCCTCCGTGGCTCGCCAAGATCCACTTGTGCGTGCTGCTGACGATCAAATCCGCACCGGAAAGATTCAGCGGAATGCGACCCAGCGCTTGCGTGACATCCACTGCCAGCAGTGCGGATGAATGCCGTCGAACCGTCTCGACGACGCGCGGCAAGTTGATCATGTGTCCGTTGAAGAAACTCACCAGCGAGACCGTCACTAACCGCGTGCGAGACGAGAGCAACTCGGCGAGGTCTTCGACTCGCAGTGCTCCGTCGCGAGCTTTCCAGATGCGGACGTTCGCTGGGCAGGTCGGCTGCAGCCACGGCGTGGCACCGGCTGGAAAATCCAATTCATTGATGACGACCTCATCCCCTTCACGCAGACGCAGAGCGAGCGCGGCTAAGTTGTAGGCCTCGGACGAACATGAGCAGATACCAATCTCGTGCGGCGCCAGCCCGTAGAGTTCTGCCACGAGCGACTTGGTTTCCTCGAGCGCCGCGAAGTGCCGCTCGCGGCCTTCCATGCCAAGCTGTTTGTCGCGAAAGTACTGCTGCAGCGCCTCGCCCACTTCCAGCGGCGGAATCCCCTCGGCCGCCGTGTTCAAGTAGACCATCTCTTCCAGCGAAGGAAACGAACTGCGACGAGAGTCGGCCGTGAGCATGAGCATTCTCCAAAGGCACAGATACGAGTACGAGACAAACTTCGCGAAGCAGGGCAGCAGTGGCTGCCAGCGCACCTGTCCGAACAGCGACTCGTGATGAGGATGCGGAAAAGTCGCAGCAATCTTTATCTGCGCGCGGCCAGAATTGAAACTCCAAGGCGGCTGGCATTGGATTCCCGGCGACCAGGTCAGTTTTCATTCAAACGTCCGTCCTGAACGAGTCGGCCGCAGCGCCCGCGAGTTGCTGACCGGCCAAACCCAACCCCACTGGCTGGACCAACTCACCAACCTGCCCAGCCACGCCGCATCACCGCTGGCAGATCTCGCCCCCCCCCAACGACTACGCTAGCGCTGCGCGCCTGCTGCCAGAAAACCTCCCGATTTGAACCAGGCCGCGATTCGCAATCCAAAATCCGCAATCGGTCAGATCGTCAGCCAGCGATCGCGCGACGCGACGTCCCAGCGATCGACCAATTGCCCGCCGGCGACGATGAATAATTGCCGATGCAAGGCACAGGTCGGGCAGACGTGACGCGGGATCGCCATCAATTCATCGCCCGGTTGGAACTCGCCCGCATGAGAGGTTTGCAGCACCAAGTGTTCTTCATTTTGCAACACTTGTTTCGCGTCGGGCAGATCGGGAAAGGAAACACGCTGTCCGGCCGGTGGATCGGACGCGACCGCTTTGTAGCCCAGGTCGAGCGTCACGCGATCGGGTGCGGGCCGGCTGATCACGCGAGTCAACAACACGGCCGCAGGCGGAAAGACCAGATCGGGGAAGTGCTCGGTGTATCCCACATCGTTGAGCACGCACGTGCCGGGACTCAGTTCGATCGTGGGATCGTCGATCTCGGCATAAATCGGAAACGACGCGGTGCCGCCGCACACCAAACGCGGCACGGAAAGTCCGGCAGCGACAAGGCTGTCGCGAAACTCTTGCACCTTGCGGAACTCATTGAGCACCACGGCTCGGCGTTCGTCTCGCGACTCTTGATGCTGATGTCCGTCGTAAACATGCAAACCACCCGGCCGCAATCCCGAAGTCGCCGCGATTTGGCGATACAACATGGTGGCCTGCGATCCGACAGGCACTCCGGTGCGATGCTGACCGACGTCGATGTCCAGCAGGACGTCGATTTGTTTGCCGGCGGCGTCCATCGCCTTACCCAGAGCGGCAATTGTTCGCGGATGGTCGGCCGTTACGCAGAGCGTCACGGCGGGATATCGCGTCACAAACTCAACCGCTCGGCGAATGTTCGGGCCGACTAGGTTGTAAGCCAGGAAAATATCTCGCACTCCGACCTCGGCGAGCATTTCCGCTTCGGCGAACGTCGCACATTTATGCTTGCCGATGCCGCGCTCCATTTCCATCCGAGCGATCTCGCGCGTCTTGTGCGTCTTGCAATGCGGCCGCAACCGCTCCGGCCGCTTGGCGATCTCGATCATCCGTTTCAGGTTGTCTTCGAGCAGTTCCCGAAACACGACCAACGCGGGCGTGATGATCTGGCTGGTATCAGCGATGCGATAACGCGGGTCCATCGGGAGTCCTCCTTTAATGTCGAAGTTGCAGCAACGTGTGGAACTGAGCCAGCGACCGTGTGTTGGCCACGTCCTTGGCTTCCAGCCCGGCGCGGCGTGCTTGAAAAATGCCGTATTGTAGGACGTCGAAACCGTGAGTGCTGTGCGAGTCGGTGCTGATGACGATCGGAATGCCTCGGTCTTTCGCTGCGGCGGCATGGATGTCGTCGAGATCGAGGCGGCTGGGATGCGCGTTGATCTCCAACATGACGCCGTGATCGGCGGCGGCATTGAGCATGTCGTCAAACGTCATGTCGGCTCCGGGTCGCTGACCAATCAGACGGCCTGTCGGATGGCCGATCACATCAACGTGCGGATTGCGAATCGCGTTCAGCAGCCGCTTGTCGATTTGCTCGCGCGGTTGCTTCAGACCGTAATGCAACACGGCGATGACCCAGTCCGCCTCGGCCAACACGTCGTCGGGCAAATCGAGCGTCGCGTCTTCGAGAATGTCGCATTCGATGCCCTTCAGGATTTCGAGGCCGCTGATTTGCGAACGGACTTTGTCGATCTCGGCCCAATGCGCTCGCAGCCGTTCGGCGTTGAGCCCGTTGGCCATCGTGACTCGTTTCGAGTGATCGGTGATGGCGATGTATTTCAACCCGCGAGCCTTCGCCGCATCGGCCATTTCGCGGATCGAGTTCATGCCGTCGGTCGCGGTCGTGTGCATGTGCAGATCGCCCTGAATGTCCGATAACTCGATCAATTTCGGAATCTGGTTCGCTTCGGCTCGTTCGATCTCGCCACGGTTCTCGCGCAGCTCCGGAGGAATCCACGGCAAATCGACGGCGGCGTAAACGTCTTCTTCGGTGCGACTCGCCACCAAGTCGTCGCCGCGAAACAAGCCGTATTCGTTCAGTTTCAGACCGCGCTCTTGAGCACGGCGGCGGATTACGATGTTGTGCTCTTTCGAGCCGGTGAAGTATTGCAACGCCGCTCCGAACGATTCGTCCGGCACGACGCGCAGGTCAAGCTCCAGGCCGGAATGGAGTCGCACTCGCTGCTTCGTGTCGCCGCGCGCGAGGACTTTCACGACGAGCGGATTCGCCGCCAGCCGGTCCATCGCGGCGTCGGCGTCGCTGGACGTCGCCAGCACGTCCAGATCGCCGACTGTTTCTTTGCGACGCCGGCAACTTCCCGCGACCGTCGCCTGCTTGATACTTTTCAACTGTTGCAAGTCCGCGACGATCGCGTCCGCTTCGATCTTGGCCTCGGCCAGAAACACGCGCTGCCCCGCTTCGGCCACGAGCGACAGGCCTTCCAAGATCGACTGTTCAGTCTTCTTGCCGAAGCCCTTGAGTTCCGCGATGTGCCCCGCCTCCGCCGCTTGCTTCAGCGCTTCGAGCGTGTCGATGCCAAGTTCCTTGAAGATCGCCGCGACCTTCTTCGGACCGAGGCCCGGAATCCGCAGCATCTGCACGACGCCAGCGGGAATGCGGGCACGCAATTCCTCCAACTGAGGCAACTGCCCGGTGCGGACGATCGTCACCATCTTGTCCGCCAAATCCGTGCCGATTCCTTCGAGTTGCTGCAACGCGGCCGGATCACGCGCGACGATTCCAGCCACATCGTCGGCCAACGCTTCGACCGTGCGCGCCGCATTGCGATACGCTCGCACGCGAAACGCGTTGGCCCCTTCCAACTCCAACAGATCCGCCAGCTCTTCAAAGATTTTCGCGACGTCGGCGTTTAGCATAGACGGTTTTCCGAACCAGGTGCGATGAAGATACACGTCCGGATCAATGTCCGACAGTCGCGACTGTGGTTGAAGAGCATTGCCGCACGCCTTATACCTTGCACGGTCGAATCTGACACTAACCCGAAGCGTTAGCGAGGGCCTGTTACCTCTGTCCTCGCTTACGCTTCGGGTTAGTGTGAAGCATCGTCGAGATCAGGAGCAGCTCCGTGAATCCTCGTTTCGTGATGGTGGGTGGTTTTCTGGGAGCCGGAAAAACGACGACAGTCGGTCGGCTGGCTCGGCATTACACGGCTCAGGGTCTAAAGGTCGGCATTGTCACGAACGATCAAACGACCGACCTGGTCGACACGCACAGTTTGCGGTCGCAAGGCTTTCACGTCGGCGAAGTCGCGGGAGCTTGTTTCTGTTGCAACTTCAATGAGCTGACCGCGACGGTCGAACGGCTCAGCGGGGAGGAACGCCCGGATGTGATCCTGGCCGAGCCGGTCGGCAGTTGCACGGATCTCGTCGCCACCGTGATCCGACCTCTTGTCCACGTGTACGGTCAGCCGTTGGACGTGGCTCCGTATGGTGTCATCCTCAAGCCGAGCCACGGCGAAAAAATTCTGCGGAACGAAGCGAAAGCCGGCTTCTCTCCGAAAGCGGCCTACATCTTTCGCAAGCAGTTGGAGGAAGCTGATTTCATCCTCATCAATCGGATTGACGAGCTTTCGGCCGTGAAGATCAACGAATTGGCGAGTCTTCTCGAAGCCGAGTTCCCCAGCCGTCCGGTGTTGCGGATGTCGGCTCGCAGCGGCGAAGGCTTTGAGTCGCTGTGCGAGTTCCTGGAACAGCGCGGCGCGTTCGGCCGGCGGGTGATGGAGCTTGATTACGACGTCTACGCCGAAGGCGAAGCGGAACTCGGTTGGCTCAACAGCCAAGTCGTCGTCGAGAGCTCGACCCCGTTTGATCTCGATGCGTTCCTGCTCGATTTGATCGGGCGCTTGCAGGAGCGGCTCGCGGCGGCCGACGCCGAGACGGCTCATCTCAAGGCGATTGGCCTGTGCGAAGGAAGTTATGCCGTCGCGAATCTGGTGAGCAGTTTCACGCAACCGGAGTTATCGCTGGCTTCGCAATGCACGGTGCGGGACGCGAACGTCGTGGTCAACGCGCGCGTGGCGACCGACCCTCAGGTTCTCGAAGCGTTCGTGCGAAAAGAAATCGCCGCCGCCTGTCGAGCGATCGACGCGACTCATCGCATCGACACGCTGCAATGCTTCCGCCCCGGCCGGCCCGTGCCGACGCATCGGATTCTCGAGGTCGCGAACGGCTGACCAACGAGTTGCTCAGGGCATCTGTGCGAGCAGCCAGTCTTCGAGAATGACTTCGCGGATGAACGGCGCGCGAAGCAAGCTGGCCTCGGAAGAGAGCAACGTTGTTAGCCACGGCCGGTTCCCACGAACGATGCGTGACACGGCTCGCAGGCCCAGGCCGGACCACGTCTTCGCGGAGAGTTGCGTCTGCACGTTCAGGCTCAAGCGCTGCATCGTCGCGGGAATGATGTTCGGGTGCGGGCCGACATGCACCAACAGATCGACGCCGGCGGCGATCGTCTTGTCGACCACGTCCCACAGGAGCTGCGGGTAATCGACCCAGCGGTTCAGAATTTCGCGGCTGTTGCAATCGGTGTAGCTGACGTCGCCCGTGACGCACGACAGGATGTTTGGTTTCGGAGCCGTAAAGCCGCCGGGAGCTCGTTCCATCATGACGGCCGCGCGGTCGGGAATGTGCTTTTGCCGAGTGATTGGCGTGTGGATCGGTGGCCAGCGATAAGCGTTCTCCTTCAGGTTGAACCCTTTCGGAAAGCGGCCTTTCACCACGGCTTTGAGTTCGTCCAGCGTGCCCCGTTGTCCCAACACCAGCACCGTGTTTGGCGACAAGTAGGACGAGATCGCGATCGTGCCACGTCCTTGGTTGGTGATCTCCAGGCACAGTCGCTCGATGGCCACGAAGTCCATCTCCGGCCCGCGGGAGAAGAGGATCCCCATCCGCACGTCGTCCGCCTGCGAAACCATGTCGTGCGACAAGTGCAACAACGGCGGCAACACGGCCTCCATGCTGTACACACCGCATGCGACCAGCGCGCTGATTTCCCCCAAGCTGTAACCGATCGCCAATTGGGCCGAGTCGTAGGTGATGCCGAAGTACTCCCGCAACAGTTCGAGCTGCGCCATCTCGACGGCGACGATCAAGGCGATTGCTTCATCGTATTCGGCCAGCACCATCGCGCGCCGCTCGCGGACGCGCGCGACCAGATCGATCGGTCGACCCAACGTATCCGCGCAGACGGTCGAGGCCGCTTGCAAGTGCCGCTCGACCGTCGCGCCGTACACGACATGTGCCAGCAGTTCTGGAGTCTTCCCCAGATTCGTCTGGTCATACCCACGAAACGCGAATGCCGTGTGACCGATCAGCTCCTTCAGCCCTTCCGGTGTCAGAGCCGACTGGTCGTCAGATAGCATGTCAGGCGAAGTGGCATCGTCCATGAGGCAGAGTCCTCAACGCGACAGGGCAACAGTGGCTAAATCATGGACGGAGTTTCGGGGACAGGTCAAGTCTCGATGTTCGGTGTGGGCACGCACCAGACGCTTGGCTTGATGCCCCATTGGCGGATAACGTCCCAACGGCGCTCAGCGTCAGAATCAGTTTCTTGTGACGACCGACGGAGGAACCTCATGCGACGACTCACCTGGTGGTTGATGTGCTTTGTGTTTGTGATGACGTTCGCTCAATCGGACGCTCGCGCTGCTGACGACCACGACTGGAAGGCGGGCGTCGCCACCGTGGTTGTCACGCCAAGTCAGCCGATGTGGATGGCTGGCTATGCGTCGCGCACGAAGCCGTCGGACGGAGTGCTTTCTGAGCTACATGCCAAAGCACTCGTGCTCGAAGACAAGCCCGGCACGCGAGCAGTCATCGTCACGACCGATTTGATCTCGATCCCGCGAGTGTTGCGCGATCTGGTGGCCAAGGCTGTGGCGGAGAAGTATAAACTGGACCCGGCGGGCTTGTTGCTGAATTGCTCGCACACGCATAGCGGGCCGGTGGTGAAAGACGATCTCGAACTGTCAGTCATGTACCGCTTGGAGCCGGAACAGCGGCAACGGGTCGAGTCGTATTTCATCGAACTGCGCGACAAGCTGGTCGGCGTGATTGGTGCCGCGATCGAGAATCTTCAGCCGGTGAAGCTGGGTTACAGTTACGCTCGCTGCGGTTTCGCGATGAATCGTCGATTGCCGACAGCCGGCGGCTATCAGAACAGCCCGTATCCCGACGGACCGGTTGATCAGGCAGTGCCCGTACTGCGAGTCGAGTCGCTCGACAAGAAGTTGATCGCGGTCGCGTTCGGCTACGCTTGCCACAATACGACGACCGCGTTGCAGCAGATGAACGCTGACTACGCCGGATTCGCTCAAACCGCGATCGAGGCGGCTCATCCCGGCGCGACCGCGTTGTTTGTGATGGGCTGCGGCGGCGATCAAAACCCGTATCCGCGCGGCCAGATTGAGTGGGCACGGACTCACGGCCAGTCGCTCGCCAGCGCGGTCGAGGCCGCGCTGCTGCCGGCCGCGAGAGCGGTGCGAGGTCCGCTGAAGACCGGCCTCGTCGAGGTGGCCTTGGAATTCGAACCGATCACGAAGGAGGAACTACTTCAGCGGCGCGCGTCCAATGATGTTCACTTGCAACGCGGAGCCGAAGCCTTGTTGACGGAGGCCGAAAGGCTCGGCAAGGTCCGCGATTCCTACTCGTATCCGATTCAAGTCGTGCAGTTCGGTCAAGACCTGACGCTCATCGCATTGGCTGGCGAGGTCGTGATCGATTACTCGCTTCTGTTGAAGCGAGAACTCGGTGACGGTCCGGTGTGGGTGGCCGGTTACAGCAACGATGTGTTCGCGTACATTCCGTCCGCGCGAGTGCTTCGCGAAGGGGGCTACGAAGGTGGTGGTGCGATGCGATACTCGGCTTTGCCGGGACCGTTCAAACCATCTGTCGAAGAACGGATCATGACGAACACTCGCGAGCTGGTTGTGCGCTTGCGGCAGGAGGTGGCGAGGTAGTCTCGTGGCACAGGCAGCTCGACTGTGTACCGCAAGCTGTCGAAACGTTTGTGCCGCGAACTAAGAAGGATGTCGGATGGCCGATCTGGAACAACGCTTCGAGCACTGGCGGGCGCGAGTGGGATTTGTGCTCGCGCCGCTGCTGTTTCTGTTGGTCCTCTTTTGGGACTTCGACAGCTTGCATGGAAACCTGCCAGCGCATCGTCTGGCGGCGGTGATGGCAGCGGTCGTCACGCTGTGGATCACCGAGGCGCTCCCGATGCCGCTGACGGCACTGCTGGGAGCGAGCGTTTGCGTGGTCATGCAGGTGGCGCCGGCGAAGAACGTTTTTGCCCCGTTTGCCGATCAATTGATGTTTTTGTTTATCGGCTCGTTCATGCTAGCGCGGGCGATCGAGCTGCATGGTCTCGATCGGCGCCTGGCGTTGAGCGTGCTGTCGCTGCGCTGGGTCGGCGGCAACCCCAGTCGAGTGCTCTTCGCGTATGGAGCGGTCACGGCCTTCATCTCGGCCTGGATCAGCAATACGGCGACGACGGCCATGATGTTCGCGATCGGGCTGTCGATTTTGAAGGTGCTGCGCGAGGAAGGTGATGAGGGACCCTCGGTGACCCCTCCTGGTCTCCCCCTCGGAAGGGAAAGAAAGAAGCGCGGTCTCGATCCGCGTTACGCCATTGGCTTGATGTTGATCACGTCGTTCGCGGCTTCGATCGGCGGATTGGCCACACCGATTGGAACGCCGCCTAACGTGATCGGTTTAGGGTTTATTCGAACGGCGATGAACGAGAGTGGCTCGCTGGTGGATATCACATTCTTTGAGTGGTGCGTGATCGGTGTGCCGGTGGTCGTCGTGTTGTACTTCTTCATGTTCGCGTACCTGAATTGGCTGTGTCCTTCGGGAGTTCGCGATTTCGCCGGCGGACGCGAGTTCCTCGCACGTCAGCGACGCGAGCTGGGGCCGTGGACTCGCGGGCAAATCTCGACGGTGATCGCGTTCGTCGTGATGGTTGCTCTGTGGGTGGCTCCGGGAGTCGTCGCGATCGGGTGGGGCGAGACAAGCCAAACGTACAAGAATTGGACGGCGAGCTTGCCGGAAGCGGTGCCGGCGTTGTTCGGAGCCGGATTGCTCTTCTTATTGCCGGGCGCGCCGGGACGACGGGCACTCCGGTGGTCCGAGGCCACGCAAATCGATTGGGGAGTCGTGTTGCTCTATGGTGGTGGATTCGCGTTGGGCATGCTGGCTCAGGAGACGAAGTTGGCCAAAGCACTCGGCGAGAACATGCTCACTTGGTTGCCGAATGCGGGGGGCTTCGGATTTCTGGTCGCGGCCACGTTGGTGGCGACGCTGGTGTCGGAAGCGACTTCGAACACAGCGTCGGCGAACATCGTCGTCCCCGTGGTCATCACGATGAGCCAAGCCGCCGGCATCGATCCGCTGGAACCGGCTTTGGGAGCGACGCTCGGTTGCAGTCTCGGTTTCATGCTGCCGGTGAGCACTCCCTGCAACGCGATCGTGTACGGTTCTGGCATGGTTCCGCTGAGTCGCATGATTCGCTACGGCGCGCTGCTGGATATCGCCGGAACCGTGGTCATCGTTGCTGCCGTCAAGTTGCTGGGGGCAACGGTGCGATGATTTCCCCCACGGCTGGCTAATTCTTCAATCTGCGTCTTGGTTGAAATACAAGCCCGCAGCGCAAGCGAGGGAATCCGCAGAAATCCCTCGCTCGTATGTTGAAACCACAGCCCAGTGGATGTCAGAGTTTGGGTTGTGGTTGTTCGTGAGGAGCGTTTTAGCCTCGCTGTGGCTTGACCACTTGCGCAAGATTACTCC
>CAZPUJ010000514.1:0-6079 GCA_964589725.1 uncultured Planctomycetaceae bacterium
CACCCTGAGTCATCGAAGGGTGTGGAGAAGGGTGTGGAATTGTCCGTGCGAGTATCCACGCCCTTAGCAGGGCGTGCCACCCGGGCCTTCTTCGAATTGACCCACGACCCGAAATCGGTGTGGCGATTTCGCGGATCTCAATCCTTCGTCAACGTCTCATCCAAATTCAACAACGCGCGCGCGACGAGCGTCCATGCGGCGCGTTCGACCTCGTCCCCGTCGCCCGCACCGGCGATGGTTTTGGCGTCCAATTCTTTCGCCACGAGTCGTTGCCGTTGTGTGCTGAAGAATTCCTGCAGGTGGCGAATTTCGTCTGTGTCGGACGACCGCACCAGGCAGACGCGGAACAGCTCACGCAGACGAGACTCCGTGTCGTCGGTGCGAGCGGCGAATCGCTGGCCGAGAGCTTGAGCCGCTTCGACGAACACGGGATCGTTGAGCAGCGTCAGTGCTTGCAGCGGCGTGTTCGAGACTTCACGACGACAGACACACGCCTCGCCGCTGGGAGCATCGAACGTTGAGAACATGGCATACGGCGCGGTTCGTTTCGCAAACGTGTACAGACCTCGGCGATACCGATCGAGTCCCTCGCTGACTTTCCAATCGAGACCTCCGTAAGTTCCCTCGGTCGTGATGCTCGCGGGCTGCGGCGGAAAGACGCTTGGCCCGCCCAGCTTGCGGCCCAGCAAACCGCTTTGACTCAGGATGACGTCGCGAATCAGTTCCGCTTCGACGCGAAAACGCGGGCCGCGCGCGAGCAGTTCGTTCGGCGCGTCGCGTTTCAAGAGTTCCGGCGTGACTCGCGACGACTGCCGGTACGTCGCGCTGGTGACGATCAGGCGGTGCAGACGTTTGAGAGATTTGAGATTTGAGATTTGAGATTTCAAATCGCCGACGAAGTCCATCGCCAGCCAATCGAGCAATTCCGGATGCGTCGGCAGCGCGCCTTGGAAACCGAAGTCTTCTTGCGTGCGCACCAGTCCCCGTCCGAAGAAAGTGGCCCAATGCCGGTTCACGGTCACGCGCGAGGTGAGCGGATTCTGCGGCGACACCAACCAGCGAGCCAACGTCAAACGGTCGGCCGGCCGATCTCGCGGCAACTTCGGGATCCGGAACGTCGAACTCAGGCTCGTCGGCGTTGTTGAGGAGTCCGAAGAAGCGGTAGTAGTCGGTGTGCGGGATCGGGTCGAATTTGTGTGTGTGGCATTGCGCACATTGCACCGTCAGCCCCAGCCAAACGGAGCCGGTTGTGGCGACTCGGTCGGTCATCGCGTGGAAGCGGAACTCCAGCGGGTCGATGCCCCCCTCTTCGTTCAAGTGGACGATATTCGGCACCGGTTGCGATCCAGCGGTGCAGGATGTCGTTCTGCTCGGCGGTGAGTTCGAACTTAGTCGACGCTGGCGGCATGTGCGCGTCGTCGGCGTCCGATAGCGAGATGCGTCGCAGCAACTCACTGGCTTGCGGCTTGCCCGGCACAATCGCCGTCCAGCCACTCTCCGCCGGAGCGATCGCCGCTTCGCGAAGATCGAGCCGCAACTCCGCTTGCCGCTGTTGCTCATCCGGGCCATGACACTTGAAACAGAAGCGCGACAGAATCGGCCGCACGTCTCGTGCAAACGAGGGAACGTCCGCCGCAAAAGCGGATTCCGACACCCACGGGCCAAGAGTCACAACGGCCAGGATGACCCATCGAGCGTTCATCGTTCGTCCCTTCGCAGAAAGCTTGGCGAGCAATCACCGCCAACAAGTTCCTCGCGAAGGGGCCAAAGGTCAAGAAAGACGAACTCGCAGAGTCGCCGACGACACGCAGAAGTTGTCTCCGCGTCGTCAACAACTCCGCGGTTTGCTGTAGCCCGAGCCCTTGTGGCTCGGATGATTCTTGCTTTGGTGCGAATCATTCAGGCCACAAGGGCCTGGGCTACGGGTATCCGGAATTGCTGTTATGCACCCGCGAAAATCAGCTCTTGTTGCGTCGCAGTTTGTTGACCATCGCCGAAGGGCCGAGATTGCTGCCTCGCGCGGTTTTGTCTTTTCCCCCCGCGGCCTCTGGTGGTGGCGGGGGAATGGGCACGTCTGGCACTGGCTCAAGCTGGTTTGGTTTGGGGGCCTGTTCGGAACCCGAGTCGGGAGCCGCTGGATTCGAGGGCGTCGCTTGAACCGGGCACGCGGAAATCGGCACCACGACGTAGTAGCGACTTCGCGGCTGACGCTCATGAATCGGCGTAAACGAGTTGTGATAGCGGCCGTATACTCCGTAATGGCAATCACGCACATGCCACTGCGACGGTACGGGCGCAGGCGGCACGCGTCGTGATTGCGGCTGCCAGTAGGGAACCTGCTGGTACGTGTAACCCAACTGAGTCGTGTCGGTCGGATTGGCGATCGTCGGATAGGTGCGATATTCGCCGGAGTTCAGCGTGCCGGTGCCGTACCAAACTTCTGGCCAGTATCGTTCGTAGGTTACTCCGCGACGGATGACCGGCACTTTCGTGGGCTGCACCCAGCCATAATCCGGCGGCAGGATATAGTAGTCGCAATGCGTCAACCATTTGAACGCGGGCTCCAGGCAACATGGCTGGCAGCCCGTGCGGCAGTATCCCGGCGCGCATTGTGGACACGGGCATCCGGAACCGTGAGGACAACTATCAGCGTTGGCGGTCGGCATTGCTGACGTCGCCAGCCAACAGAATCCAGCGAACGCCAGGGTTTGGAGCAAGCGTGTCTTCATGACAATCTCTTCGAGAGGGAAGTTGGTTGGTCGAATTTGGAAATTGAAAATCAACGGATGTCGTCCGCTTCGTTTACCAGCCCTGGTTCCAGACGGAACGAGGCGGAATCACGGTGGAGATCGGCGTCAGGCGGCTCGACGGAATGCCGTTCGAGTAATTCATGGTGTGACGAACGGTCGGAGCCAGCGGCACCGAGATCGGCACGCCGTAACCTTGAGCCGCGTAGAGCTGGCCGTCTCGCGAATCGAAATAGTTCGGGTCCGCCGCGTAGACCATTTCATACCAACCCAACGGCGGGACTCCCTGGCCGCAGTTTCCCATCGGACAGAAATAGGCCAGCTTGCCTTTGCAGTGCGCGTGCAAAATCCGCGATTGCTCTTCATTGCGAGCTCGAAACATCGCGCATTGGCACGCCCACCAACTGTTGCACTTCTGGCACATCGGCTCCCCGTGTGCACGGCAGTGATCGTAGTAAGTTCCGGTACGACCGTCGTCGAGGTATTCGCTCCAATCGCCGGCCGAGTCTCTCAAGTTACCGGCCATTTGGCCGACAGCATCACCCGAGTGATCGATGGTGTTTCGCATGTCGCCGAACGTGTAAGTTCGATACGGAGGCCGACAGCAGGGGCACGTTCCCGGTCGGTGCGCACCGTTTCGCGACTGGCAATCACAGCCCGCGACGCATTGGCCCCTGCCGCAGCACGCGCCGTTGCAACCGCAACGCGCGTTCCCGGCTCCGGGTCCACGGCCACACGCACCGTTGGCACAACCACCCGGATGAACTCCGCAGGCCGAGCCGACACAGCCCGATGTCGGCGTCTGACCGCACGATACTCCGGCCTCGAAGGCCACGGGGCGGATCGGTCCTTGCATCGGCGCGTACATCACGCGCCGATGGTCGGACATCCGCACGACTCCTGCGGGACCAGAGTTCGACGAGCCTTCGCCAGCCCACGTCGTCTGTGCGAAACCTTGCAGCGTCACCGCCGCGAGCATCATCCCAATGCCGCAGCGAAGTAATTTCCTCATTACCATGATTTAGCTCCCACATTCCAATATCGTTTTCCGTGATGGTGTTGTTGTCGTGCGCGGATTTTTGATTTTTGATTTTCGATTTTTGATTGAGAATGCGGACTGTGGTTCAATCAAAAATCGGCAATCGAAAATCTTCCGTCGTCCGTCCTACCAGTGGTGCGGCGGCACGAACCCGGAGAACGGGGCGTAGCTGCTGCGATAATTCACTTTCACTTCCGTCCCTTGCAGCTCCCACTTGTCGTGCGATTCCATTCCGAACGGAGTCCACAGCCAGCTTCCTCGGACGCGGTAGTAGAACGGCGGATAGAGCGACTTGTACTTGTGCGGGTACAGCATCTCGTGCGGAGCGAACGCTTGATTCGTGTAGACTGTACCGCCGACTTGTACCGGTACGTTCGGCACGGGGCACGGGTACATCGGAGCATGTGTCTGCGGATAACGTTGTGGCATCGGCGCATAGTAGGCGACCGGAGCCGCGTGAGCACTGTTGCCACCGGCCTCCTGTGAGGTCATGCCCGCAACCTGTCGCACCGGAGACCCGGCGTACGGTTGCCGCTGCGTCACGTAGACGCGACGATCCGCGAAGACATCCGTGGTCCAAGCCACCACGATCAGGGCCATCACTAGCGACGACAAAAGCAGCTTCGGCATGATTTCCTCCCTGCGGCCGTGACCGACGCTTTTTGCGTCGGCGTGCGACGAACTCATCAGAATCGCGTGCTTGCGAACGCTGGCAGCGTCCACCACGAGGGTCACCACATCCTTGTTGTGACGGTTGTTCCAATCGGTCACGACCTGCCTGCCGCATCGGTTTTGACGGTTGTTCCGAGCGTCTTGACTGACAGCGGAGTGCGATCTCCATTACAAGCGTTACTCACCGAAGGATCGCTACATCCGGAAGACTCATCGGCCCTTGCAAAGCCGGCAGAATCGTTAGAATTTCGCACCTTCACGACGCTGTAAATTGCCCAGCCTGACAGTTCGTGGTTCCGCTTTGAGGCGGCGCGATCTACGAGCCGGATACGGCTGGCCAATTTGTGATCTCGGGTGATCTGTAGCCCCGGCCCTCGTGGCTGGTTTGATTTGAATCCGTCAGAAGAATAAGCAGAACGCTCATCTCAGGCCACAAGGGCCTGAGCTACAGGATTTGTAGAATTGAGAACTGGCCAGCCGTAACGAACTGGAGAACCTCTCTTGCCGCGCAACACGGACGTTGATGACGAAGATCGAGATCGCCTTTCGAAAGATGCGGATCAGGTGGCTAAGAACGGCAGCGGCTCGGCGGACGACGGCCAGTTGCAGTATGTCTCGATCAGCCAAGAGACTCGCCGACGATACCTTAACTACGCGATGTCGGTGATCATGTCGCGCGCGTTGCCCGACGTCCGCGACGGGCTGAAGCCGGTGCAGCGACGCATCCTGTACGTCATGTTCGAGGAGTTGCGGTTGTTGTCGGGGTCGAAGCCGAGGAAGTGCGCGGGAATCATCGGCGAGACGCTGGCGAATTATCACCCACACGGCGACATCGCGGTGTACGAAGCTCTCGTTCGCATGGCCCAAGATTTCACGATGCGCTCGCCGCTCGTGGACGGGCAGGGGAACTTCGGTTCGATCATGGGCCTGCCGGCCGCTCATCACCGATACACCGAAGCCCGGTTGACCGCGATTGCCGAACAGCTCATGAACGAGCTGCGGTTCGACACGGTCGAGATGCGGCCGAATTATGACGCTCGCAAGCAAGAGCCGGTTGTGTTGCCAGCGCGGTATCCGAATTTGCTGGCCAACGGCGTGTCAGGCATCGCCGTCGGCATGGCGACGAACATCCCGCCGCATAACCTCGGAGAGCTGATTCGCGGCTGCCTGTACCTGATCGACAGCGAGACGGAGGTCACGGTCGCACAAGTCATGAAATACATCAAAGGCCCCGACTTCCCGCTGGGTGGCCGCATCGTCTCCGATCGAACGGCGCTTCGGTTGATGTACGAAGAGGGCCGCGGTTCGATCAAAGTCCGCGGTGAGTGGAAGTTCGACAAAGAGAGGCGTCATGAAGTCGCGAATCGTATCGTCATCCACACGATTCCCTACGGCGTCGATACTGGCACGTTGATGGCCGAACTGGGCGAGATCGTCAACAGCCGCAAGCTGCCGCAATTGCTCGAAGCCAACGACGAGACGAATGAAAAGCTCGGACTGCGCGTCGTGCTGGAATTGAAAAAGGAGGCCGATCCGGAAATGGTCATGGCGTACCTCTTCAAGCATTCGTCGCTCGAACAAAACTTCGCGTACAACGCCACGTGCCTCGTCCCTGACGAGC
>CAZPUJ010000515.1:0-24200 GCA_964589725.1 uncultured Planctomycetaceae bacterium
AGCCGAGCGGGTTGCCCGTGTAAGTGTGCCCGTGAAAAAAGGTCCGTCCCGAACCTGTCGGCCCTAGGAACGCGTCGTAGACCACGTCGGTCGTGAGCGTCGCCGCCAACGGCAAATACCCGCCGGTGATTCCCTTCGCAAGGCACAGAAAATCCGGCGCGACTTGTTCCTGCTCGCAGGCGAACAACGTTCCGGTGCGTCCGAAGCCGACCGCCACCTCATCGGCGATCAGCAAAATGCCGTGCCGCTCGGTCAACGCACGCACGCGACGCAAGTAACCGCGCGGATGAACCAAGATTCCAGCCGCTCCTTGAACGAGCGGCTCGATCACGAATGCCGCAATGCGATGACCTTCGGCAGCAAGCACGCGCTGCAATTCGGCGTCGCAGAATTCGAGGTACGATGCCGCGTCGAATCTCGGCGGCAGGCGATACGTTGCCGGAGCCGGCACGCGTAACGTGCGAAACAGCAGGTCCGAATACGTTCGCTGAAACAGATCGATGTTCCCGACGCTGACCGTCCCGATCGTGTCCCCGTGATACGCGGCCGACAATCCGACAAACGTGTCACGCGGCTCCGGGTTCGGTTTCTGGCGATGAAACTGATACGCCAACTTCAGCGCCACTTCGACGGCCGTCGCACCGCTGTCCGAGTAGAAGACCTTCGTCAATTTGGAGTGCGGCGGCTTGACGCCGCTTTTTCGGTTCGAGGCGCCGAGTGACGTCGAATTGTCAGCAACCCGATGCGGCTGCGAACCAACTTCGATGCCGTTTCGCGCGCTCGAAAGCGGCGTCGAGCCGCCGCACTCCAAAGTGGCCGCTCGCTCGACCAACGCCCGAGCCAAGTCAATCGATGGCCGATTCGCCAATCCGAGCAACGTGCTGTGCCCGATTCGATCAAGCTGCTCCCGAATCGCGGCGTCGATCTCCGGCACGCGGTGTCCGTGGACGTTGCACCACAATGACGAAACGCCGTCGAGATACCGTCGTCCCTCGACATCAATCAACTCAAAACCCTCGCCGGCCGCGATGATCGGTGCATCATCCTCGCGGTACTCCGACATTTGGCAGAACGGATGCCAAACGTGAGCGTTGTCCCAATGGCGGAGAGTCGAGAGGGGAGCGTCGAGAGCGGAGAGTTGAGAAGGCTCGGTCACTGGGCTTAGTCCAAATCATGCACTCGGGATTCGAGAGCCGAGTATGAGAATACAGGACCGAGCACGCCAGTTTGAAAAGCGGCAACTCTGGATGCCGCACTCCAAATTCATGGCAACACGATCACGCAGGGGTCGATCTCTTCCCGCTTGGAATTGAGGTCCGGCGCCGGCAACAGTTGTTGAGTCTTGCGGTCATAGAGAAAAACGTCTCGCTCGCCCGCGCCGGCAATGCGTTCGGAAACGAACACGAGGAACCGGCCGTCGGGACTGAGCGATGGCATTTGCTCGTGCGCGACTGAGTTCAAACCCGGCAGCGGCACGACCTGTTGCGTCTGTCGGTCGTAAAGATAAATGTCTCGACCACCGGCGCCGCCGGGACGGTCCGAGACAAACGCGATCAAGCGCCCGTCGGCGCTCAAATGCGGTTCGACATCACGATTCGCCGAGTTGAGTCTCGGCAACGGAATCGACTTTCCTTCGACGCGGTCCCACAACGCGATGTCGGTCTGAGCGATCCCCCGGAGGTTAAGCACTCCTGTGCGACTCGTCGCGTCTGACGGCGTTGCAGAAAGCGATCCGCTTTGATGTCCGCTCGCAGCGAGAAATCGGGCAATTGAATTTGCGAACCGATCGGGTCCGGCACCTCGGCCGGATTGTAAGGTGCTCCGAGCGTCCCGGCTCCGACTCCCAGCCGCGAGCCGATATGGACATACGGCGGCATCGACGCCGTGAAGCCGCAGACCTTCGTGACAACCGCTCCGTGCGACGTCGTCTCACCCGGTGAACCGGTCATCATCGGGATCGGCGCATGCGCATCGGTTCCGTGATTCAGCGAGCGAATGATCGCGACCTTGTGCATCCGCTCGGCCATCATCGGCAGCAGTTCGGAGACGAACGTCCCTGGCACCGACGTCCGAATCGCTCCATATGGCCCACGATGCGAGTCCGGCGCTTCCGGCTTCGGATCAAACGTCTCCAAATGACTCGGCCCACCATCCAGCCAGAGAAAAATGCAGGCGGTTTCCTTCGCACTCGATCCGGCCGCTGCGGCCGAGTTCGCACGCAAGGCACCCGCCAGCGACAGCCCCAACAACTCGACACCGCCGACCTGAAGAATCTGCCGTCGTGTGAGGCCTTGGCATGTGCGGAGGTTTGACGAGCCAACTTGAATCATGGTGATCCCGCTTGGTGTACTGAGTCAGGGCGGTGGCGCCGGTGTGCTGCCATCGAGCGAAAAAACAATATCACTTCCCGATGCTGACGTCTTGGCCTTTTGAACCGGCCGCTGGCGTCCATGGCCGATTCCTTGAAAACGACTTTCCCTTCCGCAGCACGTATCGCCGACCGTTCTGATGGACTTGCCCGTCGGCCGGATATTATCAATTTCGGAAGAAGAAGCCCGAATCGTCTTTCTTTCAGAGTGATGAGTGGTACAGTTGGCGGTGTTACGAGTGCGGAAAATCTCAAGAATGCTTTTCCATGAATTCGGACGACTCGATATAGCGCAATCTGGCTCCTGCCGGTGGGCGCGATAACGAGTAAGCCGGCGTGGCGAAATACCTCTGGGTGCTTCGCCACGTCGGTTTTTTTGTTTCAGTTCGAGATGGAGACGATCATGGCGTTAAAAATCAAAATTGATGACAGTCCCTTCTGGATGCGACGATCGTATCTTGGGGAGAATATCAGTAACGGGAATTGGATCATCGCCGCGATCTTCATTCTCTCAGGGGGCATTGCTCTCTACCGAGAATGGATATGGGTTGGCATCGTCTTGGGTGTCGCCGGTCTGCTGAGCATTGTGTGGAACGAAGGTGTCGCCAAAACAACGATCATCATCGGAGGTTGGATCGCTGCTGGGGCGGCATCGGCGTGGCTGCTGAGTTTGCTGTGTAACGCTGCCTTCGGCATGCCCGTTATCGGTTATGCCATAGGTCTTGCCGTCGCCATCATTGGAGTGATTGTGACGATCGATTGATCCGATGGCAGCCCGCCTCTAGCTCCGAATCCACAACGGGCCATCTGCACGCTACAGTCCCGCCCTTGCCGAACAACATTCCTCGCGAGGGTTCGTGGCTGATGGCTGTGTTGATGCAGATTCAGAAGGCGTGCAAAAGTTATGGCGAGCAAGTGCTGCTGGATGACGCTGAGGCGACGTTGTCCGATGACGTGAAAGTTGGTTTCGTCGGCCGCAATGGAGCGGGGAAGAGCACGCTGCTCCGCGTCTTGCTGGGGGAAGAGGAACTCGACAGTGGCGAGGTCAGTCGGCATCCCAATTTGCAGATCGGCTATCTGCGGCAGCACGACCCGTTTTTGCCCGGCGAGTCCGCTCACGACTTCCTGATCCGCGACAGCGGGCAGCCCGAGTGGAAGTGCGGCGAGGTGGCCGGCCAGTTCGAGTTGAAGGGAGATTACCTCGAAGGCCCCGTCGCGCGGCTATCGGGTGGCTGGCAGACGCGTGTCAAACTGGCGGCGCTGTTGTTGCACGAGCCGAACTTGTTACTGCTCGACGAGCCGACCAACTTCCTCGACCTGAGAACGCAGATCCTGTTTGAACACTTTCTGCGGAATTTCAAACAGGCGTGCCTGATCGTCTCGCACGACCGAGCATTTCTCGGAGCGACGTGCGATCACACGCTCGACCTGTCACGCGGCAAGCTAACGATGTATCCCGGCAAGATCGACGCCTTCCTTAACTACCAGCGCGAGCAGAACGAGCACCTCGTCCGCTCGAACGCGGCGATCCAAGCCAAACGCCGCGATCTGGAGGTCTTCATCGCGAAGAACAAGGCACGAGCCAGCACCGCGACGCAGGCTCGATCCAAGTCTAAGCAGCTCGAACGGCTGGAGCTGGCCGACATCGCCAGTGACGAACCGACCGCGTACATCCGCGCACCGATCGTCGAACCGCGACAAGGCCCGGCTGTGCGGTGTCGCGATCTGGCCATCGGGTATCCCGAACGGCGAGTCGCCAGCGGTATCGACGTGGAAATCGAGCACGGTTCGCGAGCGGTCATCGTCGGAGACAACGGTCAAGGAAAGACGACGTACCTGCGGACGGTGGTCGATTCGCTGAAGCCGCTCGCCGGCGAAGTTCGTTGGGGATTCGGTTGCCAGGTTGGCGTCTATGCTCAGCACGTCTACACCAGCCTTCCCGAGAAGGACACGGTGCTGGAGTTCCTCCAATACAACGCGATGTTCGGGACGTCGACGCAGACGATTCTGAACATCGCCGGAGCGATGCTCTTCCGCGGCGATGCCGTTCAGAAACGGATCGCGGTTTTGTCGGGAGGCGAACGCGCGCGAGTCTGTCTCGCGGGCCTGTTGCTCTCTCAATACAACGTGCTGGTCCTCGACGAACCCGGCAACCACCTCGACGTCGACACGGTCGAGGCACTCGCTCAGGCCCTGATCGACTACAAGGGGACGGTCATCTTCACGACCCACGACCGGCACTTCATGAAGCGCGTCGCCACGTGCGTCATCGAAGTCCGCGACGGCCATGTGACCAATTACGGCGGCGGCTACGACGCCTATCTGTACGCGGTCAACAAAGAGATTGACGACGGCGAGCGTGAACTCGCCACACGATTCAGTAAAGCTCCGCCCGCCGCGACCAAACCGGCTGCCGCTCGCGCTCCCCGCCGAGACGATCGTGCGGTTCGCAAAGAAATCGCAGCCATCGAGAAAACCATCGCCCGCCTCGACGAGCAAAAGAAGCAGGCCAGCAGCCAACTCTTGGAAACCTGCGACGCCGCCGAGTCTCTGCGTCTGCACAACGAAGTGACCAACCTGACTTCGCAACTCGAAGAGGGCGAAGAACGCTGGTGCCATTTGCAGGCCGAGTTGGACGAGACCGATTGACTGTTGAAGGCGCATGAGATGCAAGATGGATGAATCACACGCCTCGCTCGATCAGCCACCGAGTGACCAGGAACTTGGTCCCCGTGTCAATCTTCCGGATACAGCTTCTTGCCGTGCTCACGAACGTAGATTAGAGGCACTTTCGGATTGTTAATGTCCTTCCCACCGTCGGCGTGCCATTTGTCTTCCCACTTCCGGTACCACGGCTCCATGTCGCTTGGTTCGAGCTGATGAATCTCCAGGAGTTCGATGCCACGATACACGGCGAAGATCCACGGGACTTTCCGGTACTTCGCGATGATCGTCGGATTCATGTGGTGGTGGGTGGAAAAACTCTTCGTCAGAGCGATGTTGACGGACTTGAGTTCGTATTCTTGGCCGTCGTCATCAACCGCATCGTTTCCTTCGCGACCAACGACGCGCCGCAATCCCGTGATCAGCAAGACCTGAAGGATCTCGCCGCCGTTGTCTTGAAAAATGTCATCAATGCCGTGTTTTGACGCCAGCTTTTGGTACTCAACGATTGACGGCCAGATTCGATCCAACTTCCTTTTGTCGGCGTGCATGGTTATCGCTCTCCCGAATCGGTGACGAGAGCGGCAACGGTGCATTTCAACGCGAACGCAATGGCCGACATGTTGTCGATGGAGATATTTCGCTCGCCCCGTTCGACCGAGCCAATGTAGGTCCGATGGAGTCCGCAAAGAGCAGCCAAGGCTTCTTGCGAGAGACCGGCAGCGCGTCGGAATCGTCGCATGTTCGCGGCAAAAATGTCGCGGGCCTTTTCTCGGTTCTTGCTGGTCGCCATGATGACCGCAGAATGGCTGTCTGATGACTTTGCATCTACACTCTTAACGTAGCATTTAGCCGAGCAGCAGAAGCAGGAGACGCGAGCGTGTCACGGAAGCAATTGCCGATCAATTTGGCCCAGAGTCCCGTTTACAGGACCACTTTGGGGGCGGCGTACTGCGGCGATTCGCGAGAGTTGTTGAAGCAGATTCCCGACGACAGCCTCAATCTGGTCATCACCAGTCCGCCCTTCGCGTTGTTGCGTGAAAAGGAATACGGCAACAAATCGCAATCCGATTACATCGACTGGCTTGTCACGTTCGCGGAACTCGTGCATCGCAAGTTGCGTGATGATGGTAGCTTCGTGATCGACCTGGGTGGCGCTTACGAGCGAGGCACACCGACGCGAAGCCTATACAACTTTCGAGTGCTACTCAGATTCTGCGATGCCGTTGGTTTCGTGTTGGCGGAAGATTTTTATTGGCACAATCCCTCGAAGCTTCCCAGTCCCATCGAATGGGTCAACAAGCGGAAACTCCGAGCCAAGGATTCCGTGAATACTGTCTGGTGGCTCGCGAAGACCGCTTGGCCAAAGGCGAACGTGTCCAACGTACTCACCGCGTACAGCTCGCGCATGAAGCGGCTGCTGGCCGACCCTGAGAGTTTCTACGACCCCGCCAAACGCCCCTCCGGCCACGACATCAGCAAGGCGTTCGAAACGGACAATGGCGGAGCGATCCCGTCGAACTTGTTGCAGATTCCCAACACCGAATCCAACGGGCAGTACGCAACCGCTTGCAAAGCCATCGGCGTGACTCCGCATCCTGCAAGGTTCCCCGCCAAGTTGCCGGAGTTCTTCATCCGGTTTCTGACCGATCCCGGCGATACGGTGCTCGACATCTTCGCCGGTTCCAACACGACAGGCATGGTGGCCGAGTCCGAGGACCGCCACTGGCTCGCCTTCGAGGAACGAGCCGACTACGTCGCGTCATCCGCATTCCGCTTCGTGCCCAAAGACCTCTCCACCGCCGAGCTACAGCTAACCTACGACCGCGTCAAATCCGGCGATGGCGACGACCTCAGCCGATTCGCAAAGCAGATGAAGTTGTTCGCCTGACGATAGTCGTTAGGTGGCTACGACGTCGTCCGGCACTGTCGTGCTTGCGGGATTGGGCAGTATGAACTCACTACGACGGGGGCCGGCGCGGAACGTGCGCTCGTTACGGAATTTGGATTGGAGCCGAAAGGCGACCACTCTTTCAGAATCTACTGCTGCGGTCATTGCGGGCACGTGCAACTTTTCTCTCGCGGTGCGACCCATGAGATGCCGGGCTGGCCAAGATAAATCTTCGAGTTTTGTGGCAGAGTTCCATCCTCACGCAATCGCCTTCGCCACGACGTTGCCGCGCGTGCCCGTGATCCGTTCTTCCAGGCCTTTGTAGAAGAACGTCAGGCGCTCGTGGTCGAGGCCCATGAGGTGCAGGATTGTGGCGTGCAGATCGGAGACGTGACACGGTTCGTCGACGGCGGCGAAGCCCAGTTCGTCCGTCGCGCCGATGGCTTGGCCGCCGCGAGTGCCGGCTCCGGCGAGCCACATCGAGAAGCCGTGCCAGTCGTGGTCGCGGCCGGGTTTGTTGACTCCCTCGCTGGTCGGAGTGCGGCCGAACTCGCCGCCCCAGACGAGCAGCGTTTCGTCCCACAGCCCGCGTTGCTTGAGGTCGGTCATCAACGCTCCGATCGCTTGATCGGTCTCGCCCGCATGCTGAATGTGATTGCTGATGCAGTTGGTGTGGCCGTCCCAAGTGTCCTCGATGTGCCCGCCGCCGGAGTACAACTGGATGAACCGCACGCCCCGCTCGATCAGCCGCCGAGCGATCAGGCACTTGCGTCCGAAGTCCGCCGTGCGAGCGTCGTCCAGCCCGTACATCTCCTGCGTCTGCCGCGTCTCTTGCGAAAGATCGACGACATCTGCCGCCGTCGTTTGCATCTGATACGCCAGTTCGTAGGAGAGGATGCGTGCGACCAATTCCGATTCGCGCGGCCGCGACGCGAGGTGCTCGCGGTTCAGCTCGCCGAGCAGATCGAGCGACTTGCGTTGCGTCCGATCGGAAACTCCCGCCGGCGTCGCGAGGTCCAACAGCGGCGACCCCTGACTGCGAAACAGCGTCCCCTGATACGCCGCCGGCATGAACCCGCCCGTCCAATTCGACGCACTACCGATCGGCCCGCCACGCGGATCGGTCATCACCACGAAGCTCGGTAGGTTCGCGTTCTCGGTCCCCAGGCCGTAGCTCAGCCACGCTCCCAAGCTGGGCTTGCCGATCAACACGCTGCCGGTATTCATCTGCAAGCACCCCGACGCATGCGCCGCCGTGTCCGCGTGCATCGACCGAATCACGCAAATGTCATCCGCATGCCGAGCCGTGTGCGGAAAGAGACTGCTGATCGGCAACCCGCTCTCGCCATGCGGCCGAAACGGAAACGGCGACTTCATCAAATACCCGACCGGCCGCCCGTTCGACCCCACCTTCGCCTTCCCCGAGTACGCCGTCCCATGAAACTTGTCGAGCATCGGCTTCGGATCGAACGTGTCGACCTGGCTCGGCGCGCCATTCATAAAGAGAAAAATGCAATGCTTCGCCCCTCCAAAATGCGGAGCCTTCGGAGCCAGCGGATGCATCCCCGCGTCACCGCCACTCGCAGCCTCATTCGCGTGAACGTCCTTCGTAAAGAACCCCTCCCGCGACAAGAGGTCAATCAATCCGAAGCCGGCGAAGCCTCCGCCGACTTCCCACAAAAACTCCCGCCGAGTTTGCCCGCACGGAGTCACGTTTGAAATGAAGCGATCAAGCATGGGAAGCTCCAGGAGAACCAGTCTAAAAAGGACGTCTAACTTCCTTGGCCGCCCTCAGATTGTTTTCTGGCAATTTGCCGCTGCATCATTTGAATTTGTCGGTCAAGGTTTTTGTGAGTGCCTTTGAAAGCAAATCTGAGATGGTGATCGTTCCGAGCAATCGAATCAGCAGCTTCATCGCAAATGCGAATAGGCAAACGCCGCTTTGTGCTCACGTTGTACTCCAAGCCATCGGCTTTGCGGCGGTCGGACAACAAAGTCTCTAGCAGTTCGACGGCCCATTCTCCCCTCACTTCTCGGAGTGCGTAACACATCGTCAGACAACAATGCACGGTATTGTGAGAGAGGAAATGCTGAAAGGCAGTCTTACAGTCTGTAGTCCCTGATTTTCCAAGTTCTACCAGGGTATGGAAGGCGTAACCAAACGGGCCAATTTCCGCGATCCCCAGTTGCGCAAGTAACCGAATCAGTCGTTCTTGAACTTCATCGTGATGTTCAGCCCACACTGAAGGCACAGTTGACAATAAAACGTTGACGTCGGTGGCGCGTTGAAAAACCCGATAGACTGCCTGTGTGATGATCGGTTCTTGGCACCAACCAACGGCTCTCACGAACTCAGGTGCGTACAGACCGTTGGCCACATCTCGCTTTCGCGAGGCATCGAGTTGTGCTTCACTTGGAGGCATGCCAGGGCGGAGGCCGATGTCGGCGACAGCCAGTCGATCAAGCTTCTCCGCAATCAACTCACTGGCTTCACGCGGAAAGTAGAACAGTAAACGCAGAGCGGCCTGGTTCGTGAGCCTGTTGGTGAACGACCACCATTGGTTGCCCGGCTCGCATTCCGCCTCTGTGACGTAGTCAAGCAACAGAGACTCAAACAATTTGCGGTGCGGAGCATCGCTGGTCCAGATGCCACGGACTTGCTGACATAACTCTGGATCATGAGTCGGGCTGTTGATGACGATGCACGCGGTCGGCTGATAGCGAACCGCCTGATATCGGCGTCCCACAATTTGCCCGATCGCAACAAAACAAACATCGCCAAGATTCACCGAATATTTGTCGATGTGTTTCATAGGATGCCTGTTTTCATACGAGAACTTGGGCAGAATTTCTGCTTCCGCGGTGTTCGCGGGATTTCCTCGAAGTTCGTTGGCAAACCGCATTATCCCGAAGCACCCTTCGTGCTCTATCTGTAGTTTGGTCGGAGTTTGGTCGTCGAGCGACTCAAGCAAATACGGCAACGCTTTGGGACCAAGTTCAACGAGCCGCTTCAACGCCGATGAAGAGTCGATTTGATGATTGGTCAACAGCATCGAACTGCTGTCTTGCATCCCCTCGATTGGCAAAAAAGCAACTCCATTCAGAGTTGAAGATAGACCGAAGTCGGGATTCTCAATCTTGGTGAGCTCGGCGATCAATCGCCTAATCTCCGCAGCCTCTTCCGTCGCCAGTACGGTTTGTGACAACAGTTGGAGACGAGGAACGGTTCCAAGACGTATCGTCCGCTCTTCAGCTTCCTCATTGAAATCGCTTCGCATGCTCTCTCTCGAAGCCTCCGCAGTGTCACTATCTCGGCCAGTGCCATTCCAACGCCAGCCGATTCCCAATCTCCCGTCCGAGCCAATGCCCCACTCCTGAACCAGCTCTTGGCCTGTGGTGGGAGTCGTCTTCCACCGACGTCCCTGCTCACGTCTGTTTCGATGAGCGAGTTTACTTGGCGAAATCATCGGGCGGAAAGAGGTCGAACATTCGCTCGGCCTATCGGATTTTCGCTCGGCGAGGACCGTTCAGCCTCAAAGCGGAGAATGTCGCTCGGTCGATGGCAGTTCGACCGACGAGTGTAGCCATTCCGCCGCGGCGGACTCCGCGTGATGAGCCTTTCGCGTTTGGCTTGCGAACTGGTTGAAGCGTTCGAGGCGTTCACTCAAAAAGGCTCGTCACGCGGAGCGATGACGGCTACGTTGGCGACGACATCCCGAACGACTCGCGAACCTGCTGGAGTGTTTTTCGAGGGCCGGCGGCGGCTCGGCGTTCGGCGTCGGCGAGGTAGGACATGAACTCGGCACTCGATCGAAGTGCGAGGATCTCTTCATCAGACTCGTCCGCCGGAACGACCGCGAATCGCGTTTGGCCGTTGGTTTGAACAAACAGGACGTCGTTCTGCTCGGCGGCACCGAGCACTTCGGACAGCGTGACCTGTGAGGCATCGAGCGTGGTACTCTTCATAGCGGGATCACCTTTCCGTTGAGGCACGCTATTCCGCGCTAACTTCCTCGTCCGCGACGACGAACAAATCAGACACCTTGCAGCGGAATCCCGTCAGCACGTCTTCGCCGCTCAGTTCATCAGCGTCATGCAGTTTTGCAGCGGTTCGGTCAGCGCGATAAACGGTGACGGTTTCCGCCTTGGGAGAAATCACCCAAACCAGTGACACGCCGGCGTCGAGGTATTCTTCGACCTTGACCTCCGCTTCGTCGGCCAAATCACTCGGTGACAAAACCTCCACAGCAAGGTCAGGCGGAATGCGAATGTAGCCCTTGGGAACTCGGCCTCTGGGAAATCGACCCTTGCTGACAAATGACAGATCCGGCTTGCGAACCTTACCAGGATCATCCGCGTAACATTGATAGCCACAATCAGCGATGAAGAGATGTCCGGGAATGCGGCCTTGGTAGTACAGCGTGATCAAGCCAAACAGATTCCCCGCGATCCAACTTGATTCCGCCCCCAGGTGTCGCTCCACGAGTTCACCGTTGACCAACTCATAGTCCACCTCATTCGGCATGGCCAGCAAATCGTCCGGCGTGATCGGTTCGGCCAGCAGTTCGGTGTTCATGACGTGTTCCTCCTCACAATGACCAACGACCATGCGAACAGGGCGAGACCGGAGCCCCAACAACAAAGGCGAAACAACTTTTTGGCTGAATGGTCACATGCATCGCGTCACTTTCGCCAGACAGAGCCATTCTAACGTCAGACCGTTTTGCAATCTCGCTCTATCCGAGCCAGTGTCTCATACTTGACCCAGCGATTGGTACCCACTTGGGTTGGCTCTCCGGATGTCACGGACAAGACCTTTGATCGTTTGCAAGATGAGTGGAAAACAGATCGAATCCCTTCGTCTCCAGCCTTTCATCAAATGACAATTCTTCGGAGTAGCAGCATGGCCCACGCGACAGTGAACTCCGGTTGGCAACTGGGGGATGTGCATCATCTTGGACTGACTGTCTCTGACATCGAACGGTCGATCGCTTTTTATCGCGACGTGCTGGGGATGACGTTGCATCGACGGCGGCCGCATGTCGACAACGATTACGTGGCCTTGCAGACCGGCTATCCCGGAGTCGTGCTGAACGTGGCGTCGTTCAAGGTGTCGCCGGAGAGCCCCGTGTCACTGGAAGTCGTGCAGTACATGCAGCACGCCGGTCCGGCGGCCGAGACGGCGACGAACCGATCAGGCAATAGTCATCTCTGCCTGACCGTGAGCGACTTGCGAACTTGCTATGCCGATCTCAAAGCTCGGGGCGTGCGATTTAAGTCCGAGCCGGTGACGATCACGGCCGGGCCGAACGTCGGCGGTCTGGTGGTCTATTTCTACGATCCTGACGGCTACACGCTGGAACTGTTCCAGCCGCCCGTAGGTCAGGCTTTCTAGCCTGACAGTGCAAGTGGAAAGCAAAAACGCCAGTTCGAAAGCAGGGTTTACGCATTCCAGTCAGGCTGGAAAGCCTGACCTACGATGAAAGCGAGTGCCAATGGCCGACATGTTTGATCTGACGGGTCGCGTCGCCGTCGTCACTGGCGGAGCGCAGGGACTGGGCGCGGCCATCTCGCGCGCGCTGGCCTCGCGCGGAGCCACGATCGCGATGCTCGACGTGCAGGCTGAGGCCGTCGCGACCGCCGCAGGGCACCTCGCCCGTGACACGGGACGCGGCGTTGTGGGACTCGCTTGTGACACGCGCGAGAAAGGGCAGGTCGAGGCATGTGTGTCTCAACTTGCCGAGCGATTCGGTCAGATCGACATCTTGGTGAACAACGCCGGCATCCATCGTCGAGGCAGTCCGACGAACTACAACTCTCAGGATCTCGCGGATGTCTTCGCCGTGAATCTGGTCGGCTGTTACCACGTGGCCGGAGCGGTCGGAAAGGTGATGCTGGCTCAGCAGCGAGGCAGTATCATCAACGTGTCGGCGTTGGGCGGCGGCTTGGTGGGACTCGGCCGCGGTGGGTCGATCTACGCGATGACGAAGGGAGGCATCGTCGCGCTGACCCGCGATCTCGCTGCCGAGTGGGGACCGCACGGCATCCGCGTGAACGCTGTGGCTCCCGGGTGGATCCGCACGCCGATGACGAGCGTGTTGCAGAATGATCCTCAGCGTTCGGCCAAAGTGCTGGAGCGCGTCCCGCTGCGCCGTTGGGGCGAGGCGGACGACGTCGCGGGGGTCGTGGTTTTTCTGGCGAGCGATGCAGCCGCGTACGTCACCGGCTGCACCATTCCCATCGACGGCGGAGCGGCCAATGTGATCGCTTTGTCTCAGGAGTAATTCTCATGCTCGACGGACGCGCGCAACAACAACCCGTTCCCGATGAATTCCTGGGGTCGCTGGTCGACGCCACGGCTCTGCGTTCGGACCCGGCGGCTCTGCGGCAATCGTTCGCGGAGAATGGCTACTTGTTGCTGCGAGACGTCCTCGATCGCCAAGAAGTGCTGGCCGCTCGCGAGGAAGTCTTCACTCGACTGGCCAAGATGGGCGAGATCCAGACGCCGCCCGCTGCGGGCATCGCCAGTGGCACGAGCCGTCGGCGGGAACTAGCCGGCGACTTGTGTGCGTTCTGGAAATCGGTCAGCGAAGGCGAAGCACTGCGGCGCGTGACGCACGGGCCGCAACTGCGAGAACTGACCGGGCTGCTGTTCGACGCGCCCGCTCGGCCTCACGATTACTTGTTCTTGCGGCCGGCACCGGTCGGAAACGCCACGGACCTGCATTACGACTACCCGTTCTTTGCGGGTGGAGCTTCGCAGATCGTCACCTGTTGGTTGCCGTTGGGTGAGATCCCGGTCTGCGACGGACCGCTGGTGATCGTCGAACATTCGAATCGCTTTGAGGATCTCATTAGCCCGATGCGATCCGCGCGACTGACGGGTGATCCTCGAGCGTTTGCCGCCGCACAAGACGCGGCCTACCAGTCCGCCGCAACCGACACGTTGGAATTCGCACGCTCTCGGCAGACTCGGTTGCTGACGACTCATTTCCAGGCGGGAGACGCGATAATCTTCGGTGGATTTACGATGCACGGTTCGTTGGACAATCATTCGCCGCTGGGCCGCGTGCGGTTGTCGGTCGATGTGCGGTATCAACCCGCTGCCGATCCGGTGGACGACCGCCGGTTTTTCGGTTCGCATCCGACGGGAGCGAAGGGCGGAAGCTACGGCGAACAAAAAGCCGCACAACCGTTGGGAACTCCGTGGGTCGCGCGGCAGTAGTGATCTCGGATCGCCGCCAGCGGTGATTCCTCAAGGCCGCTTCCTAATGGGCGCGGTACGGTTTCGTTAGCCAAACAACTCGCTGAGCACTCGGCCACCTTCGACCAACGCCACCGGGCGATCTTGTTTGTCTCGCAGCAGGTGTGCGTGCGGGTTGATGCCGAGCGCATGGTAAATTGTGCAAGCCAGGTCTTCGCAACTGACAGGATGATCCACTGGCCAGGCCGCATCTTTGTCAGAGCGGCCAAACGTGATGCTGCCGCGAATACCGGCCCCCGCCAGCACACACGGAAAGCAATAGGTCCAATGATCGCGGCCGTCCTCTTGGCCTCGGTTCTGAAACTTTGGAGTGCGACCCATTTCACCGACGGCGATGACCAGCGTCTCGTCGAGCAGCCCGCGAGCTTCCAAATCATCCAACAGCGCGGAGAGTCCCAGGTCCAGGCCCGGCAGTAGATGATCTTTCATCACGCGCGTCAGCCCGGCATGCATGTCCCAGCTTCCCATCACGTCGCCGCGCACGGCCAAGTCCCAGGCCACGGTCACGAATCGCGATCCCGCTTCGAGCATCCGCCGCCCCATCAACAGCGACTGGCCGAACAAATTACGGCCATATAGATCGCGCAGCTTGTCTGGCTCGCGCCGAATGTCGAATGCTGCGCCGACTTTGTCCGAAGTCAGTAATGCCAACGCCCGCTCGCGCGTGGAACTGAAATCTTGCACGGCAGCGGCGTCGATTAGTCGGCGGCGCTGTTGGTCGAATTGCGCGAGCAAACTTTCGCGCCGGCCGACTCGGTCGAGGGTCAGTTGAGGCTGCGGATCGAGGCCCAACATACGGAAGTCGAGTTCGTCGTCCGTACAATCCCGGTAGAAGGGATTGTCCCCGGCGTTACGTTTGGAAATGTTCGTGGCCATGCCGTCATAAGCTGGTCCGAGCCAGCCCGCATACTGACCATTGATGTTGTAGCCCGCGAAATGGCCCAGTCGTTTCGGCAAGAACACGTAGCCGGGAAACGCCGGCGGCTTGCCGGTCGCACGGCGATCAAGATACTCAACAACCGAGCCGTAACACGGCCAATCTTTGTCGGTGGCATCGACCATCGCCGCGCCGCGTTCGGCTGGTGGAATCGGATGTCCGGTCTGAATGTGATGCGTGCCGTTATGGTCGTTCAGCGGATGATTCACCGTGCGGATCACGCAATACTTGTCCGACCGTGCCGCGAGCCTCGGTAGATGCTCGCAAATCCGCAGGTCCGGCGTCCGCGACGAGATCGGTTGATATGGCCCGCGAATCGAGCTGGCCGCTTCCGGCTTCATATCAAACGTCTCAAGCTGACTCGGACCACCATATAAGAATGCGAACAAGACGGATTTCGCTCGCGGCTGACGACCCGTTTTAGAAGACTCGGCGGCGAGCACCTTCGGCACGCTCAGGCCAAACAAGCCCGCGCCGCCGGCTTGCAACCATTCCCGACGCGCCAATCCGTGACACACCCGGCGTGGATGACTCAGGATGGTCAGCATGGCAACGTCCTCCGCTGGCGAGCTAAGGCTTCACGCCAGCCCCGTGATGGGTTGACCGTGATAAATGTGGTGTGGGCGGTTGAGTTCGTCGTGCCAGGCAGCGGTGTCGGGAATGCCCAGGGCGTGATAGATCGTCGCGGCCATGTCGTCGGGCTTTTGCGGATTGCTGGATGGATAGGCGCCGAGCTTGTCGGACGAGCCGATTGCCGTCCCGCCGCGAACGCCGGCGCCGGCGAAGAAGACGCTTTGCACGGCTCCCCAGTGGTCGCGGCCGGGCTGCGGATAAGATTCGGACAGCAGTGACAGCTTCGGCGTGCGACCGAACTCGCCGGCCATGACAATCAGCGTGCTGTCGAGCAGTCCGCTCGTTTGCAGATCGTCAAGCAACGCACACAGCGCACGGTCTGTCGGCGGGAAGAGTTTGTTTCGCAGGCGGGCGAAAATGTCTCCGTGAGTGTCCCACGTCTCATTGCTGCCGAGGTTCACTTGGACCAAGTTGACTCCGGCCTCGACCAACCGAAAGGCCATCAGCAGCGACCAGCCAAAACTGTTGCGTCCATATCGCTCTTGAGTTTGCTGGTCGGCGTTCGTGACGTCGAACGCGCGCCGCACGTCGCTCGCGGCCAGCAAAGAGATCGCCGACTGACGGTGTTCATCGTAGCTCTGCGACGCGGCTGATTGCTCGAGCGCACTGCGTTGCCGGTCCAATTCGCGCAGCAAGTCGACACGGCTATTGACTCGGCCCAGGCTGAGGTCGGGGGAGAGTGCGATGTTCGGAGCCTGATAGATTCGCGCGTCGGCTTCCTTCGGTGCTTTCTTCGTTTCGTTGGCGAATGTGAATTCGGGATAAGCTCCGCGCCAGAACGGATTGCCGTAGGGCGACGCTTCGATGAAGAACGGATCGCGATGCCGACCCATCAGTCCACCGTAGTTGCCGGGCATGACTCCTCCCGACCAATGCACCAACCGCTCGGGCAGCACAATCGCCGGGGGCAGATTGTGGCTGCGAGCTGGCAGCGCGTCGCCGATAACCGACGCCAGACTTGGCCAATCGCTCGGCCGAGGCATTCGGTCTCCGACGAATCCCGGCGACGGAATGCTGCGTCCGGTCAGCATGAAGTAATGCCCCAGCGTGTGATCGTTGGTCGAATGCGTCAGCGACCTCAACACGGCCCACCGATCACTTTGCCGAGCCAGTCCCGGCAGATGCTCGCAGATTTCGAGGCCGGGTGTCTTCGTGGCGATCGGGTTGAATTCGCCTCGGACCTCGGCGGGAGCACCGGGCTTCAAATCAAAACTGTCATGCTGCGACAGCCCGCCGGACAGAAAGATGTAGATGCACGACTTCGCGTGGCCGTTCGTAGTCCCGCCTTGAGGCGGCTGCTCTCTGGGCTGAGCCTCGCGCAACACCGCAAGATGATTCATCCCCAATCCCAGGAGCCCGACGGCTCCCGCTTGCACCGCTGTGCGTCGCGAAACGAGTGGATGGCGAAGCCCCTGCGAGACGTTCATTGAAAGTCTCCCTAAGATTAGACCTCAAACAAGCGATGTCACCTTCACCCCACCGTGCTTGCCTCGGTGGTTCCAGGCTTTTGCACTACGACGAGCCTCTTCACTCGAAATCTTCAACGTCGTAGTGCGGAAGCCCGAAAACCACCGAGACAAGCTCGGTGGGGTCGCTTGAATCAGGATTAAAACCATACCAGGTGGTGCGTCGCGATCTTTTCCAACAACCAATCTGGGCCTTGTCGATCGAGTCCTTCCAGCGCGACCGCGCCGGCAACGCCGTAGTAGTCGGCGCAGGACGGTCATATGTGAACTGCGATCCCTTTGCTGCGGATTTGCTTCAGGAGATCGCTCGCAGTTCCTTGTTTCGTGAACAACGGCGAGGACAGTTTGTCGGCCTGAGTCTTCAGGCAAACCTGACCGCCGTCGATTGCGAACCAGATATGGTTGTCCCCCGTCGGCAGTCGTGTGGCGGTAAACAATGCCAACATCAGTCGCGTGGCGTCAGCGGGTCCGTGCGTGATCGCCACGACGTAGCCTTTGCGTGAGTCGTTCGATCCGGCGGCCCGCGCTGGTGCGACCGCCGCAGCCAGGCCGAGTCCGGCCGCGCCGAGCGTTGAGACCCGCAGAAAGTCAGATCGCGACAGCGGCTCCTGTCGTGTCGAGTCCATGTGGTCGCCTCAGAGAGATTGGTTGCGGTCGGGCAAACGGAGCATGCAGAGCATGCTGCGTTAAACTTGCATACTAGTCCTCAAACAAGCGACCCCGCCGACCTTGCGTCGGCGGTTTACGGGTTTCTGCACTACGAGCAGTTGATTTCGCGTGGCGTTCAAGTAGTGCAGAAGCCCGCGAGCCACTGAGGCAAGCTCAGTGGGGTCGCTTGATTCAGGAATAGTGTCACGAACAGCAATCCAAACGACAAGGCAAATTTGGAGCGCTGTGGCCCGACACATCTTTGGAACTTTCGGCCGAGTCTTTTGGAATCCACGTTGTTCAATCCGAATTGCAATTCCAAAGAAAGCCGCTTCGCGGCGATTCCAAGGCGGCGTCGAGCCACCGTACTCCAAGGGGGCTACTTCCGCACGGCGATCATGTCGAGCGTCAACGATCTTCGCGCGAGACCGACGCCGAGCACCTGAGCCTTCGAGGCCGCCGGCGGTCGTTGCGGGTCGTAATACTTCGACCGAAGCTCATTGAGTTTCGTACTCGCGTCGTTGTCACTGACGTAATAGGTCGCCTTGGCCAGGTGCCGCATGTCGCTGCCGCATTGTTCGAGGATCTCCTGCAACTGAGCGAAGACGTCGCTGACTTGCTCCGCAGCGTCGGCCGTCTCGTGCGAGAATAATCCCGAGACGTAGATGCTGGTTGGACTGTTCGCTCGGACGGCGCGGCAGAACACGGGCGAGGCGGTCATGCCGAGTGGTGTAACGAGTTTGCACCAAGCTGACTGCCGGCCGCTTGTCCTCCGCGAATCGTTCGGCCAACACCGGCAGAACCTTGGCCGCCACATCGGAATTGGTGACATAGACGTTGAGTTTCGCGGCCAGGCTGAGTCCGCCAGTCGATCTCAACGCGTAATCCAACGACTGCAACACGTTTTTCGTTTGGACGACGACATTCGCTGACACCACTTTGCCGTTGGCATCGACCGGCAGGAACTGGCTCGTGTGGGCCAATGCTTCGCCGCCGACCCAGAACGCTTGAGCCATACCAGTCGCCGGATTGACTCCCACCGATTTCCCCGGGAAGGGAACGCGAACATGACGGAAGGTTTCTCCTGTGGTCCGAGAGGGGCGTGGTTGTGCTTCTGCTCGTGGCAACGGTCCGGCCAGCGGTGGCTTCTCGAAGAATTGTTTGTCGCCGGTGACTCGCGGGTCGTTGGTGCGGGTCAGTTCGGACATCAGTTTTTGATTCAACTCCGCACGCACCGACTCGTATTTCGGATCGGCCGCGACGTTGCGGAGTTGGTGTAGGTCGTCGGCGATCACGAACAGTTGTTCGCGCGGGCGTTTCGCGAATGCGAGGTCGTAAAACGGCTTCCACTCGGGATCGGCACGATGCTTGATGAGCCAGGCTTTCGTCGGACTGGCATCCATATCCGAAAGCGAGACGTGCGTGTCATTCGCGAACGCTTCGGCACTCGGCTCAGCAGCGGTGTCGAGCGTGTACGGGTTGCCCATTGGCCATCGGTCGGGTTCGAAATTGATGATGTAGAGATAATCCTTCGTGCGGATCGCTCGTTGTGGGTACGGTAGGAAACCGTCGCGAGCGTCCTCGACATGCCGCTCGCGGCCCGTGAGCACGAAGCTGCGTTGCGGATCGACTTGGCCGGACTTCTCCGATCGCAACATCGGCACGAGACTGCGGCCGGTCATCACCTCCGGTGGTTTGAGGGCCGCGATTTCCAGAAACGTCGGCGCGAGATCCGGCAAGCAGACGAAGTCATCGAGCACTCGGCCACCGCTCGTGCCGGCTCCGCGAATCGCCAGCGTGACGTTCGTGCCGAAGTCGTACAGGTTGCATTTTCCGTGCGTGAATCCCGGCGGGCCGTGATCGCCGCTGACGACAACCAGTGTATTGTCCAGTTCGCCGATCTCTTCCAGTTTCTTCAGCAACAGCCCGACGGCATGATCGAACGCTTGAATCTCGCCGAAGTAATCGGCGATGTCCTCGCGGACTTCGGGCACGTCCGGCAGAAACTTCGGTACCTTGCCTTTGAGCGAATCCGGCTCGATGCCCGACAACGCTTTGCCCGAACCACGTTCCCACGCACGATGCACGTTCGTCGGACCGAACCAATAACAGAACGGCTGGTCCAGCTTTCGGTCCGCGAGGAACGCCTCGAAATTGCCGGTCACGTCGCGATACAGCTCGGCCTTTGCTTCTTCGAGCGGCCGGCCTTTCTTCACCATTTGCGCGACGATTTCGGAGAAGTTGTTGAACCGGCCGCCTGCTTTTTCATAGGCGAAGCGAGTCTCACCGAACGGTGCATCGTTCGGCGTGCCGGGACTCCAAACTTTGTACGTCTGCCCGATGTGATATCCGGCGTCATGCAGCAGCAACGGGAAACTCGGAATCTTCGCGTCCCACACGGCCCCTTGCAGAATCGCCGCTCGGCCGGTGCGCCAGAAATACTGTCCTGACAGCAACGAACTGCGGCACGGAGTACACGACGGCGCGTTGACGTACGCTCGGCGGAACAGCACTCCTTCACGCGCGATGCGGTCAATGTTCGGCGTCTTGATGGCATCGTTGATCGAGCCGGCTCCCTCGACCGCCGCGAAAATACTTGCATATCGTCCCCAATCATCGGCAAACGCGAAGAGAATGTTGGGACGTTTCTTTTCGGCAGCGGTCACACTGCCAGCCGATACGAGCTGCTTCAACAATCCTTGCAACTCCGCGACTTTCGCGGGGTCCTTGGCCGCGAGGTTTGTTTGTTCGGCGAGGTCGCTCTTCAGGTCAAACAATTGGCCGAGCGTGGGCGTGCAAATGGAGGCTGGCGAGTGGGTGTCGGTGAAGCGACAGCCTTGCGTGGCCAACCCATCCAGGTTCGGCGTCTTCGCATGCTTGGCCCCGTAGCACGACAGATCGCCGTAGCCGATGTCGTCGGCCAGAATGACAACAATGTTCGGCTTCTGCGGTCCATCTGCGGCAACAAGTTCGTCGACTGGCAGCGAGAGCACGAACGTCAAAACGGCCCACAACACGTTGAATCGATTGCAGACTCGGCACATTGGCTCGGTCTCCCTCGCTAGGAACTGAATCAGTGCACTCGTCGAGTATTAGTGAACCTCATTGGGCCGTCCGGGCGTTCCACACGGAGCTCAGTTCAAAGACATCCAAGGCCTCGAATGCGACGTCGCCACCAGTCAGAGTACGAGAGCGGCTGCGGCGATGTAGCGTTTGTGATTCATGGAGATTTTCCCTCACTTCCTCACTTCCTCACTTCTTCCGCAATACCCTCGATCGAGATGCACGTAACCGCCATCAACGTGAATGAGTTGGCCGGTCGTGTGGCTCGATCGGGGAGACAACAGGAAGGCAACCATATTGGCGATTTCCTCGCACGTCGTCATGCGATGGCCCAACGGAATCCGGGATTCGATCTGCCGCCGAGTTTCTTCCGGGTTCGGAACGGTGCTCAGCCAAGTTGCGTACATCGGCGTCCAACACTCGGCGACGATCACGGCGTTGACGCGAATCTCGTACTTGGCGAGTTCGACAGCCCACTCGCGAGTCAGCGCGTTGCGTCCGCCATTCGCCGCCGCATAGGCCGACGTCCCGCCTTGTCCAGTCTCGGCAACCTTCGAGCCGATGTTGACGATCGCGCCCCGCGACTTCTTCAACTCCGGCAACGCGAAGTGCGCGAGTTCGTAGTAATGAATCAGGTTCTTCCGCAGCGACGCGAGGAACCGTTCGGTGTCGCCGTGCTCGAGGTTCACTCCGTCGTTGATGCCAGCGTTGTTGACCAGTCCGTCGATGCGACCGAATTTCAACACAGCCTGCGCGACTGCTCGGCAGCAATCGTCGGTCTGAGTTAACTCCGTAACCAAGTGCCAAGCGTGACCGCCGCCAGAACTTATGCTTTGCACGACCGAGTTGTTGTCCTTCTCGTTTCGACCAAGGATCACCGGAATCGCCCCCTCGCTGGCGAGCACTCGGGCAATCCCTTCGCCGATCCCTTTGGCACCGCCGCTGACCAAAATGATCTTGTCGGACAAATCCAGTTCCATCGTATGTGTCTCGTGAAGGGTGTTATCGCAGGGCGAGACGATCGCGGCCGTTATCGACGCCGGCCCTTCGATTTCTCTGAGTACAAAATGGAACCAGCCGCGCCAACAGCCGCCACGGCCTCGACGATGAAGTGCGTGTAGTGCGGAGTGCCTTGGGAAAGATGCACGAGCACATGAATGTTGAGAGAAATAAGACTCCAGAGGACAGCCAGAACGATGGCTGTTGCGAGACAGCATCGCGGTGCCGTCTTGGCTCCCGCGATGACAAAGACCGCCCCCATGAGAATGCGAAATATCCAGGGAAGGTAGATGCGGTAAAAGTCCGATGCGGGCATCGCCGAAGACCCGGGGAGCTGAGCGACTGCGGGCGGCATCACGAAGCCAGCGATGCTGCGAAACGCGAAAACGACGAACACCGCCGCCGCCGGGACGCAGATCCACCGCAGCAGTTCGGTGCTCTTTTCTTTTCCGGTCAGCTCAGAGAACGATTTCATGGCCCGGTTCCCAAGGACAAGGACACCTGCTGGCTGATTCAGGGGTGGAAAAGGAAAGATTTCAGGATTCGAAACCGCTAATCGGTTCCCGACGACTTCCTTTGTTTTCTGCCCTTTGTTTTCCCCGCAGACGCACTGGCCGCGACGATGGCCTTCTCAATCGAAGGGTAGGTTGCGCGCACCCCCTGCAACAACAACTCTGCCAATCCATCCAAATCTCTCTGTCCGAGGTCCACTAAACAATAAGAACCGCCGGTCCAGATATTTTCCCAGGAACTCCAACTCTTTTGATCGCCGCTCCTCAGCGACCGACAGAGTCCCATATCGATGACTCGCTGCCGACCACGTGCAGATTCACACCATGCCATGAGGCGCAAAGAGAATTCGCTCCCAGAATCGGGATTCCGATCGCGACAATGGAGAGCATGTAGTAAAGGTAAAAACCAAATTGACCGGTGAGCTCGGCAAGCCTTCCCCCGCAGCACACCTTGATCTCATGCGGGTTCGCGCTTCGGTGGGGATAATAGCTGACGCTGTCGTCGTCCAATTGCATTCCAACGGCATTGATCCCTTGCTCAATTCGCTGCCGCAAGCCTGCCTCCAGTTGCTTTCGCGGTGTGGGTACGCATTCCGCTATGAGACGCAGCGCCGTTCGATGATCGGGATCAATCCACAATCGACTTATGAGAGCGGCGGCATCGGTTTTCATTTTGTCTTCTCCGAGGACTTCAGTTTCGATTTCCCGGCTCAGGCTTTCCAAGAGAACTCCGACCTGAGGAGCAGCACTTGTTGCAAGCTGTCGACACATTCCGACCATCGTTTTGTAAGAAGCTGGCAAGTAGGGACACTCCGCGATGGCACTCGCCGTTCGCGCCTCCCGTCTGTCGGGAGTCAGGTACACGATTAGACGGTGAATTCCCTTTCGGAAGACTTCGGACAGCGCCGCCTGATAGTCAGAGATTTGGGCTGGCTGTTCTGGACTGCCAAGCTTGTTCTCGATTCCGATGACGGCAACTACGCGGTACTGGGAATCGAGAATCCGAACAAGGATGTCGATGCGCCGGCCTTTAGGAGTGACATATTCAACGGACACTCTCACCACAAATCCCTCTGGGAAATCCGAAACGAATGCTGGGATCACGGAATTGTTTTCACGCACTTCGGCAGCCACCAGACCCATCCATTCGCGCAGGCCAGCGGTTCCCAGTGCATGTGGTAACGTCGAGTCCAGTATGCCCGCAAACATTCGCGACCAAGCCGGCTCTCGATGGGCATCATCCAAGATGCAAAAGAAATTGAATTCCGGCGTTAGCTTCTGAAGCGTCCGATACTCGTCGCTCAAGATCAGGCGACCGATGGCGTCTGAGTCTGTCATGGTCTTCGATATCAAAGCGATCGACCTTATTACGCCGAACAGCGAAGTCAGCCGCGCAGCCATTGACGATAAAGACAGGCGAGACGATGTGCGAACCAGCGGATCAAACTACCGCTGAACGAACAGATTACCAAGAGGCCTATGAACGATTTTGGCAAGTTCCGTTGGTGATAAGCGGTATGCGAAAGTCGGTCCTCGGGGCGCGACAAAGAATCCTGGCAACGTCGCCCCTCACAGAACTGCGGTTCCATCCCGTATGGGATGGCAGCCATTAGCCACGGCTGGCTAATTCTTCAATCTGCGTCTGGATTCAAATACAAGCCCGAAGCGCAAGCGAGAGATTTCTGCGGCTTTCTCTCGCTTGCGCTTCGGGCTTGTATGACTGCACAGACCACCTAACCGGAGCAATTAGCCGGC
>CAZPUJ010000516.1:0-14540 GCA_964589725.1 uncultured Planctomycetaceae bacterium
CAGGCGAGCAGCGCGCTGTCGATGAGCGTCACGGCGGATATTTCGGCGCAGCGTGAAGCGGCACGGACGCTCGGAACGCGAACTCCCCTTCCCCGGAGTCAGCGTTGGGTTTGAGCGTCGTGCTGTTTGAGTTTCGCGAGGTGCGCCAAGACTTCGTCTTCCGTGGCCCAACCCATCAGGTAGTAGCACAGCATCTCGTGGGTGCGTTTCGTGGGGCGGCGGCCGGTCCAGAGATTGATCAGCAAACAGGCGATGATCGCGCAGTAGGTTTGAATCTTGATCCCGTCGGGGTGAAGACTCAGCAGATGCCGGCAGCCCAGCAAGTGCTTGAACGTCCGAAAGAAGACCTCGATGGTCCATCGGTATTGGTACAGCAAGGCGATGATTTCGGCGGGCACGTCCAGCAGGTTGGTGGCGATGCGCAGGAAGCCATCGCTGTCCACGCCGGACGAACCGCCGCGATATTTGCCGCGACTTTCATGCGGTTTCACCTTCACGATGACCAATCTCAGGGGGTGATTCGGGCGGTCGGCCGCTTTGCCGCTCAGCCCGATGTTCACAATCTGGTCGCTCACAACATCGACCGCGCGATCGGCGTCGGTCAAGGGCCTCTCTTCCACAACTTCGTAAACACTGTTGTCGCGCAGTCGGCAGACATAGCTGCTGTTTTTCGCGACGATGGCGTTGAACAGCGCAAACTTGGCATAGCCGCGGTCCATCGCGTACAGCCGATCGCTCTCCAACGTGCGTTCCAGCACCGCGCGTTCGTCGTGTTCGCCGCCCGCGTCGGGGGTCACGTCGATCCGGTCGGGAACGTACTTCTGCACGCTGAAATGCGTGTGCAAACACCACTTGACTTGCCCACTGCCGGTCTGTCGCTTGAGCAACGACGCCTGCATCATCCGCGGCAAGGCCGCCAGCAACGTGCCATCCACCAGCGTCAGCAACTGCTTCAAGTCCTTCAGCCGTGAATCGCGCGCTAACGGCTGCGCCTGCTTCGCCAATTCGCCAATGATCGGCCGCAGCAATTCGGGATCAAACACCTGCCGCGCCTCCGAGAATGACCCCAGCGACGCCCGCGGCACGCCCAACTTCTTCTGCACCGACTTCAACTCCGAAGCCTGCTGCAACGCCCGCAGCGACGTGACAATCGGATTGAACAAGAACAACAGGACGAGACAGCAATACTGATCGAAATGCAGATCGCGATTGCCGGCCGTGTCCCGCTCGCAACCGACCTCGTGCAACCGCTGGAACAGCGGCAGCAGCTTTTCAAAATACTTCAGCCCCGTGATATCCTTGTCGCGGATCTCCGGCTTCGGCTTGTCTGACTTCCTCCGTGCCATGCGGGAATGTTGCGCAGGATGGGGCGAAAGCGCAATACTGAACATTTATATTTACGAGGGCGCAAATCCCGTGCCGAACACTATTGGACCTGTTCAGGAAAGATTCGGTGCGGCCCATCCGCTCCGACGGCAATCCCCAAATCGTGCTCGTCCAAATAGCCCGACAACAAATGCGATAGGCGAACAGCCAATTGTGATTCGACGTGTCCCATCGGCTTCTCCACCAGCACACCATCGACGAGTTCGCACAGACGCTTCGGTTCGCGATCGCACAATCGCTCGACGTCTTCGACGGTCGCGGTTCCGGGAGCCGGAAACATTCGGATGCGTTCCAGCGGAACTTGGCCCAGCCGCTCCCACATGTCGGCAAACGACATCTCGGGAGAAAGTTCAGGCGGAGAGGTAGTCACGGACATCGGTGAACCCCCACAGAAAGGAGAAATTGAGCGCATCGCAGTCTATCAGATGGATGGCATTCGGCGCATGCAAATTACGACCAGGCCGCGCCGTTCGGAAACTCAAAGTTGGCGAGTGAATCCGGTTTCATGGTGATGCTGTAGCCTGGCGCTGTCGGCGGCATGTAGCGGCCGTGCTTCATCACGAGCGGGTTGACGAAGTGCTCGTGGAGGTGGTCGGCATATTCGCAGAGGCGGTTGTCCAGAGAGCCACTGACGGCGATGTAGTCGAACAGTGCGAGGTGTTGCACGTACTCGCACAGTCCGACGCCGCCGGCGTGAGGGCAGACTGGAATGCCGAACTTCGCGGCCATCAACAGCACGGCCAGAATTTCGTTCACGCCGCCGATGCGGCAGCTATCGATCTGGCAAACGCCGATCGCGCCGGCTTGCAGGAATTGCTTGAACATGATTCGGTTCTGACAGTGTTCGCCGGTCGCGACTTGGATCGGAGCAATGGCTCGCGCGATCGCCGCATGGCCGAGCACGTCGTCAGGGCTGGTCGGTTCTTCGATGAACCACGGTTTGAATTCGGCGAGTTGCTTCATCCATGCGATGGCTTGCAAGACGTCCCAAACTTGGTTGGCGTCCATCATCAAGCGGCGGTCCCAACCGATCTCCTCGCGGATGATGCGGCAACGGCGGACGTCGTCGGCGAGGTCTCGGCCGACTTTGATCTTGAAATGCGTCCAACCGCGAGCTGTCAGCTCGCGACACAGCAGCCGCAGCTTGTCGTCGTCGTACCCCAGCCAGCCGGCCGAAGTCGTGTAGCTCGGATAGCCTTCGCGCTGCATCTCGGCGATGCGAGCGACCTTCGTCGGTTCTTGACGCCGAAATAACTCAACCGCTTCGCTCGGCGTGAGGACATCGGTGATGTACCGAAAGTCGATGCAGCGAACGAGTTCTTCCGGAGTCATGTCGCACAGCAATCGCCAGAGCGGTTTGCCTTCGACCTTGGCGTACAAATCCCACATCGCATTGACAATGGCCGCCGTCGCGAGGTGGATCACCCCCTTCTCCGGCCCGATCCACCTCAATTGGCTGTCGCTGGTCACATGCCGCCAAAAGCGACCAAGGTCTGCCGTGAACTCCTCCAGTGTGTGCCCGACGACCAAATGCCGCATCGCCTCGATTGCGCGCACGCAGAGGTCATTGCCTCGACCGATCGTGAACGTCATCCCGTGCCCCTCGAGGCCGTCGGGATGATCCGTATGGAGCGCGACATACGCCGCCGAATAATCCGGGTCGGGGTTCATCGCGTCCGAACCGTCGAGACTGCGCGAGGTCGGAAAGCGGATGTCGTGAGCGACGAGGTCAAGGATACGAGTCGGCATGACGATTCTTGCCGGGAGGTGTTCGCGGAAGTCTTGGTGCTACAAAAGCACCAAGACTTCGTCCTCGTTCCTTTCGACCGGATTATTCATGGTTCCCTGCGAATTGTCGGCAGGGTGTCGCCGCCAATCTCGCCAGAGATTGGGTACGATGCGTGGTAACAACCCAATCTCTGGCGAGATTGGCTACGGCGGCATGAATAATCCCGGTTAGGGCAGATCGTGGTCTGGATGTTCGGCCACCTGCACGCCAGCCTCTCCGACCGGCATCGGCCCCTGAAGTTTCCGCTTGCGGCGGTCTTCCCGTTTTTCGTCGGCCTTGCGTTTCTTTTCCATCTCTCGGTTTCTTTTGGCGAAGGTGTTTTGATTTTTAGCGATGGTAATCCTCCTGTGATTTCGGGATGGTTGTCGATAATGGGTGTCTCGTCTCTCCGACGAGAAATCTTTTCACAAAGACAGGAAGCCGACGCCGACGCCGGCTTCTCTGTGTTCCGGAGCCGTTCAGCGATTAGGCCAAGCGGACATTTTCCGCTCGCGGTCCCTTCGGGCCTTGCCCGACCGTGAAAGTCACTCGTTGACCTTCGCGGAGTTCTTCGAACCGGACACCGTCAAGGTTCGACATGTGGAAGAACATGTCGCCCCCGTTTCCGGTGTCAATGAATCCGAATCCTTTGTCCGTTACCCTTTTGATCGTGCCTTCAGCCATAACATTCACCTTCTCAAAACAAACGTGCGCAGCGCCCCCAGACAACAGCGTCCAAGCTTGCTGGATGGCAATTGTAACGAGTGTCCGTGAAAAAGGATTCTATTCGTTCGTCCTTCACCAAAAAAAACACCCGACTCGGATCACCGAGTCGGGTTTCTGAAACGGACCGTGCGGCCCGCACTGATTCAAAACCGTTCCCAAGCAGAGCTTGGGAACGAGCGACGAGCGAACTTGGGATCGCGGAGCGATCCGGCGACTTTCTAATGTTGGAACAAGAACTCCTTCGAATTCAGGATCGCCCATCCCACATCTTCGAGTGCCAAGCGGCGGTCTTGTTGCGCGGCGACGTGACGTTTCGCCGCTTCCAGTTCGGTCTGCGTCGGCTTGCGCGACAGCGCAGCGAGGTACAACGTCGTGATCACCTCGTCGTCAGGCTTATTCTCTTTCACGAACATCGCGATGCGACCGGCGTCCGCGCGCAGTTTGCCGTGAACCGTCGGGCCGTTGATCATTTGCAGGGCTTGCGACAAATTCGACTCGCTCGACCGCTCACATTGACAAGCCATCTCACGTTGCGGCTGTCCGAAGATCTTCAGGAAGTAGTGATCGGTAGGTGGATCGGGCAGCGCGACGGCTCGCGTTCCCGGCGGCAAGCCGGGGAATGCTTCGGGCACGCTGGTGACTTGGCAGATCGCGTCGAGCAGTTGCTCGGCCGACAACAGTCGCGTGTTGGCGTGCGAGCTGTAAATCTCGTCGTCCTTATTGAAGTTGTTCTTGCGCGAGCTGAGCTGATACGTGCGGCTCTTCAGAATCGTCCGAACCACAAACTTCTGGCTGAATCCATTCTTGACAAACTGCGCGGCCAGCTCATCGAGCAGCTTGGCGTTCGATGGCGGGTTTGAATCGCGGAAGTCATCCACCGGTTCGACGATGCCTCGGCCGAGCAGATGACCCCACACGCGATTGACGGTCGCCTTCGCAAAGAACGGATTGTCCGGAGCCGTCAACCATTGAGCGAAGACGTCGCGCCGATCCTGTTCGTTCGGAACATCGACGTCACCCTTTAATAGCAAGTGAACCTTCATCGTCTTGCCCGTACGCGGCTGTTGGATTTCTCCGGCGGCGGTCGGGTAGATGATCTCTTCTTCGGCCGTGTCGCCCTTTTGCCGCGCGATGCGCGTGAACGCAGCGGCGATGCCGTAATAGTTGTCTTGCGACCAACGCTCAAACGGGTGGTTGTGGCACTTGGCGCACTGAATGCGAATACCGAGGAACAACTGAGCGGTCGTCTCGACCGCGTCGTTCGGGTCGCGACTGGCTCGCCAGTAGTTCGCGGCCGGGTTTTCAAACACACTGCCGCTGGCGGTGAGCAACTCGCGAGCGAACAGGTCAAAAGGCTTGTCGGTGCGGACCGAATCGTAAACCCAGCGGCGGAACTTGTGCGTTCCCGTGCCGGTGAGCTTCTTACTGTTCGAGCGCAGAATGTCGCTCCACTTCAGCGTCCAAAAGTCCGCGAAGTCGTCGCTGTCGACCAAGCGGTCGATCAACAGATTCCGCCTGTCCGGAGTTTGGTCATTCAGAAACGCGGTCGATTCCTCGATCGTCGGCAAGCGGCCGGTAACGTCGAGGTACACGCGACGCAAGAACTCTTCGTCGGTGCACAGATCGGAAGGCAGAATTTGCAACTGCTTCAGTTTTTCGAAGACCAGCGTGTCGACAAAGCTGTTCTCGGCCGGGTTGTTCCACGCGAAGCCAGGCACGTCTTCCAGGAACGTGATGTAGCTGGTCGTCATCTTGTCGAGGATCCGGGCGAGGATCGCGGTCTCGCCGCGGCCAGCCTTCGAGACCAAACCGTTCTCGTTGATCGAACCGACTTGTTCGTTCGACGAACTGAACACCGTCAGCGGTGTCAGGTCGCGTGTGCTGCCGTCGGTGAAGAAACCGGTGACGATCAACTGCTGCTGATTGCCGGAGGGTTTGAAGACGCGCTTGTTCGGGAAGATTTCGATCTTCGCCAAATCGGGCACGGTGTCGGCATCCAGCCGCAGACCCTCGCCGATCCAACCGTGGAAGACGCGATATACCGGATCGCCTTTCTTGATGCGTCGTCCCCCGCCATGAGCCAATTCCATCATCGGCTTCTTGATCATCAAGCTCTCGTCCGGCTGCAGAGTATTGACTCGGCGTTGCATGAACTCCGACCGCAACGTCAGCGTATCCAGCGGGGGATCGAACGCTCGCAATGACAACCGGAAGCCTCCCTTGCCGGAGGGCGATCCGTGACAGGCTCCCATGTTGCAACCAGCCTTCGTCAGTCCCGCCAACAGCTCATTCTTGAAACTGACGGGCGACGGCATCGTGAATTCTTTGACGGTGACCTCTGCCGCGGCGGTCAGGCCACCGAGCGTCACCGTGACTTGAGCCGTCCCGTCCGCGACCGGCTTCGCGAGCGTTCCCTCGATCTTCACAACATTCGGATTCGACGACGCAAACGTCACGCCGGTCGTCAGATCCCGAAGATCATCCGCGCTGAACGTCCCGCTGACCACAAGCTGCTGCTGAGCACGAGGCCCTCGCAACTCAAACTTGCCTGGATTGAGCGAGAGCGCTGTCGGCGCATCGGCGGCAAAACCCATTGTCTCGAGACCGAAAGCCAGCACAACAGCAACGAAGCTCAGACATCTCTTCATGGCTTCATCCTCAAATTCAGAGGTGGCACGGAATAAGTCACTCTTAAAGTCATTCCACAGTCAGGGCGATGTTCGGCGAGGTTCCCGCCAGCTTGGCGGCACCGTTCATCGCGTCACCTTTCACGTTAATGTTGTTGACCGCCCCTTGAGCGGCATCGGCGGCGATCGTCAACGCAATTTCCGCTTCGGTCTGTCCTTCAGCAACGGTCGCGGGAGCGGCCGTGACTCCTTTGGGTAGATTCAAGAGCGTCAGCGTCACCGGACCTTTGAAGGCCGGATTGCGGTCGAGCGTCACTTTGCCTTTCAGCATTCCGCCGCGAGCGATCTTATCAGCTTCCAGCTTCACAGCCACGTTGAACGCGGATCGCAGCTTCAACTTGATGCCGGGCGCCGGCTGAGCGGTATTCACGTTGTTCTGATTGATCGTGCCGACGAGCACGGCCGTGAACTCCCCATCCGGAGCTTGAGCATTCGCGGCGAACACGATGTCGATCTCGTTCGTTCCCTTGACGATGGGCTTCACCGCCGCGGTGATGCCGGCGGGCAGGCCGTCTGCTGGGGGAGTGACCGCGACCACGATCTGCTCATCAAATTTTTCTTGTCGTTCGACGATCAACTTTACTGTCGCGGAAAGATCTTTGCCAAAGATGATCTCCGGCGGTTCAGCTCGCAAGCTGATCACGGCCTTGGGAGCGACGCCGATCGCGAACGACTGCGTCAAATTCTGCGGCGGCCACGGCAGTCCGTTGAACAGCGTCGTGAGTGCCGGCGACGTTGAGGCAACTTCCGTGACATCTGCCTCCCCAACCTTGGCTTGCCCGATGATCTTCGCCAACGCGATCTTGCCGGCTGCGGCGTCGGGAGCGCCACGCAGAGTCAACACGGCAGCGTTGCGGCCGGGGCCGATGACGGTTGGATGGCTCGTCACGCCGGCGGGCAAATCAATCGCCGAAACGTTAATCGCTCCCGCGTAGTTCTTGCGCGCCGCCGTTACGGTGATCAGCGTCGTGCCGCCGGTAACGACGTTCGTCGTGTCGGCTGAAGCCGACAGCGTGAAGCCGGCTTGCAGTGGCGTCGCGATCACTCGGTAAGCGAATTGAGCGCCACCCTGCCGATGCAGGTCTTGCAGCGCGAGCGTGTAATCGCCGTCGGCCGGAAACGTCGCATCGAACGTCGGGTCGATCGCGCCGAAGTCCTCCTTCGCGGCGATCTGACCGCCTTGAGCATTCAGCAACCGCATCATCAACGACGCCGGAGAACCTTGTCGTCGCGTGATGCCGGTGAACGTCATCGCCTGACCTTGCTTGGCCGTGAAGACGAAGTGATCAATGTCTCCCGGCTTGTCGAAGCGTCCGTTGATGCCCGTCGCGAGATCGATTCGGTTCGGAGTCTTCGGGTCGTCATTCGGCTCGGTCTCGATGAACTCGTCACGAGTGCTCACGCCCAACAACGCGAAATTGCTGCTCGCGCCGTTCGCTCGCTTGGCACCCACGGATGCCCACTCAAACGGAGCATCCGCCGCGTACGTGACCACCGCCGGCTGCACGCCGTCGAGGTTCAGTCCCGCGAAATTCACCGTCGCCGGAGCACCTTTCTTAACCGCCATTGGATACGGCACCGTCACGCACGGAAAGTCGCCGATCCGCAGCCGGAAGAAGTGATTGCCGCTCCCTTGAAAACGAATGTCACGCAGTTCGATCAAATACTCGGCGGCGTCTTTGAACAGATAGCACAACCGGCTGTCTGACCTCAGGCCCGGAACGTCGTCGCTGTAAGCCAACTCACGTCCCTTGGCATCAAGCAGCCGGATCATCGGATCGAGGGCCGACCCAATTCGCCGTGCGAGCACTTCAAATGTGATCTGCTGCCCGGCCGCGGCAGTGAACTTGAAGTAGTGCTGCGCGAGCGATGCGACTTGTCCATCCACAGCCACCGGCAACGTGAGAGCTTGTGCCCCCGCCGGTGTCCCGTTGCCCGCCGCTTGCGCGACGGACGGCAGATCATCGACCGTGATCAACCGCAGCGCGGACGCTCCACCGGCAGTCGCCAGTCGCAACCCATAGATGCCGACTGGCACGTCGCTGGGCACGGTGACTCGATAAACGCACTCGGCCGCGTTCATTCCGTTCATCATCACGTCGGGAGACAACACCGACTCGCCGGGGAAGCTCGCCCAGAACTGAGTCGGCCCAGCCAAGTTCGCGCCATGCAGTTTCAGATCGTTGGGCTGTCCCGGCTTGACGGCTAATGGCGTGGTCAGCGTGATCGTCGGCTGTGCCGACGCCAACGAGGCCCAACCGGTCAATGCGGTCAAGGTGGCGAGAAGAACAATCCAGCCCCGGTTCACGTCGAAGGATTTCAATCGGCACCTCGCAAGCGTTGGTAGGTAGGAACCGGCTGCGGGCGAAACAATCTGGAGGGAAGATTTCGTGAGGCACAAATCAGCAGGCTTTGAGACTGACGTCCAACATGATAGGGGTCGCGCCGTGCGACCGTCAAAGCAAAAAGCCATTTCGCGCGGCGGGCGAGACAGTTTGCTCCGAGTGTGCGAAGCGTTGCAGTCCCGCCTTTTGGCGGTGTTTTGAACCACGTGGACAAACAACTTTTCACCTCATTTCGCCGCAGCGCGGGACTGCAACAGAACATCACCAAATCGTCATCGACTCTTCAAACAATCTCGCCAGTTCGTCGGTTCCGATCGAGCGCGGCGACAATTTCAGAATCCGTTGCTGCGGGAGCGTCCCTTCAACCAATGCCGGAATGTCGGACGAACTGTATCCGACTTGCGTCAGCCCGTTCGGCATGTTGAGCTTCTGCATGAAATGAATCACTCGGTCGGCCAAGATTTGTCCCGCCTCGGTGGGCGTCGCTCGCGAAATGTCAGCACCAAGAGCTTTCGCGGCGAGCAGATGGCGCTCCGGCGAAGTCGCAGCCGTGAAACGCGCGACGGCCGGAGTGTGCAAAATCACCGACATGCCATGTGGCACGAGCGCGTGTTGCGTCGCGTATCCCGGCGGATGGAAATCGCGAACCATACCGGCGACGGGATAAGCCATCGCGTGCGGCACGTGAACTCCCGCGTTGCCGAAGCCGATGCCGGCCATTGATGCGGCCATGATCATCTGCGCCCGAGCCTCATCGTCGCTCGTATCGACGACGGCGCGCGGCAGGAATTCCGCGACGAGTTCCAGTGCTCGCAAGGCCCACACGTCGCTCATCGGATTCGAGCCTTGATAAGCCGCACGTTCCGAGGGCCGCGCGGGGCGAGGACGTTGTTCGTAAGGCAGAGCGGTGAAACTTTCCAGTGCGTGACTGAGCACATCCAATCCGGCGCTCGCCGCCACGGCCGCGGGCTGCGTGCGCGTGTTGTCCCAATCAACAATGCCCAACGTCGGCCGCAAATACTTCGAGGCCACGCCGGTCTTCACACGCAGCGGGGTGTAGTCGAAAATCGCGACGCCCGTGGTCTCGCTGCCGGTGCCGGCAGTTGTCGGAATCGCGATTAACGGCTTGAGCGGTCCGGGCACCGGCCGCCGTTTGCCAATCGACGGATTGACGTAATCCAAGAAGTCCGCTGGATACGAGGCGTACAGGTTCGCGGCCTTGGCCGTGTCGATCGTACTTCCACCGCCGACCGCCACGAAGGCGTCGAAACTTCCCTCCGAAGCGAACTTCGCCGCCGCGAGAAAACTCGTGTCCGTCGGTTCGATCTCCACGCCATCAAAGACCGCGAAACTGAGCTTCGCGTTCTCCAACGCCTGCTGCACGACCGAGCCTGTCGGCAACACTCTGACGGCCGGATCAATCACCAGACAGACACGTCTCGCGCCGAGATCAAGCAAGTCCATCCCCACCTCGCACGTGATGCCACTCCCGAAGCGGCAGCTCGATGCCATGATTTGAAACGCAGTGTCGGTCGGCGGGTGAGTCATCTCGGAGTCTCTCCTACCAATTTGCAATTTGCAGTTGATCTTCCGGGTCTCACCGATCAAATCTGTCGCCTTTGGCAAAATACCCGCCGGGTGGCTCTTGAACGTGTGAGAGGTTGCCGAAGCGCATCGACTCGCTGAGCCACGACAGTGCCACCGTATCGATCGGGCCATTGCGGTTTTTTGCCACGATGATATCCGCCTCGCCAGGGCGAATTTCGGGGTCGTAGAGTCCAGGGCGATGCAAAAAAATCACGACATCAGCGTCTTGCTCGATCGCGCCACTCTCGCGCAGGTCGGCCAGCCGTGGGCGTTTGTCCTCGCGATTCTCAACGCCGCGATTGAGCTGTGCCAAGGCGATCACTGGCAGGTTCAATTCTTTCGCGAGATGCTTCAGTCGCCGCGTAATCTGCGACACCTGTTGTTCGCGTGGCGCGAACTTATCTTCCGGCTCAATGAGTTGCAGATAGTCGATGATGATCAGCCCGAGGCCATGCCGCCGCTTCAGTCGCCGAGCCACGGCACTGATCTGCGGCATCGACCGGCCGGGCTGATCGTCGATGAACATCGGTGTTTCGCTGAGTTCCGACGCCGCCTTCATGAGCGCTTCGTGTTCGACTTCGTCGAGCGTACCGGCGCGCAGCCGATGCCCGTTGACCTTGGCGCGGATGCACAGTAATCGCTCGGCCAATTCGAGCTTCGACATTTCCAGGCTGAAGACCAGGCAGCCTTGTTTGGAATCGGACACGACCGCCTCGGCGATATTGCACACCAACGCGGTTTTACCCATGCTCGGCCGTGCGGCCAAAATGATGAGCTCCGAGTTTTGAAAGCCGTTGAGCAACCGGTCGAGATCGACGAATCCAGTACTCAGACCGCTGAGCGACCCTTCTTTTTCCAAGCGCGCCCGAATGCGATCGTAGGCGTCGATCAAGATGTCGCCCAGCGCCAGCTTCGTCTCTCGCTCTTGCTGTTCCAAGATGCCGAACACACGCTGCTCGGCCGCGTGCAAGATGTCCTCGGTCTCGCTGGAGCCGGTGTAACACTCGTCGAGGATCTCGGTGCAAGCGTAAACCAGGCTGCGCTGAATCCAACGGTCGCGAACGATCTTGGCGTAGTACTTCGCATGCGCCGCGTTGGGAACCGTTTCCAGAATCTGCGCCAGGTACTCGACGCCGCCAACCTCGTCCAACTGCTTGCGGCGATCGAGTTCTTCGGCCAGCGTCACGGCGTCCACACCGCGGACGCCGCTCTCGTACAGGCCCATGATGGCCGCGTAAATCCGCTGATGCCGATCAGCGTAAAAGTGATCGGCAATTAGCAGGTCACCGACTTCGTCAATGGCTTCGTGCATCAGCAGAATGCTGCCGAGCACTCCTTTTTCAGCTTCGAGATTCTGCGGCGGAAGTTTGCCGGGGAAGTTTCGTCCGCCGTTCGGAGCAGTTGCCATCGTGGGGACTCCGATGCATCAACGGAACGAAGGGTGACACTGAAAAACAACAGCGGAGGGCTTGCACCCCCCGCTGCATGATGTGCTTTTCAACGTGCTGTCAAGCAACGATCGACTTGTCTTACGCCTTATCCCCCGCCGCGGCGGATGGAACGACCCACACCTTGACCTCGGTCTCCACCTCGGGAGCCAAATGCAGCTTGACCGTGTACATACCCAATTCCTTGAGCGGGCCTTCCAGACGCACGTTGTCAGGCTCGATCGCGAAGCTGGCTGCTTTCAACGCCTTGCTGATATCGTTGGCCAGGATCGAGCCGTACAGGTGACCTTCCGTAGTGGCATTGGCTTCCAGCGTCACACTGTATTTGCTGACGGCGACCGCCATCTCTTGCAGCTTCTTGAACTTCTCGGCTCGCTGATCATCTTGCTTTTGGCGATGCTTCTCGACGCGGCGTTTGTTCGCATCAGTGGCGAGCGTGGCCAAGCCGTACGGCAGCAAATAATTTCGAGCATATCCCGGTCGAACCCGTACAATCTCCCCCTGCTTGCCGAGCGAAGGGACTTCCTCCGCCAGCAATAACTCGACCGCGGCTCGATGTCCCGTCCGCACTTCGGCGTGTTGATGTCGCTTTTTTGGCATCTTCGCTGACCTTCGTCTCGCTCATTGGGCCGTCAAGGCCGATAAAAAATCCAATCCACTCGCTTAGAACGGCACTTCACCTTCTCCCGAACCTGACGGCGGTCCGTCGAATCGGCCCCCCGGTTCGGCCGGCGCTTGGTTGTCAAAACTTTCACTTGGTTCCGAAGCTTGGCTGGGAGGGCCACCAGAGCCTCGACCACCTTGGCCCTGACCTTCGGTACGGCTGCCGACCATCGTCAGATTTTCACAGACGACTTTCAGCTTGCTGCGCTTCTGGCCAGTTTCACGGTCGTCCCATTGATCTAACTGCAAACGACCTTCGATCAACACTTGCCGTCCCTTGCCGAGGTACTCGCCGGCGATCTCTGCCGTGCGACCCCACAGCGTCACGTCCACAAACGTCGCCTCCTCGCGTCGCTGATTCGTTTGCTTGTCGAACCAACTGTGGTTGACCGCCAGTCCAATATCCGCGACCGCCATGCCACCGGGCGTGTAACGCACTTGCGGATCGCGAGTCAGATTTCCCAGGAGGATGACCTTGTTAAAACTGGCCATGATCGGCCCTCCGACGGAGGTCTTATCGACTTGGAACGGATTGGCAATCCGTCCGACTAACGCACTTACTCCACGTCATCCACGCCAACGATCACTTCTTCCTCACGACCACGACGAACTGGACGAGCTTCGTCCACGTTCTCGACGTGGCGGAACGTCCCTTCCTTGCCGCTGAGCCCTCCCACCATCGCCTCGAAGAGCACCTTGGGATGCCTGAGCACCATGTACCGCAAGATGACTTCGCTCAGATGGACTTGCCGCGAGATTTGGTCGAGTCCAGCGCCGTCCATCGTGAAGTACGTCAAATAGTGCAAGCCCTTCCGATGCCCTTTCACGGAGTAGGCTAGTTTGCCATCCAGCCACGGACGGCTCGCGACAATTGTGCCGCCCGCCTTCTTCAAAATATCCAGAATATGATTCGCCGATCCTTCGGGATTCGCGGCATACTGACCGCTGTCCACCAGGAACATGCCTTCGTAAAAGTTCTGAGCCAACTTCCGATCTCCAGTGCTCAACAGGTTCAACAACAGTTCGCGTCCATGAGATAGCGATGGAAAGGGCAACTTTGTAGCGTCTTGGATGAGATTTGCAACGCAGCCTGCGACACCGGGAAACCCGAAACCGAAGTCGGCCGTAGACCGACGTCCGACAGGCCGACAGGAAGATTGACGACAGAAAAATCGAGACTCCTCGCTGATGCCGACAGAGCCATCAGCCGGAACGCGCTAGCGTCCGGTCTAGGGCATTAGAACCGGACGCTAGCGCGTTCCGGCTGATCTGCCAACGCCGCTTGTCGCCTTGAGCGAGAAGTGTCGAAGAATCAGCACTTGCGGACAGCGGTTTTCGGAGATCACCTCCAATTCGCCATTGAGGATCGAATCGCGAATATCTTCGACTTCCGCCATTCTTCATCTTTCTGTCGTTAATCTTCCTGTCGCTCGTCCGGCCGAAACTCGAAACAGTTTCAGTCCCCGGGTGACTCTTCGGATTTCGGATTTCGGATTTCGGATTTCAACTTTTCCTGCTCCGGCTTCGGGTTTTCCGCCGGTCCGTTCACTCGGTTCATGCTCACGGCGATTCCGCTCCGCGACCACAGCTCGACGGCGTCCGCTGCCGCTACGATCGTCGGTTCGATGACCTCCTGTTCCGACTTCGAGAACCGAGACAGCACGAAATCCGCCGAATCCATCGTCCCCGGCGGCCGACCGATCCCGATTCGCAGCCGAGCGTACTCATCGGTCCCCAATTGCTGACGGATGTCTCGCAGCCCCTTTTGACCGCCGTCGGAACCCGACGCACGCATTCGCAACTGGCCGAGTAGCAGGTTTAAGTCGTCGCAGATGACCAGCAGATCCGTCAACGGCAACTGAAAGAACTCGACGCACTGCCGCACGCTGCGTCCACTGAGATTCATGAACGTCAGCGGCTTGAGCAACCA